>NZ_DGYR01000012.1:0-176703 GCF_002398425.1 Kocuria sp. UBA5001
ACGCGCATCATGGCGTGCACGATGTCCCCCTGCTGGTAGCTGGTGTCGCTCGCGGGCAGGATGCCCTCCCCGAAGCGTGTGACGAAGGCGACCCGGACCCCGGCGGCTTCCTCGATGCGGTCCAGGTGCAGCCCGGACCAGGAGTCGTCCAGCGGCAGCTCGCCGAGCTGCAGCCGCCCGGAGGCCTCGCGGAAGTCCCCGGTGATGGCGTGCTCGGGCAGGATCCGGCGCAGCACCTGGTCCGCGCTCCACCGCACGGAGGCCACGGTGGGGATCCCCATGCGCTGGTAGAACTCGGCGCGCGTGGGGTCGTAGATCCGCGCCACCACGTGCTTGACCTTGAAGGTCTCCCGGGCCACGCGCGCGGCGATGATGTTGGAGTTGTCCCCGCTGGAGACCGCCGCGAACGCGTATGCGTCCGTGATCCCGGCGCGGCGCAGCACGTCCCGGTCGAAGCCGTGGCCCGTGATCTTCTTGCCACTGAACGAGGGGCGCAGCTTGCGGAACGCGCGGTCGTCCTGGTCGATCACCGCCACGGTGTGTCCTGAGTCCTCAAGGGCGTGCGCCAGGGTGATACCCACCCGGCCCACACCCATGATCACGAAATGCGCCATGGGGCACAGCATAGGACGCCGCGGCGCGGGACAAGGCCCGGCCGAGGGACTAGCGTGTTCCTTCGTGTATGTGTCCCAATTCGTCCGCCGCGCGCTGGTGGGCAAGCCGATCCACAACGAGCGCGCCGCGGGCACGGTGCTCTCCAAGGGCACGGCCCTGCCCGTGTTCGCCTCGGACGCGCTGTCCTCCGTGGCGTACGCACCGGACGAGATCGTCCTGACCCTCGCGCTCGCCGGCAGCGCCGCGATTGCGGTCTCGCCGTGGGTGGGGCTCGTGGTGCTGGTGGTGCTCGCAGTGGTCATCACCGCGTACCGCCAGAACGTGCAGGCCTACCCCTCGGGCGGTGCGGACTTCGAGATCGCGTCCAAGAACCTGGGGCGCCCGGCCGGGGCAGCCGTGGGTGCAGCGTTGATGGTGGACTACACGCTCGTGGTGGCCGTGTCCATGGCGGCCGCCGCACAGTACCTGGCCGCGGCAGTGCCGTGGCTCGTGGGCCACCAGACGGCCGTGGCCGTCGGCGGGATCGCGCTGGTGGGACTGCTGAACCTGCGCGGGCTCAAGTTCATGGGACGCGCCTCGTCCGTGCCCACGTATGCTTTCGTGGCCGTGGTGCTCGTGCTGGTCGTGGCCGGCGTGGTCCAGGACGTGGCCGGAACGCTGGACCCCGCGCCGTCGGCGGGCTACGACGTGCTGCCCGCCACCGGCGCGGACGCCGGGTTGACGGGCCTGGCCGGAGCCATGCTGGTGTTGCGCGCTTTCTCCTCCGGCGCGGTGGCCGTGACCGGTGTGGAGACGATCACCCACTCCGTGCCCTACTTCCGCAAGCCCAAGGCGCGCAACGCCGCCCGGACCCTTGCGGTGCTGGGGGCACTGTCCGCGGCCCTGCTGCTGGGCGTGATGTACCTGACGTGGCGCACCGGCGCGGTGGTCGTGATGGACCCCGCGCGGCAGCTGCTGATCCACGGCCACACGCCGAGCGGGGACTTCTACCAGGTGCCGATCCTCGGCCAGATCGCGCAGGCGGTTGCGGGCGTGGACTCGCTGTGGTTCGTGGTGCTCGTGCTCGTGACAGTGGGCGTGCTGTTCATGGCCGCGAACACCGCCTACTCGGGTTTCCCCGTGCTGGCCTCCCGGCTGGCCTCCGCCGCCCTGCTGCCCCGCCAGCTGCAGAGCCGCGGGGACCGGTTCGCATTCACCAACGGGATCATCCTGCTCTCCGTCGTGGCTGCCGCGTTCACCCTGGTCTTCGGGGCCAACGTCAACGCCCTGATCCAGCTCTACGTGGTGGGTGCGTTCTTCGCCTTCACCCTCACGCAGGCCGGCATGGTGCGGCACTGGCTGCGCGGGCGCCGGCTGCGCACGGTGGAGGTCATTCACCGCGAGTTCGCGCTGCGGCTGACCGTCGCGGTAGTCGCGCTCGTCGCTTGCGCCGCTGTCTTCGTGGTGGTGCTGGTGACCAAGCTCGCGCAGGGCGCGTGGCTGACGATCGGGGCGATCGCCCTGACCACGGTCTTCATGCGCGCCATCGCCCACCACTACCGCGCGGTGGACGCCGAGCTGGAGGTCGGCCCGGACACCCCCATCCGCGCCCTGCCCTCGCGCGTGCACTCGATCATTGTGGTCACCTCCGTGCGCAAGCCGGTAGTGCGCGCCCTGAGCTACGCGCGCGCGTCCCGGCCCTCGAGCCTCGAGGCCGTGGTGGTGGACACGGACCGCTCCCGCACCGCGCAGATCGTGGGCCAGTGGGAGTCCCTCGAGATCCCCGTGCCCATCACCGTGCTCGCCTCCCCGTACCGCGACACCGTGGGCCCGGTGATCGCCCACATCCGGGGCATCCGGCGCAAGTCCCCGCGTGACCTCGTGATCGTGTACCTGCCCGAGTACGTGGTGGGCCGCGGCTGGGAACGCTTCCTGCACAACCAGGCCATCCGTCCGCTGCGGACCCGGCTGCACTACGAACGCGGAGTCATGATCGCCTCCGTGCCCTGGCACCTCGAATCGGTGCGCGAACTTCAACTCACGGAGAACAGCAGATGACCGACGCTCCCGCCCCCCTCGTGCTGCGCCTCGGCGCCGTCGCCCACGGCGGGCACGTGGTGGCGCGCACGGACGAGGGCCGCGTGGTCTTCGTCCGCCACGGCCTGCCCGGTGAACTGGTCCGCGTGCGCCTCACGGACCACGAGCCCGCCGCCTCCTTCTGGCGCGGGGACGTCGTCGAGGTTCTGGAACCCGTCCCCGGGCGCCGCGACACCCACGTGTGGTCCCAGGCCGACGCCGTGCTGGCAGCCGCCGCGGGCACCAGCCCGTTGGGCGGGGCCGAGTTCGGCCACGCGGACCTGGCCACGCAGCGTGCGCTGAAGACGAGCGTGGTCGCCGAGCAGCTCTCGCACCTCGCCGGACTCGAGTGGGACGGGCACGTGCGGGCCGTGGCGGGGGAGACCCCCGACGGCACCGGCTGGCGCACCCGCCTGCACCTGGACGTGGCCCCGGACGGCTCGCCCGGCATGCACCCGCACCGCAGCGGCGAGCTCGTTCCCGTCACTGACATGCCCCTGGCCACGGACGCTCTGCGGGCGCTCGCACCGTGGGACCTGCGCTACGAGGGCGCCGAGCGCGTGGACGTGGCCGCACCATCCGGCAGCGGGCCGTTGCTGCACGTGAGCTTGCACGGGGACGCCGCCCAGGAGCAGATCGACGCGCTGCGGGCCCAGCTGGCTCCGTGGGGCGAGCAGCACGGGGTGGCCGTCACCGCGCGCACGGCCGACCACCGCGACGTAGGCGTGTGGACCGGTGCGGGTCACAGCGTGGAAACCCTCAGCGTGCCGGAGGCCGGCGGGGAGTTCTCGTGGCAGGTGAGCCCCACGGGCTTCTGGCAGATCCACCGGCAGGCCCCGACCACGCTCGTGCGCGCGGTCCTCGACGCCGCACAGCTCGCCCCGGGGGATGCGGTGTGGGACCTCTACAGCGGCGCGGGACTGTTCACAGCGGTGGCCGCGCGGGCCGTGGGGGAGACGGGCAGCGTGCTCGCCGTCGAGGGCTCCCCGGTAACCTCCGCCGACGCCGCCCGCAACCTTGCGGACGCGCCGCACGTGAACACGGTGCGAGGCGACGTCGCCCGGGTGCTCACCGGGCGTGGCTCCCAGGGCCGCGGCGGGCAGCGGCGCGGGCGCGGGCGTGCGATGTCGATGCGCCCCGGTGGGCCGGCACCCGCGCGGCCGGACGTGGTCATCATGGACCCGCCGCGGGCCGGTGCCGCCAAGGACGTGCTCGCCGCGGTGGACCACGCCGCCCCGCGGCGCATCGTCTACGTGGCGTGCGACCCTGCCGCGCTGGGTCGGGACCTCGGCAGGCTGCGCCGCCGGGGCTGGCGCGTGGACGGGGTGGAGGCCTTCGACCTCTATCCCAACACGCACCACGTGGAGGCCGTGGCGCTGCTGCGCCGCGACGGCTGAACTCCGCCCGCGGTGTGAACCCGCGTACATCCAGCATCCGCGGCACGCGCCGCGCTGGCGGTGTCAGCGGTGCCGCACGGGCTACACTGGCAGGGACCGTTCCTCGCGTGCGGTGCACCGTGGTGTGCCGTGGGCCTCGAACGAAACCAACGGTGGCGAGAGGAGTTCCACACCATGACTGTGGACAGCTTTGGAGCCAAGGGCGTACTGAACGTCAAGGGCACCGACTACGAAATTTTCCGACTGAACGCCGTGGAGGGAGCACAGAAGCTCCCCTACAGCCTGAAGGTCCTGCTCGAGAACCTGCTGCGCACCGAGGACGGTGCGAACGTCACGAGCAAGCACATCGAGGCGCTCGGCAACTGGGACCCCAACGCCCAGCCTGACACGGAGATCCAGTTCACCCCTGGTCGCGTGATCATGCAGGACTTCACCGGTGTGCCCTGCATCGTCGACCTCGCCACCATGCGCGAGGCCGTCGCGGACCTCGGCGGCGACGCCTCCCGCGTGAACCCGCTGGCACCTGCCGAGCTGGTCATCGACCACTCCGTGCAGATCGACGCGTTCGGCTCCGCAGATGCGATCGAGCGCAACATGGACATCGAGTACGAGCGCAACGGTGAGCGCTACCAGTTCCTTCGCTGGGGCCAGACCGCGTTCAACGACTTCAAGGTGGTGCCGCCCGGAATGGGCATCGTGCACCAGGTCAACATCGAGAACCTGGCGCGCGTGGTGATGACCCGTGAGGTGGACGGTACCGTGCGCGCGTACCCGGACACCTGCGTGGGCACCGACTCCCACACCACCATGGAGAACGGCATCGGTGTGCTCGGCTGGGGGGTGGGCGGCATCGAGGCCGAGGCGGCCATGCTGGGCCAGCCCATCTCCATGCTGATCCCGCGCGTGGTGGGCTTCAAGCTGACCGGCGAGATTCCCGCGGGGGCCACCGCCACAGACGTGGTGCTGACGATCACCGAGATGCTGCGCGAGCACGGTGTGGTGGGCAAGTTCGTGGAGTTCTACGGCGAGGGCGTCGCGGCCGTGCCGCTGGCCAACCGCGCCACGATCGGCAACATGTCCCCGGAGTTCGGCTCCACGGCCGCGATCTTCCCGATCGATCAGGTCACCCTTGACTACCTCGAGCTCACGGGCCGCTCCGAGGAGCAGATCGCCTTGATCGAGGCGTACACCAAGGAGCAGGGCATGTGGTACGACCCCGCCAAGGAGGTCAGCTACTCCGAGTACCTGGAGCTGGACCTCTCCACCGTGGTGCCCTCCATCTCCGGCCCGAAGCGCCCCCAGGACCGCATTGAGTTGACCCGCTCCAAGGAGCAGTTCCGCGAAGACCTCGTGAACTACGTGGTGCGGGACGAGAACGTGGAGGTGGACGCCAACGTGGTGGAGTCCTTCCCGGCCTCGGACGCCCCCTCGCACGACGCCTCGGAGGAGCAGGATCCGGAGCACGAGCCCCGTTCCACCACCGCCGAACAGCTGCGCGAGCGCGTGGAGAACCCGGTGCCCGTGTCCATGCCGGACGGCCGCGAGTTCGAGCTGGACCACGGTGCCGTGTCGATCGCCTCGATCACCTCGTGCACCAACACCTCCAACCCCTCCGTGATGATGGCGGCGGCCGTGCTGGCGCGCAACGCCACGGAGAAGGGTCTGAAGGCCAAGCCGTGGGTCAAGACCTCGATCGCCCCCGGCTCCCGCGTGGTCACCGAGTACTACGAGAAGTCCGGTCTGGTTCCCGCTCTGGAGGAGCTGGGCTTCTACATCGTGGGCTACGGCTGCACCACGTGCATCGGCAACTCGGGTCCGCTCGAGTCCGAGATTTCCCAGGCCATCCAGGACAACGACCTCTCGGTCACGTCGGTGCTCTCCGGCAACCGCAACTTCGAGGGCCGCATCAACCCGGACGTGAAGATGAACTACCTGGCGTCCCCGCCGCTGGTCATCGCCTACGCCCTGGCCGGGACCATGGACTTCGACTTCGAGAAGGAGCCCCTGGGACAGGACGCGGATGGCAAGGACGTGTTCCTCAAGGACATCTGGCCGGACCCCACCGAGGTCCAGAAGATCATCGACGCCTCGATCGACACGGAGATGTTCGACCGCGAGTACAGCACGATCTTCGACGGCGACGAACGCTGGCGGAACCTCGACACCCCCACGGGTGACGTGTTCCAGTGGGATCCCGAGTCCACCTACGTGCGCAAGCCACCGTACTTCGAGGGCATGAGCATGGAGCCCACCCCGGTGAAGGACATCGAGGGTGCGCGCGTGCTGCTCAAGCTGGGCGACTCCGTGACCACGGACCACATCTCCCCGGCCGGTTCGTTCAAGAGCGACACCCCCGCGGGCCGCTACCTGATCGAGCACGGCGTGGCGCGCAAGGACTTCAACTCCTACGGCTCCCGCCGTGGCAACCACGAGGTCATGATCCGCGGCACGTTTGCGAACATCCGCA
The DNA here is from genome assembly GCF_002398425.1 of Kocuria sp. UBA5001. Lineage (NCBI taxonomy): Bacteria > Bacillati > Actinomycetota > Actinomycetes > Micrococcales > Micrococcaceae > Kocuria > Kocuria sp. UBA5001. The sequence continues at coordinate 6,535 of NZ_DGYR01000012.1, forward strand.
TCAAGAACCAGCTCCTGGACGGCGTGGAGGGCGGCTTCACCCGCGACTTCACCCAGGACGGCGGCCCCCAGGCCGCAGTGTACGACGCCGCGATGAACTACCAGGAGGCCGGCGTGCCTCTGGTGGTGCTCGGCGGCAAGGAGTACGGTTCCGGCTCCTCGCGCGACTGGGCGGCAAAGGGCACCTCGCTGCTCGGCGTCCGCGCGGTGATCGCGCAGTCCTACGAGCGCATCCACCGCTCCAACCTGATCGGCATGGGCGTGCTGCCCCTGCAGTTCCCCGAGGGCGAGTCCGCCGACTCGCTGGGCCTGGACGGCACAGAAACCTTCTCGATCGAAGGGGTGACCGCCCTCAACGACGGCACCACCCCCAAGACCCTGAAGGTCACCGCCGCGAAGGAGGACGGCTCCACCGTGGAGTTCGACGCCGTGCTGCGCATCGACACCCCGGGTGAGGCCGACTACTACCGCAACGGCGGCATCCTGCAGTACGTGCTGCGTCAGATCGCCAAGTAGGCGCTGCCAGCACGAGAACGCCGCCGGCCGGTGACCTTCAGGTCACCGGCCGGCGGCGTCTGCCCGTTCACGCACCCGCGGGGCGGGCGAGTAGGATCGGACGGAGCATTTCGGGCCCATGGGTGAGCCCCGGCGGGCCGCTCGCCCGTTCCCCGGGCCCGAGCACCACGAGACACCCACGGAGAGCAGGCCATGACGCTTCTGGAGAGCATCGAGGGACCCGAGGACCTGAAGGGCCTGGACGCCGCGGCCATGGCGCAGCTGGCCGAGGAAATCCGGGCGTTCCTGATCACCCACGTCTCCGCGACGGGCGGGCACCTGGGACCCAACCTGGGCGTTGTCGAGCTCACCCTGGCCGTGCACCGGGTGTTCTCCTCCCCGAAGGACTCGATCGTCTTCGACACCGGGCACCAGTCCTACGTGCACAAGCTGCTCACGGGCCGCCAGGACTTTTCCACGCTGCGCCAGCAGGGCGGGCTGGCGGGCTATCCATCCCGGGTCGAGTCGCAGCACGACATCGTGGAGTCCTCCCACGCGTCGTCGTCCCTGTCCTGGGCGGACGGAATCTCCCGCGGGTACGCGCTCACGGGACAGCAGGACAGACACGCCGTGGCGGTAATCGGCGACGGTGCCCTGACCGGTGGCATGGCGTGGGAGGCGGTCAACAACATCGCCTCCGACCGCCACCGCAAGGTGGTGATCGTAGTCAACGACAACGGCCGCTCCTACGCCCCGACCGTGGGCGGTTTTGCGAACCACCTCAAGGAGCTGCAGGCCAGCGTGCAGCAGGGCGTGGACGCGATGCGAACGGACCGCCGCTACGAGCAGACCCTCGAGAAGGCCCGGCAGCTGCTCTCGGGGTCGGGGCACCTGGGCCAGGCCGTCTACCGCGGGCTGCACGGCATGAAGCAGGGCATCAAGGACGTAGTGGTCCAGCAGGGGATCTTCGAGGACCTCGGCATGAAGTACGTGGGTCCTGTGGACGGCCACGACCAGCAGGCCATGGAGCAGGCGTTGACCAACGCCCGCAACTACGGCGGCCCGGTGATCGTCCACGCCATCACGGAGAAGGGTCACGGCTACCTGCCCGCGCGCCTGGACGAGAACGACCAGTTCCACTCCGTGCCCATCATCGACCCCGCCACGGGCAAGCCCGAGGGCACGTCCACCGCCCGCACCTGGACACATGTCTTCCGGGACGAGATCGCGAGGATCGCGGACGAGCGCGAGGACGTCGTGGGCGTCACCGGTGCCATGCTCATTCCCATGGGCCTGCAGAAGATGCAGGCCGCGCACCCCGAGCGCGTGGTGGACGTGGGGATTGCTGAGCAGCACGCCCTGACGATGGCCGCGGGCATGGCCTTCAGCGGTCTGCACCCGGTGGTGGGCCTCTACGCCACGTTCCTCAACCGCGGCTTCGACCAGCTGCTCATGGACGTCGCGCTGCACCGCGCCGGCGTGACCGTGGTCCTGGACCGCGCGGGCGTCACGGGCCCGGACGGCCCCAGCCACCACGGCATGTGGGATCTCGCGCTGCTGCAGATCGTTCCCGGCCTGCACCTGGCCGCACCCCGGGACGAGGCCACGATGGTTGAGGAGCTGCGAGAGGCGGTGGCTGTCGACGATGCCCCCACTGTCGTGCGCTACCCGAAGGGCGCGGTGGGCCAGCCCCTGCCCGCCCTCGAACGCTTCGACGACGGCGTGGACGTCCTGGCGCGCAACGGGGAGGGCACCGGGGCGGACGGCCGCGACCGGGACGTGCTTCTGGTGGGTGTGGGCGCCATGTGCACCACGGCGCTGGAGGTCTCCGAGCGGCTCGCGGCGCACGGCGTGTCCTCCACGGTGCTCGATCCCCGCTGGGTGCTCCCCGTGGCCGAGTCCGTGGTGGACACCGCGGCGGCACACAGGATCGTGGTGGTCATCGAGGACGGTGTGCGCTCCGGGGGCATTGGTTCCCTGATCCGTCAGAAGATGCGCGCCCGCGGTGTCGACACGGCCCTGAACGAGGTGGGCCTGCCCACGGAGTTCCTCGATCACGCGAGCAGGGACCAGATCCTGCAGCGCACGGGCGTCACCGCCCAGCGGATTGCCCAGGACACTCTCGCGTCCGTGCTGGGCACCAAGGTGCCCTACGCCCGCCCCGTGGCCGACGACGCCGCTGCCGCGCCCCGCGGGACGGCCGCCGAGACGCGCCGCCAGGACTAGGGCGGGCCAGGACACGGCCCCGGGACCAGGGTGCATCGCCAGGACTGGGACATGCCGCCACGACTGGGGTGCGGCGCTCAGCCGATCACCACTCGACCGTTGCGGACCGAGACCGGGTAGGACGTCAGCCCGGTGGTGGCGGGTCCCGCGGTGACGTCACCGCTGCGCACGTCGAACACGGAACTGTGGCACGGGCACACGTAGGTGTCCCCGGACGGGTTGACCTGACAGCCCTGGTGCGGACACACGGGGGAGAACGCTGTGAAGGTTCCCTTGGTGGGCTGGGCGACCACGGCCTGGACACCGTCCTTGTCCACCTTCACACCCGTGCCGACCGGGATGTCCTCGGTCGCGGCCACGTCCGTGGGGGTGGCCGGAGCCGCGGGAGCTTCCGCGGCGTTCGAGCCGCCGCCGGATCCGGAACCACACGCACTCAGGGCCGCGGCGCCCACGGCGGCGAGCCCCGCCGCGCCGACCACGCGGCGTCGGGAGGCCACGGGAGGAGCCTCCTCGCCGAACTCCTGCTGGTCGCTGCCGTCGTGGTGGCGGTGGGCTGCGGTCATGGTGGTGCTCCTCCTCGTGCGCGGACGCGTCCATCCTAGATCTGCACAGTCCGGTGGATTTGCAGCGGCGCGGGGGCCCTTGCGGGGGGGAACTGTCAGTACCATGGTGATCAGGATCGGGCCGAGTCCCCTCGACCCGCGTGAACGGAAGGAACGCCCCATGATCAAGCGTCTTGCATTTGTGGCCGGTTTCGGGATCGGCTTCGTGGTCGGCTCCGCGTCCGGGCGGAAGAGCTACGAGTCCCTGCGCGAGAGCGCCCTGAACACCTGGAACGATCCGAAGGTCCAGTCCAAGGTCTCCGAGGGCACGGACTGGGTCAAGTCCGAGGTGCCCGTAGTGGGCGAGAAGCTCGCGGAGAGCGCCCAGAAGGCCGCCGAGACCGTGGGCGCGAAGGCCTCGGACGGTGCCGCCGCGGTCAAGGACAAGGCCCAGGAGGGTGCGGCCACCGTCAAGGACAAGGCCGCCCAGGGTTCCCAGACCGCGCAGCAGAAGGCTCAGGAGGTCAAGGACAAGGCTCAGGAGAAGTCCTCGAAGGACTCCGAGACCGAGCTGCCCAAGCCCGCGACCACCGAGGACGAGGTGGACATGAAGCCGGCCCACCCGGCGCCGGATGCCAAGGACATGAAGAACTGACCCGCCCACGGGGCCGTCCGCGGACAGTGACGTGAAGGCTCCCGCGGGGCCTCGGTGAGACCGCGTGGCAACACGTGAAAATGCAGTGGCCGCACACCCACAGGGGAGTGCGGCCACTGCCGTGCCGGGAGCCGAACGGCGAGGCCATGGCGCCGGAACACCGCGGAGCAGGCTCAGTCCTGCGCTTCCGCCGACTTCTCAGAGCGCCGTTGGGAGCGCAGGGTTCGCCACTCGGCACCGATCACGGGGGCAACGTGCCGGATCTGCCACTCACGGGCACCGAGCTCGCGCAACCGCTCCGCCACGGCGTCGTCGGACGTGGAGCGCGGGGGCTGCCAGCAGAAGCGGCGCAGGTGCTCCGGCGTCAGCAGGTTCTCCGTGGGGAGGCCCAGCTCCTCCGCGAGGTGCGCGACGGCCGGCTTGACCACCGCGAGCCGCGCGGCGGCCTCCGGGCGTTTGGTCTCCCAGGCCTTGACCGGTGGCAGGGTGTTCGAGGGGACGGTGGCGGGCACGGGTTCCTCCGCGAGCCTCGCCTCCTGAACGGCGGTGAGCCACCGGGTGGCCTCCCGCTCCGCCTGGCGCCCGTGGAAGCCGGGTGTCCCCAGCAGCTGGGGCACCGTGCGGGGCATCGCGTTGGCGGCGGCCACGAGTGCGGAGTCGGGCAGCAGCCGTGTGGGCGCAAGGTCCTTGTGGCGGGCCAGGGTCTCCCGAGCCTGCCACAGGTTGCGCAGCGCCGTGAGCTTGCGCCGTCCGCGCACGTTGCCCATGCCGTGCGTGCGGCGCCACGGGTCCTGGCGCGGGGGCGGCGGGGGAGCGGTGCGGACGTGCTCGAACTCCTCGAGCGCCCAGTCCAGCTTCCCGGCCTGGGACAGCCGCTCCTCGGTGGCCCAGCGCAGCTGCACCAGGACCTCGACGTCCAGCGCGGCGTAGTTCAGCCAGTCCACGGGCAGCGGGCGGCGCGACCAGTCCACCGCGGAGTGCTCCTTGGACAGCGTGAACCCGAGCAGCTCCTCGGTCATCGAGGCCAGGCCCACTTTCCGCAGCCCGAGCAGACGCCCGCCGAGCTCGGTGTCGAAGAGCCGGTCGGGTCGCATGTCCAGCTCGGCCAGGCACGGCATGTCCTGGGTGGCCGCGTGCAGAACCCACTCGACGCCGCGCAGGGCCTCGTCCACGCTGGCGAGGGACCCCACGGCTTCGGGGTCGATGAGGATGGTGCCCGCGCCTTCCCTGCGCAGCTGCACGAGGAACGCGCGCTGACCGTAGCGGAAGCCGGAGGCGCGCTCGGTGTCCACGGCCACCGGCCCGGTGGCGACCGCGAGCTGCTCGGCGGCCCGGGCGAGGCCACGGGCGGTGTCGACAACGCGCGGCAGACCGTCCGCGGGTCCGTTGAGATGCACGGTCGCTGGAATGTCGAAGTGCTCGAAGCCGGGCACCACGATCTCGGGCGGTCCCGGTTCGCGGGCGGGTGAGGGATCGTTGGCGTTGCTGCTGATGGGTGGTCCTCGAACGGCGGATCGGGGGTCGCGGGGTTCTCCGCGGCCGGGTCGGATGGGTGCGGGGCGGACCTACAGGTAGGTGACGCCCTCGTGGTGCGGCGGGAGCCCCGCGGCGGTGCACAGCACCTGGGCCCACGCGTTGAGGTGCGTGTGTGCCCAGTGCTGGGGGCCTCCGTGCTGGACGGGCGTCCAGGAGGCTCTGACCTCCACCTGGGCCACGTCCGCCTGCTCGGTCAGGCTGCCGTAGTGGCGTTCGACGGTGCGTGCGGCGGTGCCGCCCTCGGCGGTGAACCGCGCACCGTGCTCTCCCAGGGTGTCCGTGAGCCAGGACCAGCTCACGTCCGGGAGGAGCTCGTCGCGGCCCATCTCTGCGTCCAGGCGGGAGCGGAACCAGCTCACGATCCGGAACGGTCCCTGCCACGGCTGGGGACAGGACTCGTCGTAGAGCACGACGAACCGTCCGGAGGCCGGTGCCTCGCGGGCGGTGCGGGGTTCCTCCGGGTTGGTGAGGCGGCGGTGCAGGCCGTGTCCCACCTCGGCGGCGAAGGAGATGGCGTGGGGGGCGAGACCGCGCGGCGGGGCGATCCGGCTGAGCGCGACCTCCGGGCGGAAGCGGGCGCTCTCGAGAGCCTGCACGACCGCGCGGAACACGTCCGGAGTGCTGTTCAACTCGGTTACCGCTCCCACAACGTCACAGTAACCACAGCGTTACGAAACGCAGCGTCTTTGGCGTCGTGTCGCGCCCGCATGTCGGCCCGAGACCGGGCAGTCCCGCTCACGACGGCGTGGTCTCACACCGTCGCGTCCGAACCCTCGGCTGCCTCAGCGGGAACCAGGCGCAGCGACACGGAGTTCATGCAGTACCGCAGGTCCGTGGGCGTGCCGTAGCCCTCGCCCTCGAAGACGTGGCCCAGGTGGGAGTCGCAGGTGGCGCAACGGACCTCCACGCGCTTCATGCCCATGGTGGTGTCCTCGATGTAGCGCACCCGGTCCTCGGCCAGCGGCGCGAAGAACGAGGGCCAGCCGCAGTGGGAGGCGAACTTGGTCTCGGAGCGGAACAGCTCCGCGCCGCACGCGCGGCACTCATACACCCCCTCGGTGGTGGTGTCCACGTACTCGCCGGTGTGGGGACGTTCGGTGCCCGCCTGGCGCAGCACCTGGTACTCCACGGGGTTGAGTACCTGGCGCCACTGCGCGTCGGTGCGGGCGGCGGCGGCCTCGGGGCTCAGGGCCCGGTCCTCGCCTCGGCCGTCGGTGTCGTGCTGCTGGGTCCGGGGATCCACGGTGGTGCCTCCTGCTACTCGGTGTCATTTCTTCCCGTGGTGTCCAACGACGGAGCCGTCGCCGTTATGCCCGCGTGCCACAATGACGCCATGGCTTCCGAGACCTCTCCCCGCCCCGGCACGGACGCGCGCGCGTGGCGCCACGGCGCACTCGTGGGCGCCGCGGCCAGTGTGGGCGCGGCGTCGGCCACCTTCGCGCTGTCCGGCGGCGTGGCCGCACTCGTCGCCCGCCACGTGGTGACCCCCTCCACCCGTCCCGGCAACGTCACGGTGCTCAAGATCGAGAAGGACGCTAACTCGGGCCGGGACCTCGTGACCCTGCCGGCCACGCCGGACACCCGCGTCGCAGGGACCTACGCGCTGCGCTTCGACGAGGGCCGGGGCCTCGCCCGGATCGGCTTCGTGGTGCGACAGACCGGCGGCACCGTGACCCGCCTGGTGGAGCGCGTGTACAGCGGCGAGCTCACGGTGGGCGCTCGGGGCTGGTGGACCGGCACGGTCTATGCCCGGCCGTCGGACGCGGGCCTGCCGTACGAGGAGGTGCAGATTCCCACCCCACTGGGGGACGCGCCGGCGTGGTTCGTGCCCGCGAAGGGGGGCGACGCCGCCCGCACCGGCACGTGGGCCGTGATGGTCCACGGCCGGGGGGCCCAGCGCGCTGAGTGCATCCGTGGCGCCCGGGTGGCCCGCAGGCTCGGGCTGCACAGTCTGCTGCTGTCCTACCGCAACGACGGTGACGCGCCCGCCACTCCGGACCACCGCTACGGGCTGGGCTTCACCGAGTGGGAGGACGTCCAGGCCGGGATCCGCTACGCGCTGGAGCACGGGGCCACGGAGATCGTGCTCTTCGGCTGGTCCATGGGCGGGGCCATTGTGCTGCGCACCGCTGAGCTCACCGAGTACCGTGACCGGCTGCGCGCCCTCGTGCTCACCGGACCCGTGGTGGACTGGTACGAGCTGCTGGCCCACCAGACAAAGGTGCACCGGGTGCCCCGGCGCGTGGGGCGGATGGCCGCGGACATGATCTCCCACCGGCTGGGCCCGCGCATCACCGGGCTCGCGGCACCCCTGGACCTGCACGCCCTCGACTGGCTCTCCCGCTGGGAGGACATCGACACGCCCACCCTCATCCTGCACTCCACGGACGACGAGGTGGTGCCCGTGGCGGGGTCCGTGAAGCTTGCGGACCTGAGCCCGCTCGTGGACTTCGTGGGCTTCACCGGCGCGCGGCACACCAAGGAGTGGAACATCGAGCGCAAGCGCTATGAGCGGGCGATCCAGGACTGGCTCCCGTCACGGCTCGCCCCGCGGCGCTGATCCCGTCGCGAGCGCACGGTCCTCCGGGCGGCAGAGCGCTCGGCACTCGGGTCGGTCGCGCCACGGACCGGGGTGCGGCGTCGTCGGACCAGACGGTCGAGAGACCGGGTCGGACGAGGCACGGGGGGCGACGGCGGGCGGTGGAGAACCCTGGGACGACACGAGCGCGGTGCCCGGCACCGACGTCCCGGGCACCGCGCGTTTCGTGAGGCTGGCTCAGACCGCCTGGCGTGCCTGGATCTGGCGCTTGATGCGCCCAAGCATTGCGGACATCCCCCGCATGCGCAGGGGGGACACGAGCCGGGTCAGCCCGAAGCGCTCCGGGAGGTCGTCCGGGACCTCGAGCACCTGGGCCGCAGGCAGGCCGTTGAGGCCCGCGTGCAGGATCGAGGCAAAGCCCCGGGTGGTGGGTGCCTCGGCCGGGGCCGAGAAGAAGAGGCTGACCGGGGCGTCGTCGCCGTCGCCCACCTCGACCGCGAGGAACAGGGGCGACTGGCACTCGGTGACCTGCTCCAGCTCCTCGGGGTGCTCACCCAGACGGTCGGGCAGCTCGGGCAGGGAGCGTGAGAACTCGAGCAGCAGCTGCAGCTTGTCCGGATCCGGGACCTCGTTGAACTCTCTCACGAGCTCTGCCAGCTGCTCCGGAAGGTCCTGCGCGCTCACAGGGAAGACCCCGGGGCCTCGCCGCGCTCCTCGCCCTGGGCCACGGGAACGCGCACGGCGTTGCCCCACTCGGTCCAGGAGCCGTCGTAGTTGCGCACGTTCTCGTAACCCAGCAGGTGGGTGAGCACAAACCAGGTGTGGGAGGATCGCTCGCCGATGCGGCAGTACGCGATCACGTCGTCGCCCGGCTGCAGGCCCACCTCGTCCCGGTAGATGGCCTCGAGCTCCGCACGGGACTTGAACGTGCCGTCCTCGGCGGCGGCACGGGCCCAGGGGACGGAGGCCGCAGTGGGGATGTGCCCGCCGCGCAGCGTGCCCTCCTGGGGGTAGTCCGGCATGTGGGTGCGCTCGCCCGTGTACTCCTGGGGGGAGCGGACGTCGATCAGTGGAGTGGTGCCGAGCGCGGCCAGAACGTCCTCGCGGTACGCGCGGACGGGGGCGTCGTTCCGCTCGACCACGGGGTACTCGGCCTGGGTGACCTCGGTGGCGTCCGTGGTCAGCTCACGGCCCTCGGCGATCCACTTGTCGCGGCCACCGTCCATGAGACGGACGTCCGGGTGGCCGAAGAGGGTGAAGACCCACAGGGCGTAGGCGGCCCACCAGTTGGACTTGTCCCCGTAGATCACCACGGTGTCGTCGCGGCTGATGCCCTTGCGGGACATCAGCTCGGCGAACTGCTCTCCGTCCACGTAGTCGCGCGTGTCCGGCTCGTTGAGGTCTGTGTGCCAGTCGATCTTCACGGCACCGGGGACGTGCCCGGTCTCGTACAGCAGGACGTCCTCGTCCGACTCGACGACGACGACGCCCGGGGCCCCGACGTTCTCGGCCACCCACTCGGTGGACACCAGCCGCTGCGGGTGCGCGTACTGTGCGAACGCCTTGTTCTGCTCTGCTCCTACAGCCATTGAAACCTCTCCTTGTCCTGGCGCTGTCACGGTTGCGGCCCACGGCGGACCACCCGTCTTCCTGCCTCCAGCGTAGTGGGGAGCCCGCGGCACGTGCATACCGGGCAGTGACTGCCCCGTCACAGCCCGGGCCGTGTTCACCACGGGCTGACCGGTAGCATCGGGGGCAGAAGGGGGTGCGTGCCAGCGCTCCCGCCAACCGTCTATGCACAGGACCAGCTGCCTGCAGGACCCCGAGCCCGGGGTGCGCGGGGGAGCAGGTCGGGAGGTCCCGGAACGTGAGCACTCAGATCGAACACCTGGTCGACCGCAACCCGCGGGTCTCGGCCGAAGAACTGCTCGACGGCTTCCGGCCCTCTGAGCGCTTCGGTGAAGTCTCCTTCGACACCTACCGCCCGGACCCCTCCCAGCCCACCCAGGCGGAGGCGGTGCAGAAGCTAAAGGCCTTCGCCGCGGGCGTCTCGGGGCGCGGCAGCCAGGGTGGCGGCGGGTTCTTCTCGAAGCTCTTCGGCGGCTCCAAGGCATCGACCGCGGCACAGGGCATCTACCTGGACGGCGGGTTCGGCGTGGGCAAGACCCACCTGCTCGCGTCCCTGTGGCACGCGGTGCCCGGGCCCAAGGCGTTCGGCACGTTCGTGGAGTACACCAACCTCGTGGGTGCGCTGACGTTCCGCCGTACGGTGGACGCCCTGAAGGAGTACTCGCTCGTGTGCATCGACGAGTTCGAGCTGGACGACCCCGGGGACACTGTGCTGATGTCCCGGCTGATGCGCGAGCTCGCGGATGCCGGTGTGAAGCTCGCCGCGACGTCAAACACGCTGCCGGGGTCGCTGGGGGAGGGGCGTTTCGCGGCGCAGGACTTCCAGCGCGAGATCCAGGTGCTCTCCTCGCAGTTCGAGGTGGTCCGGGTGGACGGCGAGGACTACCGCCACCGCGGTCTGCCCCAGGCACCGTCGCCCCTGGCCGACGACGCCGCGCTCGACACCGCGATCGAGCAGCACTTCCCGGGCAAGCGGGTGGCGCTGGACGACTTCGAGGCGCTCGTGGACCAGCTCTCCCGTGTGCACCCCTCCCGCTACCGGGCGCTGATCCAAGACCTGGACGCCATGGCGTGGCGCGGGGTGCGCACGATCGACCAGCAGGCCGTGGCGCTGCGCTTCGTGGTGCTCGCCGACCGCCTCTACGACCGGGACCTGCCCATCCTCTCCACGGGCGTCCCGTTCGACCAGGTCTTCACCGAGGAGATGATGGCCGGCGGGTACCAGAAGAAGTACTACCGCGCGGTCTCCCGTCTCACCGCCCTTGCCCGCGAGGCCGACGAGGCCTGAGGCCCCGCACGGCTGCGGGACGCCGAGTGACCGGCGCGAGAAGACTCTTGGGAGAGGCCCGCACGAAGAACAGCGCCCCCTCCACCGAAGTGGACGGGGCGCTGTCGTGGTCTGTAGGGGGAACGACTACTCGTTGCCCCCCAAGTGGTCGCGCACGGCGTCCTGGCCCTGGTCGACCTGGCCCTCCAACTTGCCGCCGGTCTTGTCGTCGACGGCGTCTCCGGCCTTGTCGATACCCTCGTTGACCTTGTCCTGGTGGCCTCCGGCCAGATCCTTGGCCTTGTCCGCGAGTCCTCCGAGATCAGGCATGATCTGATTCCTTTCGCTTGAGTCACCAGCCCGGTACCGGGTCGGCATGTCACTCATCCTGCACGGCAGTGGGCGCCACAGGGAAGACCCACGGGGGGGGGGGTCGTTCGCCCTCAGAAAACAGCCCCGGCACCGTCGACGGAAACGCGGCAGGGTCCGCGCGCGGGTGGAGTAACCTGGGAGATCCCCTGGCACGGCCCCCGCCAACCCCATGTGGTAACGACACCGCGGGGCAGTCTTCCCACGTGCGTACCGGGGCACAGTCAGCTACGAAGGAGTCTGCGCCGCCATGACCACCGAACAGGTCGAACTGCTCCGCCACCCGGCAGAGGCCATCAACTGGAATCGGGTTCAGGACGAGAAGGACACCGAGGTCTGGGACCGCCTGACCAGCAACTTCTGGCTCCCCGAGAAGGTGCCGCTGTCCAACGACGTCCAGTCCTGGAAGACCCTCACCGCCGAGGAGCAGGACCTGACCATGAAGGTGTTCACGGGCCTGACACTGCTGGACACCATCCAGGGCACCGTGGGCGCCGTCTCGCTCATCCCCGACGCCAAGACGCTGCACGAGGAGGCGGTGTACACCAACATCGCGTTCATGGAGTCGGTGCACGCAAAGTCCTACTCGTCCATCTTCTCCACGCTGTCCTCCATGAAGCAGATCGACGAGGCGTTCCGCTGGTCCCGTGAGAACGAGTACCTGCAGCGCAAGGCCGAGATCGTGCTGAGCTACTACAAGGGGGAGGACCCCCTGAAGAAGAAGGTTGCCTCCACGCTGCTGGAGTCCTTCCTCTTCTACTCGGGCTTCTACCTGCCCATGTACTTCTCCTCGCACGCCAAGCTGACGAACACCGCGGACCTGATCCGCCTGATCATCCGCGACGAGGCCGTGCACGGCTACTACATCGGCTACAAGTACCAGAAGGGTCTGCTGCAGGAGACCCCGGAGCGTCAGCAGGAGCTCAAGGACTACACCTACGATCTGCTGGACGAGCTCTACGAAAACGAAGTGGCCTACGCGGAGGCCCTCTACGACTCCGTGGGGTGGACCGAGGACGTCAAGAAGTTCCTGCACTACAACGCCAACAAGGCGCTGAACAACCTGGGCTACGAAGCGCTGTTCCCCCGCGAGATGACGGACGTCTCCCCGGCAATCCTCTCCTCGCTGTCCCCGAACGCGGACGAGAACCACGACTTCTTCTCCGGCTCCGGCTCCTCGTATGTGATCGGAAAGGCCGTGAACACGGAGGACGAGGACTGGGACTTCTGAGCCGCCCCTGAGACCCTGAGCTGACACGCGGGCGCCACCGGGCCCGGGATCCGCACGACGCGCGGGTCCCGGGCCTGGCGCGTTCCTGAAGTGGCGTGCGGTCCGGGGGGGCGTCGACGTCGCGTTGCCATTGCGCACCGCACCGCCGCTTCACACCCGGGGACAGGTGTATCCCACGTCCCCCAATGTGCGACTGTAACCGCCTCGCGCGCAGTCCTAGACTGGGAGCACAAGGGGAGGTTCCCCGTGAACTCGCAGCCGATCCGGGGGGATCGTGAGGTTCATGGGGGCACGATCGACAACCGGGGTGGCGGCGCGCGCCGCCACCGTGGAAGAGATCTTCACAGGGGGCTTGAAGGACATGACTCGTGCTGCAGCAACCGTGAAGGCGGCGGTGTCCGTCGCGGAACTCACGGCATTGAACAGGGTGATGGGTGGTACCGGATCCGTGGAGGCGTTCGAGCGCGAGCTCGTCACCCGCGTGTTCGTGGGCGCCCGCGCCTGGCTCGACGAGCTGGGGGGCCACGAGCTCACCCGGGACCAGCGCAGGCGCTGGAACGCGGCCGTGCGCCGCGTCAACCGTTTCGTCCCGCGCGGAGGCGTGACCATGACGTGTACGGTGCTCGCTTCGCTCAACCAGTCCCGTGACCTGCTCGACGACCCGCACCTGCTGAAGACCGCGCTCGTCGCCGCGGCGGCCCACGGTCCGGCGACCGCGGTTCCGCGCGTGGCGGCCCCGGCCCAGCAGCAGCCCGCCACCCAGGGAACCGGAGCACAGCGGTCCCGGGAGCAGTTGGCTCCGTCCGGCGTCTGAAGCGCTCGGCGTCGTCGCGCCCCGCCGCGTGTGGGAGCGTGTGCGGGATCTGAGTCGTGCGCGAGGTTCGGTGAGAACACCGGTGTGCCGTCCGCGGCGTTCAAGGTCGAGCCCGTGCTGGACCGCCGTCTGGGCGTTGCCTCCCTGGACTAGAGTTGGCGCCAGCATGAAACTCATACGTCAGCGCGAATCCCTGGGCGCGGAGCAGGACTACCGCCGTGCGCTCGCCATCCTCGACGCGGCCCGCGGGGGCGTCACCGAACCGGTGCTGCGCGTCTACCAGCCGCGCCCCACCGTGGCATTCGGGCGGCGGGACGAGCTCAACCCGGGGTTCGCGCACGCCCGCCAGGCCGCCGTCGACGCCGCGTTCACCCCGCTCGTGCGCCGCGTGGGCGGCCGCGCGGCCGCCTACCACGGGGGTTGCCTCGTGATCGACCACGTGGAACCGGACCCGGACCCGAAGACCGGCATCCAGGACCGCTACCGGCTGTTCGGGGACATGGTCGTGGCGGCGCTCGAGGAACTCGAGGTCCCTGCCCAGGTGGGAGAGATCCCGGGGGAGTACTGCGCGGGGGAGTACAGCGTGCACGCGCCGGGCACGGCCGAGGACCCCCGGCGCCCCGTCAAACTCGCTGGCACCGCCCAGCGCGTGGTGGCCGGGGCCTGGTACTTCTCCACGGTGCTCGTGGTCGAGGAGGCCGAACCGCTGCGCGCAGTGCTGGAGGACGTGTACGCCGCACTCGACGTGCCGTGGGAGCCGAGCACTGCCGGGTGCGTGGCAGACGTCCGGCCCGGGACCACCGTGGCCGAGGTCGAGGAGGCGCTGCTCGACGTCTACGGCCGCTACTCCGCCTACATGGGCTACGGGCGGGTCGTCGGAGGCGGCGAACGGTGAGCGCCCATCAGGAAAGGAGCACACCATGTGCGGCCGCTATGTGATCGCGAGGACCCCGGGCCAGCTGGCCCTGCCCTTCGACGCCCGGGTGGACGACTCGGTGGGCGACGCCGTGGGGCCCAGTTGGAACGTGGCCCCCACCCACACCGTGCCCGTCCTGCTGGAGCGCCTGTCCGAGGACGGGCAGCTGGTCGCGGAGCTGCACGCGGCGCGGTGGGGTCTGGTCCCCTCGTGGGCCAAGGAGATCTCAATCGGCTCCAAGATGTTCAACGCCCGCTCCGAGACGGTCACCGAGAAACCATCGTTCCGTTCCGCCGTGGCCGCCCGCCGGTGCGCGATTCCCGCGGACGGGTACTACGAGTGGAAGGCCCCGGAGACGGGGAAGGGGCGCAAGCAGCCGTACTTCGTCCATCCCGAGGACGGGTCCGAGATCTGGTTTGCCGGGATCTACGAGTGGTGGCGCATCCCGGAGCACGCGTCGGACGCGGTGCGCGAGGGACAGACACGGGCCGGGAGGAACGCCGGGGGCGACGGCGCCGCGGGGCACTGGCTGCTCTCGTGCTCGATTCTCACGCGCGAGGCACCATCCCCGGGGGACGAGAACCCCCACCTGGCGCAGCTCGGTGCGCTGCACAACCGGCTTCCGATGGGCATGACCCGGGACTTTGCGCGCGAGTGGATCGCGCCGGGGAAGGACAAGGCGCACGCCGCGGCGCTCGTGGAGCGGGCCGTCGCCGAGTCGCTGGGGGTCGCCGCAGAGTGGCAGATGCACCCCGTGACCACGGAGGTGGGATCGGTCTCCTCAACGGGCCCCCGGTTGGTGGAACCCCTCGACACCCTGCTGTGACGCTACAGCCCTGACCGCACGGCACGAGGCCGCATCGCCGACACCTCACCACTGGCACCACGCTTCTGACACCACCGCCCGGCGCGGCACCCCGTGACGGCTCCGACGCCCGCCCCTACAGTGGGACGTGGTGGGAGAACCACCGCACACTCACGAGCACCGGGGGACGACGATGGTGGAACTGGGCAACACCCTGACCGAGGACGCACGATGGCTGGTGGACTTCGTCCGTGGCACCGGTGGGGCAGTGGTCGCGAGCAACAGCGGCACGGGAGCCCCGGAGTCCGCCTACGTGCTCGTCGCGGCCACGGATGCCGGGAAGATCGTCTTCGGCACCAACGCGCAGTCCCGCAAGTTCACCAACATCACCTCGGACCCCCGCGTGTCCATGGTCCTGGTGCAGGACGGAGCCCACGAGGTCCAGCTCGAGGGCGAGGCGCGGGTCCTGGAGGGCTCCGACGCCGCCCCGGCCACGGAGGCGCTCGCCGCCCAGCACCCCGGCTCCACGGACACCCGGGACCCGGAGAACCTTCGGGTCGTGGAGGTCACCGTGCGCTGGGCGTCCCGCACGGACACCACGCACCAGCCGCCGCTGGCCGCGGACCTCGACCTGCGCTGACCAGGGTCTGCGCCGGACACGAGGACGCCCGGGCCACCGTTGTGGGCTACAACGTCGCGACCCGGGCGCGTGCCAGGCAGGGAGCGGACTAGAACTCGTCCTGCTCGGGGGTCCAGCGGTTGAAGTCCAGCGTGAGGTACAGGGCGAGCGCGGCGGCGTTGTCCTCCGGGATGCGCACGCAGACCTCCTCGTAACCGCTCTCGTGCAGCGAAGCCATGACCTGGCGCACGAGCTGCTCCGCGTAGCCGCGGCGGCGGTGGGAGGAGGCCGTGAAGAGCTCGAAGAGGTAGGGGACGTCCGGGAGAGTGCGGTCCTTGCGCCGCTCCAGCACCACGGCGGCGGCCACGGGGGTGCCGTTCTCGTCCTCGATCAGTTGCGACTCCCGGCTCAGGAACGGGCCGAAGTCTCCCTGGAATGCGCCGCGGATCATGCGCTCGGCATCCTCGGCGGTGCCGGAGATCTTGGAACCGTAGGCCTCCAGGAACAGGCGGGTGAGCTCCGCGGTGTCCGCCTCCGTCACGGCGCGGCTCGTGGCCGTGACCTCGCGGGAACCGGGCGCGGTGCGGGCGATCAGTGTGATGTTTCCAGTCATGACGGCCTTCCACGGGTCAGGAGTGAACACGGGTGCATCCGTCATTCAGAGTAGCGGAGAACCCCTGCAAGTCCACGCGGGGACTACCGTGGGGTGCAGACCCACCGCGGCGGCGAGAGACAGCAACGAGAGACGAGGACCATGAGCGAGCACACCGGAGCACCCTCGGCAGCGGACGCCACCCCCGCAGGCGGTTCCTCTCCCGAGGGGGAGACCGCCCGGATCTGCCGGGAACTGATCCGCTTCGACACCTCCAACTACGCGAGCGGGGAGGCGGAGGGCGAGCGTGCGGCCGCCGAGTACGTGGCCGGGCTGATCGAGGAGGTGGGCCTGGAGGCCCAGTACTTCGAGTCCGCCCCCGGCCGCGCAAACGTCTTCACCCGCCTCGAGGGCTCGGACCCCGGCGCGGACGCGCTGCTCGTGCACGGCCACCTGGACGTGGTGCCCGCCATGGCCC
The DNA here is from genome assembly GCF_002398425.1 of Kocuria sp. UBA5001. Classification (NCBI taxonomy): domain Bacteria; kingdom Bacillati; phylum Actinomycetota; class Actinomycetes; order Micrococcales; family Micrococcaceae; genus Kocuria; species Kocuria sp. UBA5001. The sequence continues at coordinate 23,247 of NZ_DGYR01000012.1, forward strand.
AGGACTGGTTCGTGGACCCGTTCGCGGCGGAGGTCAGGGACGGCATGATCTGGGGCCGCGGCGCCGTGGACATGAAGGACATGGACGCCATGATGCTCTCGGTGCTGCGCCACATGCGCCGCACCGGAACGCGGCCGAAGCGGGACATCGTCTTCGGGTTCTTCGCGGACGAGGAGGCCGGCATGCGCTACGGCTCCAAGTACATGGTCCAGGAGCACCCGGAGGTCTTCGACGGCGTCACGGACGCCCTGAGCGAGGTGGGTGGCTTCTCCGCCGACATCGGCGGGCGCCGGGCGTACCTGCTGCAGACGGCGGAGAAGGGCTTCATGTGGCTGCGGCTGGTTGCGGAGGGTCAGGCGGGCCACGGCTCGGGGCTGCACGAGGACAACGCGGTCACCCACCTCTCGCGGGCGATGGCGAACATCGGCGAGTTCACGTGGCCCGTGGAGCTGACCAAGACCACCCGCGCGTTCCTGGACGAGGTCACCGAGCTCACGGGGGTGGAGTTCGACCCCCAGAACCCCCAGCGGCTGCTGAAGGAGCTCGGGGCGGTCTCACGGTTCGTGGGTGCCACCCTGCAGAACACCTCGAACCCCACCCGCCTGGACGGCGGCTACAAGACGAACGTGATCCCCGGCTCCGCCCAGGGCTCGGTGGACGTCCGCTTCCTGCCGGAGCAGGAGGAGTACGTGCGCGCCAAGCTGCAGGAGCTCGCGGGAGACAGGGTGCGCATCGAGACCGAGTTCGAGGACATCGGCCTGGAGGTCCCGTTCTCCGGCACCGTGGTGGACGCCATGGTGGACGCGTTGAGCGCGGAGGACCCGGACGCCGTGGTGCTGCCCTACATGCTCGGCGCCGGCACGGACAACAAGTCCCTGTCCCGTCTGGGCATCACCGGTTACGGCTTCGTGCCCCTGCAGCTGCCCCCGGAGCTGGACTTCACGGGCATGTTCCACGGTGTGGACGAGCGGGTTCCGGTGTCCTCGCTCGAATTCGGCTCCCGCGTGCTCGACCGGCTGCTGCGCAGCTACTGAGCCGCGCGGCGTCGCCTCCCCTGCACCGTTCAACCACCGCGTCCCGAACGCACCCCATGGAAAGAGCCTGAGATGAACGCCGTCACCGAACTGCTGCCGGACGAGCTGATCGATCAGATCCGGGGCCGGGCGGGCGCGGTGGACCGCGAGAACCGTTTCTTCGACGAGGACTTCGAGGCCCTGCGGGAGGCCGGGTACCTGCGGATGCTCGTGCCCACGGAGTTCGGCGGGCTGGGCTTCACACTGGAGCAGGCCGTGGCGGCCCAGCGTCGGCTCGCCACCGCGGCGCCGGCCACGGCCCTGGGCATCAACATGCACCACGTCGTCGTGGGGATCGGCTACACCCTGCACCTGCGCGGGGACGAGCGCGCCCGGCGGATCTTCGAGGATGCGGTGGCCGGGGAGGTCTTCGCGTTCGGCATCTCGGAGGCCGGAAACGACTCCGTGCTCTTCGACGCCACGACCCGCGCGCACGACGCCCCCGAGGGCTGGCGGCTCTACGGCACCAAGATCTTCACGTCCCTGTCCCCGCGGTGGACGCGCCTTCTGGTCCACGCGCGCACGGAGCGGGACGACGACGCCGCGCGGCTCGTCGTCGGCTTCCTCACCCGGGCAGAGCACACCACCGAGGTGCCCGGCGTGGAGGTCCGCCAGGACTGGGACGCCCTGGGCATGCGGGGCTCGCAGTCCTGCACCACCGTGCTGGACGGTGCCCTGCTGCGGCGGGAGGACCTGCTGACCACCACGCCGGTGGGGCCGAACCCGGACCCGGTGGTGTGGGGGATCTTCGGGTGCTTCGAGCTGCTGCTGGCGGCCGTCTACACGGGCATTGCGGACCGGGCCATCCAGGTGGCGGTCGAGATCACCACCGCCCGCCGCTCGCTCGCCAAGGGCGCCCCGTACTCGGACGATCCGGACATCCGCCGCCACATCGCTCGGGCCGGGGTGCTGCGCGACGGGGTGGAGCTGCAGCTGCGGCAGCTCGCGGCGGACGTGGACGCCCTGGGGTCCGAACGAGACCCCGGACACGGCGCGCGCTGGTTCATCCTCTTCTCGGGCGTCAAGCACCGTGCCACCGAGTCCGCCCGGGAGGTCGTGGACCTTGTCCTGCGCGCCTCCGGAGGGTCCCAGTACCGCAGCGGCACGGAGCTGGAACGCCTCTACCGGGACGTGCTCGCGGGGCTGTACCACCCCTCGGACCCGGAGTCGGTGCTCGCCGCCACGGCCACCTCCCTGCTCGGGCCCGTCTGCGAGTGAGGCCCCGAGTCAGAGCGTGCGATCCACGCGCATGATGCGCCGGCGCATCACGTAGCGCCGGGCACCCCCGTAGAGCACCGCGGAGCGCATCAGCTCCCACTTGCCGTACTCCGCGTGCTCCTTGACGCGGGTCCGGGCCTCGGCAATCTTCTCGCGGGGCGCCACGGTCAGCGAGAGGTACTCGTAGCGCTCGTCGCGTCCGGTCATGGTGGGGTGGCCGGACACCGAACTGTGCTTCAGACGTTGTTCTTTCATCGCTACCCATTCTGCTCCGATACCGGCTAACGTCTACACCATGAGCACCGATCCCCGCGCCGCCCTGCAATCTCTCGTCAACGCCCTCGAAGAACACCTCGCCGCCGCGGCCAACCGCCGCTCGGACGACGACCCCTCGGTGGACGGGGCCTACCTGGCCATCGCGAACTCGTTCGAGGCCTACGAGGAGGCGCTCTACGACGCCTACGACGAGGTCACCCCCCTCACCGTCTTCGCGGACGACGACGACTCGGACGATGACTACGACGAGGACGATGACGACGAGGAGGACGACCTCCTCGAGGACAACGAGATGCTGGACGAGGACCTCGTGGACGAGGACGACTACGACGAGGACGACGACTCCTCCGCAGACTCCTCCAACGGGTCGCGCGAGCGCCGCTGACGCGACCGGCACACCGGATCGACGAGGGCCCCCACCGCTGGTGGGGGCCCTCGTGCGTTTCCCCCAGGAAGACACCCGGGGTTCCCGCCGATGACGTCGCGGCCACGCCGCCGACTGTGACGCCCGTGGCCTGTGACCCGCACCTGTGACCTCGGCGTGGATCCAGCGTGCGGATCGGGCGCGCGGTGGGTGCCCAGAGTGCTCTCAGGCCGGTGGCGGGGGAGGCCCGGAGGGGGTGCCGTACAGTTGTCGCGTGAACTGGATCGAAGCGATAATCCTGGGCCTGGTGCAGGGCCTGACAGAATTCCTCCCCGTCTCCTCCTCCGCGCACCTGCGGATCGTGGGCGAGTTCCTGCCGAACGGCGCGGACCCCGGTGCAACCTTCACCGCGATCACGCAGCTGGGCACGGAGACCGCTGTGATCATCTTCTTCTGGCGGGACATCGTGCGCATCATCAAGCGGTGGGCGCTGTCGCTGACCGGCAGGGTGGACCGCAGCGATCCGGACGCCCGCATGGGGTGGTTCATCATCCTGGGCTCGTTGCCCATTGCGGTGCTCGGCCTGCTGCTGCAGGACTACATCGAGACGCAGTTCCGTTCACTGTGGATCACGGCCACGATGCTCGTCGTCTTCGGTCTCTTCCTGGCCATCGCAGACCGGGTGGGCAAGCAGGAGCGCAGCCTGGAGGACCTGACCCTCAAGCACGCCGTGGGCTACGGCTTCGCGCAGGCGCTCGCGCTGATCCCGGGAGTCTCCCGCTCCGGCGGAACCATCACCGCCGGTCTGCTGATGGGCTACACGCGAGCTGCCGCCGCGCGCTACGCGTTCCTGCTGGCGATCCCCGCCGTGTTCTCCTCCGGGCTCTACCAGCTCTACAAGGCGGTCAGCGGTAAGGAGGCCGGCGGGGTCTACACCATGGGCCAGACGACCGTGGCCACCGTCATTGCGTTCGCGGTGGGCTACCTGATCATCGGCTGGTTCATGCACTACATCTCCGAGCGCAGCTACAACCTGTTCGTGTGGTACCGCGTGCTGCTGGGTGCCGTGGTGTTCGTGCTGCTCGGCACGGGCCTGATCAACGCCTGATCCTGCCCGGGCACCCGCCGTGGCGACCGGCCCCGGCGAGTGGCTCCCCGTGTCCCGGGGAATAGCGCACCGGCGGGGCCCGTTGCGATCGTGAGTACCGTCAGCTCCTCCTACCGAAGGTGAACATGAAGTCTTGGCCCAGCCGCCCGGTCCCGGAACTGCCCGGGACGTCCTCCGTCCCGCGGGTGCACGACACGAGTACCGGACGCACGGAGGCGGTGGCGCCGCTGGGGGACCGCGCGGGGCTCTACGTGTGCGGGATCACTCCGTACGACGCGACCCACATGGGCCATGCCGCCACGTACGTCACGTTCGACCTGCTCTACCGTGCCTGGCGCGACGCCGGGTACCCCGTGGACTACGTGCAGAACGTCACGGACGTGGACGACCCCCTGCTGGAGCGCGCGATCGCCACGGGCGTGGACTGGCGTGAGTTGGCCGAGTCACAGACGCAGCTGTTCCGCACGGACATGGCCGCGCTGAACGTCCTCGCTCCGGAGCACTACGTGGGTGCCACCGAGGCCGTGGAGTGGATCGTGCCCGCCGTCGAGCGGCTCGTGGAGCGCGGGCTGGCCTACCGGGTGCCTGCGGGCACCGGCCAGGACGGGCAGCCGGCACCCGCCGGGGACGTCTACTTCGACGTCGCCGCCGCGGGGCGCCTGCGCGAGGACGACCCGGACGCCTGGGTGGTGGGCAGCACGTGCCGCATGGACCGCGGGCAGATGATGCCCCTGTTCGCGGACCACGGCGGGGACCCGGATCGCACGGGCAAGCGCGACGCCCTGGACCCGTTGCTGTGGCGCGTTGAGCGCCCGGGGGAGCCCTCGTGGGACGGTGCGTCCCTGGGCCGTGGCCGCCCGGGGTGGCACATCGAGTGCAGCGTGATCGCGCTGAAGTACCTGCCCACGCCGTTCACGGTGCAGGGTGGTGGCTCGGACCTCGCGTTCCCGCACCACGACATGGGCGCGGGGCACGCTTACGCGCTGTCCAGCGAACCGATGGCTCAGCACTACGTGCACACCGCCATGGTGGGGCTGGACGGCGAGAAGATGTCCAAGTCCAAGGGCAACCTGGTGCTCGTCTCGACCCTGCGGCAGCAGGGCGTGGACCCGGCCGCCATCCGTGTCGCGATCCTCTCGAACCACTACCGCACAGACTGGTTCTGGACGGACGAGCTGCTGGAGGACTCGAAGCGCCGTCTGGTCCGCTGGCGGGAGGCCGCCGCGAAGCCGGAGACGGCCGGGGCCCAGGCACTGCTGGAGGCCGTGCGTGCGGCACTGGCCGAGGATCTCGACGCTCCCGCGGCGCTGCTCGCCGTGGACGCGTGGGCGGCCCGGAATCTGGGCGGAGCCGCCCAGCGCGGCTCCGAGTCGTCCGCGGAGGACGCGCAGCTGGTGCGGGACACGCTCGACGCGCTGCTCGGCGTCGTCCTCTGAGGACCCGGTGGGAGGAGGGCCCACGGTCACCCCGAACAGGGTGTCCGTGGGCCCTCCTCCGTGCCCGGCGCGGTGTGTGCCCCCGTGGTGACGGGCGAGTGACCGCGGGGCCGGGTCATTTGCGGTCGTCGCGGCGGCGCAGGTAGCGCTCGAACTCGCGCGCGATCGCGTCCCCGGTGGCCTCCGGGAGGTCCACGGTGTCCTTGGCCTCCTCGAGCTGCCGGACGTAGTCCGCGACTTCCGGGTCCTCGGAGGCGAGCTCGTCCACGCCGCGCTCCCACGCCTCGGCATCCTCGACCACCGGCTCCAGGGGCAACGACATGCCGAGCAGGTCCTCCAGCTGGCGCAGCAACGCGAGCTGGGCCTTCGGGGAGGGCGAGTGCGCCACGTAGTGCGGCACGGCGGCCCACATGCTCAGCGTGGGGAAGCCCGCGAGGGCGGCCATGTGGGAGAGCACCCCCACGATGCCCGTGGGGCCCTCGTACTGGGGTGCCTCGATCTCGAGCTCCTCCCGCAACTCCTCGGTGTCCGAGGTCAGAGTCACGGGGATGGGGCGCGTGTGGGGGACGTCCGCGAGCAGGGAGCCCAGCATGATCACGAAGTCCACGTCCAGTGCGGTGGCCTGCTCGATGAGCTCCGCCGTGAAGGTCCGCCACCGGTAGGACGGCTCCCAGCCGTGCAGCAGGACCACGTCGAGGTTCGTGCCCGCCACGCTCGCCTTCGTCAGCCGGGTGCTGGGCCAGTGCAGCTTCTGCTCCCCGGTCAGTGAACGCCGGATGATGGGCCGCGAGTACTGGTAGTCGTAGTAGTCGTCCGACTCGACCTCGAAGACCTCCTTGGCCCCGAGGTGCTCGCGGATCAGCTTCAGAGAGTCGGTTGCGGCGTCCCCGGCGTCGTTCCAGCCCTCGAACGCGGCGATGAGGACCGTGACGGTCTCCTGCTCCCGACCGTCACGCACCACTCCGAAGGGACCGGTGCCGGGTTGCTCCGCATTGCTGTGCGATGTGCTCACCGCTCCACTGTACGGCGCCCGTCCCGGCGGTTCCACGACGGCCACCCAGCCCGGTGCCGGGTGGCCCACTTACCATGTGCACCATGGCCGATCCCCGCTTCCCCGCCCCCGACGCCGCCTCCTCACCCGCGGGGCGCCCGCGCCGCTCTCGCGGGGTCCGCCTGGGCCGGGTGCTCGGCGTGGAGGTCCGTCTGGACCGCTCGTGGTTCCTGATCGCGGGCCTGACCGTGGTGATGTACGGCCCGGTGCTGTGGCGGGTGTACCCGGACCTCGGGTGGCTGAACCTCGTGGTGGCGCTGGGCTTCGCCGTGGGCCTGGCGGTGAGCGTGCTCGCACACGAGCTCGCGCACGCGGCCGCCGGGCGACGCGCCGGGTGGCCCGTGGACCGGATCGTGCTCACCCTGATGGGCGGTCACACCACGTTCGGCACCGTGCGCACCCGACCCCTGCCCACCGCTCTGGTCTCCCTCGCCGGCCCGCTGGCCAACGTGGCGCTCGCGGTCCTCGGCGAGGTCCTGCTCGCTGCCGCACCGGCCGGGGCCACCGGGCCCTGGTGGGCACTCGCGCAGCTGCTCGTGATCGCGAACTGGGTGCTCGGACTGTTCAACCTCCTGCCGGGCCTGCCCCTGGACGGCGGCCGGGTGGTCGAGGCCGTGGTGTGGACGGTGACCGGCTCCGAGTGGCGGGGCACGGCCGTGTCCGCGTGGTGCGGACGGGGGATCGCCGCGCTGCTGGTGCTGTGGCTCGCGTGGACGCAGCAGTGGCGCCAGCCCGCCGTGCTCGTGGTCTCGCTGCTCGTCGTCACATTCATCGTCGCGGGTGCCGGCCAGGCACTGCGGCAGGCGCGGCTGATGGGTCGGCTCGACTCCGTGCGGGCGGAGGAGATCGCCCGCCCCGCCATGGAGTTCACGCCCGCCACCCCACTCTCGCTCGTTGACGCCACCGTCACGGCGGCCACCGGGGACGACTACCGCGGCTGGACGCCGGACGTGGTCGCCCGGGACGCGGCCCGGGGCACCCTCGGCGTGCTCGACCCCGCACTCGCGGCCCGCGTGCCGCTGCCGGAGCGCTCCCGCGTGGCACTGGGGGACGTGTGTCAGTGGTACCCGGCGGACGCGGTGGTCGCCCCGCGGACCCCCGGTGGCGAACTCGCGCGGCAGCTGGAGGCCGGGCGGCTGCAGTGGGTGTGGGTGGCCGACGACGTCGCCCCGGTCACGGGGGTCGTGCACCACGAGGACCTCGTGCGCCACGCGCTGCACCGCTGACCTCTGCGGACGGGATCCCGGCGGGCGTGGTCTCGGCAGTGCCCCCTCTCCACCCCACCCCGGCCCGCTACGAGGCGACGGCGGCCCCGCCAGCGCGCGGGCGGCGTCGTCCCCGGTGGTAGCGGTGTGGGTACGGTGAGAGAATGAGAAGAGGCCCCGGCACGGCAGTGCGGCGGGCCGAGGACGGGCGGCACCCGCCGTCATCGTCGAGCAGGTGTGAAAGTGAGCAGATGACCCAGCAGCAGCCCCGAGACATCCCCGTGACCCCCGCCCCGGTGCGCGGCGCCGCCAACCGGCGCGGTCCGTTCCGCTCCGGTGAGCGCGTCCAGCTCACGGACGAGAGCGGGAAGATGACCACCATCACCCTGGTGGATGGAGGGGAGCACCACACCCACCGCGGGGTCCTCGGCCACGACCTGCTGGTCGGGCGGCCGGAGGGCACGGTGGTGACCAACACCTCGGGCATCCAGTACCAGGCGCTGCGCCCCCTGCTCAAGGACTTCGTGCTGTCCATGCCGCGCGGAGCCGCCGTGGTGTACCCGAAGGACGCCGGGCAGATCGTGGCGATGGCGGACATCTTCCCCGGGGCGCGCGTGGTCGAGGCCGGCGTGGGCTCCGGCGCCCTCACCATCTCGCTGCTGCGGGCAGTGGGGGACGAGGGCCACGTGCGCTCCTTCGAGCGCCGCGAGGAGTTCGCTGAGATCGCGCGCGGGAACATCGAGACCATGTTCGGCGGCCCGCACCCCGCGTGGCACCTGAGCATGGGCGACCTCGCCGAGGAGCTCGGGGAGAACGAGGAGCCGGGCTCCGTGGACCGCGTGGTGCTGGACATGCTCGCACCGTGGGAGTGCCTGGACGCCGTGGCCACCGCGATAGCACCCGGTGGTGTGGTGATCTGCTACGTCGCCACCGTGCCGCAGCTCTCCCGCGTGGCCGAGGCCATGCGCGCTGACGGGCGCTTCACCGAGCCCGAGGCCTCCGAGACCATGGTTCGAGGCTGGCACGTGGAAGGGCTCGCGGTGCGCCCGGACCACCGCATGGTCGCCCACACCGGTTTCCTGATCCAGTCCCGCCGCCTTGCCGACGGCTCGCCCCGGCTCGCGCCGAAGCGGCGCGCATCGAAGAGCGAGTACACCGAGGAGGACCTGCAGGCCTGGACCCCGGTGGCCCTGGGCGAGCGCGTGGTCTCCGACAAGAAGCTCCGTCGCGCCGGGCGCGACGCAACGTCTTTGGCCCAGCACGCCGCCCGCGCGGACCGCGAGATCTCCGAGGGTCGCGCGGAGTCGGACAGGCACCCAGTGGTGACCGCCAGCGACGACGCCACGGAAAGCGCGTCGTCGTCCCCAGACACCTCGAGCACCCAGGACACCCAGGGCGCCTCGGCCGCGCACCCGACCGTGGCCGGTGAGCGGCTGGACGAGGAGCGTCATGTCTGAGGCACCCCACCCGCAGCAGCGGCCCCAGCGCTCGTCGGAGGAGATCGTGCAGCGGCAGATGGCCATGCTGCGGGACCAGAAGCGCAACCTCGACAAGCAGCTCAGCGCCCTGGGTTCGCAGAACGAGAAGCTGGTGCGGCTGCTCAACGCGTCCCGCCAGGAGATCGTGACGCTCAAGAAGACCCTGGCTGCGGAGGCCGAGCCGCCCGCCACGTTCGCCACGATCCTGCAGGTCAACCACGGCAGGCAGCCGGTGGGAGAGGCCACCGGGGACGGCCCCGTGGTCACCGGACCCACCGTGGACGTGCTCGCGGCCGGGCGTCGGATGCGCGTGGCACTGAGCCCCCTCGTCTCTCTGGGCGCGTGCGAACCCGGCCTCGGGGTGCTGCTCAACGAGAACTACGTGGTGGTCGCGGTGCTCGACTACGAGCGCACCGGGGAGGTCGCCACCGTCAAGGAAGTGGTGGACCACGACCGCGTCCTCACTGTGGGCCGCTCGGACGAGGAGCGCGTGCTGCTGCTCTCCGGCAGGCTGCGCCGCGAGCGCCCAAAACCCGGCGACGCCGTCACCGTGGACCACCGCACCGGCTTCGCCCTGGAGCCCGTGGCCCGCACGGACGTCGAGCAGCTCGTGCTGGAGGAGGTCCCGGACGTCAGCTACTCGGACGTCGGCGGGCTGGGCCCCCAGATCGAGGCCATCCGCGACGCCGTGGAGCTGCCCCACATCCACCCCGAGATCTTCCGCGAGCACGGCCTGCACCCGCCCAAGGGCATCCTGCTCTACGGGCCCCCGGGCAACGGCAAGACACTGATCGCCAAGGCCGTGGCCCGCTCCCTCGCCGAGCGCAGCGCCGCGAAGGCCGGGCGCTCGCGGGCCGAGGGGTACTTCCTGAACATCAAGGGCCCCGAGCTGCTGGACAAGTACGTGGGGGAGACGGAGCGGCAGATCCGCTCGATCTTCGCCAACGCGCGCGAGCAGGCGGCCCGGGGCGTGCCCGTGGTCGTGTTCTTCGACGAGATGGACTCGTTGTTCCGGGTCCGCGGCTCGGGGCTCTCCTCGGACGTGGAGACCACGATCGTGCCGCAGCTGCTCACGGAGATCGACGGCGTGGAGAAGCTCGACAACGTCATGGTCGTGGGTGCCACCAACCGTGAGGACATGATCGACCCCGCCGTGCTGCGCCCCGGACGCCTGGACGTGAAGATCCGCATCGACCGTCCGGACCGCGAGAGCGCCCGCGAAATCTTCTCCCTCTACGTCACCGAGGACCTCCCGCTGCGGGAGGACGACGTCGCCCGCGCCGGTTCCCGCGCGGCCGCCGCGGAGGAGCTGGTCCGGGCCGCCGTGGAGCGCATGTACGCGCGGGTGCCGGACACGGAGTTCCTCACGATCACTCACAAGGACGGTTCGCAGGAGACCCTCTACTTCGCGGACTACGCATCCGGCGCGGTGATCCGCAACGTGGTGGACCGCGCCAAGAAGCAGGCGATCAAGACCCTTCTCACCACCGGGCGGCGCGGGCTCACCGCTGAGCACCTGGTGCGTGCGGTGGACGAGGAGTTCCACGAGCAGCAGGACCTGCCGAACACGGGGGACGCCGAGGACTGGGCCCGGCTCACGGGACGCCGCGCGGACACGTTCCAGGACGTGCGGATCGTGCGGCACACCCCGGTGCAGGGTGATGCCACGGAGCAGGGCGCGCTCGCGTCAGCATCCTCGACCGCGTCCTCGACTGATGGGTCCACCGGATCGGAAACTGGCTCCGGCACGGGCTCAGCGGTCGGTTCGGCTGACAGTTCCGCCGCCGGTTCAGCGACCGGTGCCGGTGCGCTGCGCGGTGGCGCGCGGTGACGGTGCGCAGGATCATGGGCAGCGAGACGGAGTTCGGCGTGCTGGCCCAGGGCGAGCCGGGGGCCAACCCCACGGTGCTCTCGACGCGCGTGGTGACCGGCTACGCCGCCTGGGTGGCCCGCCAGCACCGCTCGGCTGCCAACCAGCAGGGTGCGGGATCGCAGAACGCCCCGCTCGGCACGGCGTGGAACTACGGCTCGGAGGCCCCGCTCACGGACGCCCGCGGCTTCACGATGGACCGGGAAGCGGCCCACCCGTCGCAGCTCACGGACACCGCCCCGGAGCTCACGGCCGAGGAGATCGCAGCCGAGGCCATCCAGGAGTCCGCGCTGTACGCGGAGGACATGGACTGGCGCCGGGTGGTCATGAACACCGTGATCCCCAACGGCGCGCGGGTCTACGTGGACCACTCCCACCCGGAGTACTCCTCCCCGGAGGTCACGAACCCGCTCGACGCCCTCACATGGGACGCCGCGGGGGACGTGGTGGCGCACCGGGCTGTGGACTTCCTCGCCGCGGGTTCCGGGCAGGGCGCGCCCGTGAACCTCTACAAGAACAACACGGACAACAAGTCCGTCTCCTACGGGGCCCACGAGAACTACACGGTCTCCAGAGACGTCCCGTTCGAGCGGATCACCGCGGCGCTGCTGCCGTTCTTCGCGTCCCGCCAGGTGGTCTGCGGGGCCGGACGCGTGGGGATCGGCACGGACGGCTCCCGGCCCGGGTTCCAGCTCAGCCAGCGCGCGGACTTCTTCGAGCGCACCGTGGGGCTGGAGACCACCATCCACCGGCCGATCGTCAACACCCGGGACGAACCGCACGCGGACGACGCCCGCTACCGCCGGCTGCACGTGATCATCGGAGACGCCAACCTCTCCCACACGGCCACCCTGCTGAAGTTCGGTGCCACCTCGCTCGTCCTGAACCTCGTGGAGCACGACCGTGTCCCGGAACTGGACCTCGTGGACCCCGTGGCCGCCCTGCAGAGCATCAGCCACGACCCGTCCCTGGCCACGACCGTGCCCCTGCGCGACGGCCGCGAGCTCACGGGCGTGCAGCTGCAGCGCGAGTACCACCGGGCGGCCCTGGAGCTGGAGACCGAGCTCGCCCCGGACGGACTGGACCCGGACACCGCGCAGGTGCTCGAACTGTGGGACGAGGTGCTGACGGGCCTCGCCGCGGACCCGGCCCAGCTGGCCGACCGCCTGGACTGGGCCGCCAAGTACGCCCTGCTGCAGGCCTACCGCCGCCGGGACGCGATGTCCTGGGACGACCCGCGGCTGCTCGCCATCGACCTGCAGTACGCGGACGTCCGGCCAGACAAGGGCCTCTACCACCGGCTCGCGGCGGGCGGGCGGATCCGCACCCTCGTGGACCACGCCCGGATCGTCGACGCCGCGGACACCCCTCCCGTGGACACCCGCGCGTGGTTCCGCGGCACCGCAGTGGCCACCTATCCGGAGGCAATGGCCGGGGTGGGGTGGGACACCGTGAGCGTGAGCTTCCCCGGGGTGCGCCGCGGCGCACGGATCGCGATGCCCGAGCCCGGGGACCTCACCCGGAAGGTGAGCGGAGACTGGTTCACCGCCCCGGACGCCGAGCAGTGGGTGGCCCAGGTGGCCCGGCACCGCCCCGGACTGGTCACAGGCAGCGGCACCGACTGACCCGGTGCCGCTCACAGGGACGGCGCGGCCGCACGAGCGACCACCGGCAGGCCGGGTGGCACGCGGGCACACGCACCACCGGACAAGAGACGCACGCAGACACGAACGGACACGTCCGGGTGAACGAATCCCGGGCACACAGGAGGAGACATGGCACAGGAACGCATCTTCGGCACGGGGTCCCGCCGCGAGGAGGAGCCGGACGCACCCGCGCCGGCCACCCCGCCGTCGTCCGGGGCCGCCCAGGCCCAGCACGACACCCGGGGCACGGACGACCTGCTCGCCGAGATCGACGGCGTGCTCGAGACCAACGCCGAGGCCTTCGTGAAGGGCTTCGTCCAGAAGGGCGGTCAGTGACGGCGTGGAACGGCGCATCTACGGGATCGAGACCGAGTTCGGACTGACCCACAGCGCACCGCAGGGCCGTCCCCTGGGTGCGGACGAGACGGCGCGGCGGCTGTTCGCACCGGTGCTCGCGTGGGGGCGGGCCTCCAACGTGTTCCTGCCTAACGGCGGGCGCCTGTACCTGGACGTGGGCTCCCACCCCGAGTACGCGACGGCAGAGGCTGCGACCCTGCAGGACGTCGTCGCCCAGGACGCCGCCGGCGAACGGATCGTGGACGACCTGCGCGCCCAGCTGCAGGAGAGCCTGGACGCCGAGGGCGTGGGCGGCACGGTGCACCTGTTCAAGAACAACGCGGACTCCGCAGGCAACTCGTTCGGCTCGCACGAGAACTACATGATTGCCCGCCGCACGGAGTTCTCCCGGCTGGTCCAGCACCTGCTGCCGCTGCTGGTCACGCGGCAGATCCTCGTGGGCGCGGGCCGGGTGCACCCGGACGGGCCGCCGTCCTTCGGCTCCCTGGCCCTGGGGGACGGGCGCCCCGGCTACTCGTTCTCCCAGCGGGCGGACCACGTGTGGGAGGGGTCGTCCTCGGCCACCACCCGCTCCCGCCCCATGATCAACACCCGGGACGAACCGCACGCGGACGCCGAGCGCTACCGCCGGCTGCACGTCATCACGGGCGACTCGTCCATGTCCCAGACCACCACGGCGCTGAAGATCGGCATCACGGACGCGGTGCTGCGGATGATCGAGGCGGGCCAGATCCTGCCGGACCGCACGCTCGCGGACCCGGCCGCCGCCCTGCGGCAGGTCTCCCACGACCTCACCGGTTTGGCACCGCTGGAGCTGGCCGCGGGGGGCCACCGCTCGGCGATCGAACTGCAGCGCGAGTACCTTGAGGAGGTCACCCGGTTCGTGCAGCGCCACGGCGCGCACCACGACCGCCTCGACTGGGTCCTCGGTCTGTGGGACCGCGGGCTGCGGGCCGTCGAGGAGCAGGACAGCGCGCTGGTGGACCGCGAGCTGGACTGGGCCATCAAGAAGAAGCTGCTGGACTCCTACGCGAGCGCCCACGGGATGGACTGGTCCCACCCCCGCATGGCGCAGTTGGACCTCGCCTACCACGACACCTCCGCGCGCCACGGACTCTTCCACATGCTGGAGCGCCGCGGTGCCGTGGAGACGTTCGTGACCCCGCAGGACGTCGAGCGCGCCGTCGTCGAAGGCCCTCCCACCCGGGCGCAGATGCGCGGGCGGTTCGTGGCCGCGGCCCACGACGCCGGGGTCAGCACCACCGTGGACTGGGTGCACCTGAAGCTCAACGGGGAGCACCAGCAGAGCACGGTCATGTGCAAGGACCCCTTCGCCACCACCCAGCCGGACGTCGAGGGGCTGATCGCGGAGATCACCTCCGGACGCGCCTGACCCCACCCGCCCGCAGTGTTCCGGGGACTCTCCCAGCCGCGGCCCACGCGGGCCCTCTACATTGGCCCCGAGCCAGCACCCCGATGACGAAAGGTCACCCCCTCGTGCGAAAGATCATCCCCGCCGGCACCGCCGCGCTCGCCCTGTCCCTGCTGCTGACCGGCTGCGGCGGGGGCTCGGGCTGGGACTCCGTGGAACTGTCCGCAGACCCCTCGGAGGGCACCGCGCCGTCGGTGTCCTTCGAGACCCCCCTGAAGGTGGACGACGCGCAGACCAAGGTCCTGAAGGAGGGGGACGGTGAGGAGATCCACGCCGGCGACAGCATCATGCTGCAGGCGGCCCTGTACAAGGGCTCGGATGGTTCCTCGCTGGGGGACACCTACAGTCAGGGTGCCGGACAGGTGCTGACCGTCAACGACGAGCTCAAGGACTCCCTGCCGCAGATGTACGACGCCCTGACGAAGGCCAAGGAGGGGGAGATCATCGCGTACAGCTCTCCCAAGACCAGCGGCGCGGCCTCCGAGGGGGACGACTCCACCTCGGTGGAGGTCTACCAGGTGACCAAGAAGATCATGCCGCCGCTCAACGAGAAGATGAAGACCCCCTCCAAGGGCATGCCCAACGTCACGCAGGACGACAAGGGCACCCCCACGATCGCCAAGCCCTCCGGCAGCGAGCCCAAGGAGCTGAAGACGGACGTGCTGATCGAGGGGGACGGTGACACGGTCAAGGAGTCGGACACCGTGATCGCGAACTATGTGGGCGTGCGCTGGGCGGACGGGAAGTCCTTCGACTCCTCCTACGAGAAGGGCACCCCGGCCTCCTTCCCCCTCAACGGTGTGATCGCCGGCTGGAAGGAGGGTCTGAAGGGCCAGAAGGTGGGCTCGCGCGTGGAGCTGGTGATACCCACCGACAAGGCCTACGGCACGGAGAAGGAGCTCGGCAAGGACTCCCAGTACCCCGCGGGCGCGCTCGTGTTCGTGGTGGACATCCTCGGCACCACACCCACCCCGAAGACGGAGACCGCGAGCCCGCAGGCCTCGGCGAGCGCCACCCCCGGTGCGTCCACGGCGCCGAGCGCGAGCCCGGAGTCCTCTGCGTCCGGCAAGTGAGACACGGCTACACTGTGTGCTCGGCACGGCCCCGCCCGGGGCCCACGACGAAAGGTAGAGCCCGTGTCATTCGGACAGCGCAAGCTTGATCGTTCCAAGCCGGAGATCGACTTCCCCCAGGACCCGGTTCCCACCGAGCTGCGGATCGTGGACGAGATCCAGGGCACCGGCCGGGAGGCGAAGGTCGGGGACACGGTCTCGTGCCACTACGTGGGTGTCACGTACTCGGGCGGCGAGGAGTTCGACGCCTCCTGGAACCGCGGTGAGCCGCTGGGCTTCACGGTGGGCGTGGGACAGGTCATCCAGGGCTGGGACCAGGGTCTGCTGGGCATGAAGGTGGGTGGTCGGCGTCGGCTGGAGATCCCCTCCGAGCTGGCGTACGGCTCGCGCGGCGCCGGCGCCGCGATCGGCCCGGACGAGTCCCTGATCTTCGTGGTGGACCTGCTCGACGTCCGCTGAATGGCGCCCTCCGCGGGACCCTCGGCGCGCCGTTCCACCACGGCGTCCGCCGAGCGGCTCCTCAACCTGCTGATCGCGCTGCTCGACCGCGAGTCCGGGTACACCCGTGAGCAGCTGCGCGGGATCGTGCCCGGTTACGACCGCGCCGGAAATCAGGACGCGTTCGAGCGCATGTTCGAGCGCGACAAGGCGCACCTGCGCTCACTCGGGTACCCGGTGGAGGAGATCCCGGACGACGACCCCTGGGCCTCGGACGCGCAGCTCACCCCCCGCTACCGCGTGCCCCGGGGCTCGTACCGGTTGCCCCGGGTGCGGTTCAGCGCGGAGGAGTCCGCGGTGCTCGCCGTCGCGGCGGACGCGTGGAACGACGCTGCCCAGGACCGGCTCGCACGCCGCGCCCTCGACAAGCTCGAACCGGCGCTCAGCGGCGAGGCGGCGCCGGGCCGGGACCTGCAGCCCACCGTGGCCGTGGCGGACCCCGCCTTCGAGCCGCTGCTCTCGGCAGTGCTTGCGCACCGCACGGTGCGCTTCGACTACGTGGACCGCACCGGGGCGTTCTCCCAGCGCACGGTGCAGCCGTGGGGCGTGGGCTCCCGCTACGGAGCCTGGTACCTCGCGGGCTGGGACACGGACCGGCGTGCACAGCGCACGTTCCGGCTCTCCCGCATCATCTCCGAGGTGGAGACCACGCGCGAGACGTTCGAGCCGCCCAGGGACTTCTCCATGGGCGGTCAGCTCGCGCGCATGGTCAGCCAGCCGCCGCAGCTGTGCGTGGTGGTCCACGTCCGCCAGGGCGCGGGCCAGCTGCTGCGCCGCATTGCCGCTCCGTCCGACTCGCCCGCGTGGCGGGCCCCCGAGGGCTACGACGCCGTGCAGCTCGCGGTGCACGACACCGAGTCCGCGGCGGAGCACGTGTGCGCGGCCGGACCGGACGCCGTCGTGCCCCGCGAACCGGCCACGGGAGCGGACCCGGACGGGACGGTGGGCAAGGACACCCAGGTGGCGGTCGCGGACGCCGTGGCCCGGCGGCTCGAGGACGCGCGCGCGTTCCAGGCGCGGATGTCCGGGGTGCAGGTGCAGTGGGGCAAGCAGCGCCGCCACGGTGCGGCCAAGGCCAGCACGGAGCAGCACCTCGCGCGGCTGCTGCACATCGTGCGCCACGTCTACGCGCACCAGGGTGCGGAGCTGGAGGAGACCGCACGGCACTTCGGCATCACGGACGCGGAGCTGGTCAACGACCTGCAGACCCTGTTCGTGTGCGGACGCCCCGGCCACCTCCCGGATCAGTTGATCGACGCCTCCTGGGACGACGGCCACATCTACCTGGGCAACGCCCAGGAGCTCTCGGAGCCCGTGCGGCTCACCGTGCCCGAGGCGAGCGCGCTGCTCATGGGGCTGCAGACCCTGCAGGCGGTTCCCGGCGGTGACAGCCGCGTGGTGCGCTCTGCCATGCGCAAGGTCGCCACCGCCGCGGACGCCCTGCCGCTCGCGGACGCGCTGGACGTTCCGGACGCCGACGCTGTTTCGGAGCCCCGGGACAGCGAGCTCGTCACCGGGCTGCGGGCCGCCATCGCGGACGGGCGCCGCGTGCGGCTGCGCTACCTCGTGACCTCGCGGGACGAGGTCACCGAGCGGCTCGTGGACCCGGTGCGGATGATCTTCTCGGACGGCCACCAGTACCTGCGCGGGTGGTGCCTGCAGGCCAACGCGCCGCGCACGTTCCGCACGGACCGGATCGTGGGCTGCGAGGACGCCGGGGAGGCAGAGGTGCACCCCCGGATGGAGTCCGAGGTGCGCTCGAGCATCCAGCCGGCCAAGCGCCGCCCCGTGCAGGCCGTGGTGGTCACGGACCGCCGCGGCCGGTGGATCGTGGAGCACTACCACGCCAAGCGGCACGTTGAGGTCGAGGTTCCCGCCCCGGCCACAGGGGGGCCAGGGGCCGGGGGAGCGGACGACGACGCCGCGGCCCACGGCGCGCGCGAGCCCGCCCGTCCGCGCACGGCACGGGGTCCGCGGCCGCTTCCGGAGTTCGTGGCGGCAGAGGTGGACTTCCCCACGCTGGACGCGCTGTGCTCCCTGGTGACACGCCACGCGGGACACGTGGGCGTGGTCTCCCCGCCGGAGGCCGTGGCCGCCGTGGAACAGTGGCTCGACAGCAGCGGCACAGCCCGCACCTAGGCTGACCCGCCTATACTGGCAGCATGCTCTGGTGGATGTGGGTCCTGCTGTGGACCGTGCTGGTCCTGAGCAGCGCGGCGTTCATCGGATGGCTGCTCTACCGGACCCTGCGCGGTCAGGTGCTGCCCGCCCTGGACGACCTCGAGCGCACCGCCGAGGACTTCTCCGTCCGCTGGAACGCCGCGGCCCAGGGGCAGTCCACGCCGCTGCGCACCCCCGCCCCCTCCGCCCTGTTCACCCCGGTGGACGAGACCCGCGCCGCGTACCGCAGCGGCCGCGACCAACGACAGACCGCTCGGCTCATCCGCAGGATGCAGCGTCGGGAGGCACTGGGACAGCCCCAGAGCTACCGGGACGTGCGCCGGGCAGAAACGAAAGGACTCCACCATGTTCGGTCGTCTGGCTGACAGCCCCATCACCATCATTTTGATCCTCGTGGTCATCCTCCTGCTCTTCGGGGCGCCCAAGCTGCCTGGCATGGCCCGCAGCCTCGGCCAGTCCATGCGCATCTTCAAGTCCGAGGTCAAGGAGATGAAGCACGACGACGACCCCAACGTGACGGTCAACGGCCAGCCCGTGGCCAACGGCCAACCGGTGGCCGGTGCCACAGCGCAGCAGGGCGCCACCGCCCAGGCCCCCGCCCAGCAGCCCACCGTGGCGCAGCCCGCGGCCCAGCCGACCGTGCAGCAGCCCACGGCCACCCAGCCCGCCCCGGTCCAGTCCGCGGCTCCGGTGCAGCCCGTCCAGGGGGCGCCGGTCGTGGACCAGAACCAGCGGCCCACCGCCTGAGCGGCAGCAGTCCGTCAGCCCTCGCGTGATCCGGGGCCGAGCCCGTCGGCTCGGCCCCGTCCCGTGCGAGGGGCACGCCCGTCAGAGAGGCCAGTGAGCCATGTCCACTCCCGAGACCGGGACCGCGGGTGCCTCCGCACGCCGGGAACGCAGGCAGCGCAGGAAAGCGACGTCGCGGCGTCGCAACCCCCAGGCGGAGATGGCGCTGAAGGAGCACCTGCGGGAGCTGCGCAACCGGCTCATCAAGTCCGCCGTGGCCACGGTGCTGTGCGCGGTGCTCGGCTTCATGGCCTACGAGCCGTTCATGCAGTACATCACCGCGCCGCTGCAGCGCCTCGCCGAGTCCGGGCGCACGGCAACCATCAACTACTCGTCGGTGGGCGGCTCGTTCAACATCATGGTCGAGGTGGCCCTGGTGCTCGGACTGATCTTCGCCTCGCCCGTGTGGCTGTACCAGTTGTGGGCGTTCATCACTCCAGCGCTGCACAAGAACGAGCGGCGCTATGCCCTGGGGTTCCTGGCCGCGGCCATCCCACTGTTCCTGGGTGGCTGCGCCATGGCCGTGACCGCGCTGCCTGCGGCCGTCTACGCCCTGACCGCGTTCACCCCGGAGGGCGGCGCGAACTTCGTGGAGGCCAGCGTCTACCTGCGGTTCTTCCTGCAGCTGATCCTGACCTTCGGATTCTCGTGCGTGGTGCCCGTGCTGCTCGTGGGGCTCAACATGATGGGCCTGCTGTCCGGGCGCACGGTGCTCAAGTCCTGGCGCGTGGTGGTGGTGATCGTGCTCGTGATCTCCGCGATGGCCGCCCCCGGGCCGGATCCCATGACCATGCTCTACCTGGCCATCCCGCTGCTCGTCCTGTTCTTCGTGGCGGTGGCGCTGTGCCTCTACCTGGACCGCCGTCGGGCGAAGAAGGCCGCGAAGCAGGCGGCCGCCACCGGCGCGAGCGCGGACCGGGGGACCTCCGCGGAGGCCCTGCGCTCGATGGGCAGCACCGCCGCGGAGAAGTGAGCCCGATCACCGGTCCGCGACGGCCCGGACAGGGTGTCGGAGGCACCGCGTAGGCTGGCACCATGTCTTCCCCCGCCGATCGGTACATGGCCGCCAAGGCACGCGCGGCCCACGCAGGCACTGAGCTCTCGGCGTTCGAGCAGACCCTCGACTTCGAGCTGGACCCCTTCCAGACGGAGGGCTGCCGCGCGCTCGAACAGGGTCACGGCGTGCTCGTCGCCGCGCCCACGGGCGCGGGCAAGACGGTCGTGGGGGAGTTCGCCATCCACCTCGCCCTGGCCACGGGGCGCAAGGCGTTCTACACCACTCCCATCAAGGCGCTGAGCAACCAGAAGTTCCACGAGTTCTCGCGGCGCTGGGGCCCGGAGCGGGTGGGACTGCTCACCGGGGACACGTCCGTGAACTCGGAGGCGGACGTGGTGGTGATGACCACCGAGGTGCTGCGCAACATGCTCTACGGGGGCTCCTCCACCCTCACCAACCTGGGTTTCGTGGTCATGGACGAGGTGCACTACCTCGCGGACCGCTTCCGGGGCGCGGTGTGGGAGGAGGTCATCATCCACCTCCCTGACTACGTGCAGCTGGCCTCGCTGTCCGCCACGGTCTCCAACGCGGAGGAGTTCGGTGCGTGGCTGGACGACGTCCGGGGCAGCACGGACGTGGTGGTCTCCGAGCACCGCCCCGTGCCGCTGTGGCAGCACGTGCAGGTGGGGCCGCAGCTGATGGACCTCTTCGTTGACGACACGACCGTGGAGGAGGCCGCCCAGCGCCGCTCGGACAAGCACCGGGACGAGCCCGAGGTCAACCCCGAGCTGCTGCGCCTGTTCCGCGCGCAGCACCCGCGCGGTGGTCGTTCCGGCGGTCGCGGGCCGGGCCACCGCAACCGCCGCCGCGGCCGTCCCCAGGACTCGCGCCCCGCGCGCCAGGACCGGGTCTCCCGCCCGCAGCTGCTGCGCCGCCTGGACGCGGAGGCCCTGCTGCCGGCCATCACCTTCATCTTCTCCCGGGCCGGGTGCGACGCCGCCGTGGGCCAGTGCGTGGCCGCGGACCTGTGGCTGACCACCCCGCAGGAGCAGCGCACCATCCGCGCGTTCGCCGCGGAGGCCACCGCGCACATGTCCACCGCGGACCTCGCGGCCCTGAACTACGAGGACTGGTACGAGGGCCTCGTCCGGGGCATCTCCGCCCACCACGCCGGGATGCTGCCGGTCTTCAAGGAGGTCGTCGAGCAGCTCTTCGCGGAGGGGCTCCTCAAGGCGGTCTTCGCCACGGAGACGCTCGCGCTGGGGATCAACATGCCCGCCCGCTCGGTGGTGCTCGAGCGCCTCGACAAGTTCAACGGCGAGGCCCGCGTGGACATCACCCCCGGCGAGTACACCCAGCTCACGGGCCGCGCGGGACGGCGGGGGATCGACGTCGAGGGCCACGCCGTGGTGCTGTGGCGCGACGGCATGAACCCCCAGGCCGTCGCCGGCCTGGCCTCCACGCGCACCTACCCCCTGAACTCGAGCTTCCGGCCCACGTACAACATGTCCACCAACCTGATCGCGCGCTACGGCGCCAAGCGCTCGCGCTCGATCCTCGAGACCTCCTTCGCGCAGTTCCAGGCGGACCGCTCCGTGGTGGGGATCGCCAAGCGGGTGCGCTCGCAGGAGAAGACGCTGGAGGCCTACCGCGAGGCCATGTCCTGCCACCTGGGGGACTTCTCGCAGTACGCCGAGCTGCGGCGTGAGCTCGCCGGGGAGGAGAAGTCCGCGAGCAAGTCCCGCTCGGCGCGCCAGCGCAACGACGCCGCGGCATCCCTGCAGGACCTGCTGCCCGGCGACGTCGTCGAGATCCCGCACGGGCGCAACGCCGGGTGGGCCGTGGTGCTGCGGGAGGACGCGCACCCGTTCGACCCGCGCCCGCACATCCTCACCGTGGACGGCAAGCTGCGCCGCGTGGGCGTGAACGACCTCGACGGCTCCCTGGCGCCGGAGTCCCGGATCAAGATCCCCAAGCACTTCTCCGGCAAGTCGCCCCAGGAGCGCAAGGACCTCGCGGCCACGGTGCGCGCCGCGCTGCGCGAGCACCGGCCGGCGCGCAGCGGCTCGGGCGGGCACACGATCCGCTTCGACCGCGGCACCTCCGCGCGGGACCACCGCATCGAGGAGCTGCGGCGCAGGCTGCGTGCCCACCCGTGCCACGGCTGCTCGGACCGCGAGCAGCACGCCCGCTGGGCGGAGCGCGCGTGGAAGCTGGAGAAGGACACCCAGGGACTGCGCAAGCAGATCGCCGGGCGCACCGGCAGCATCGCGGCCACGTTCGACCGCGTGTGCGCGGTGCTCACCCACTTCGAGTACCTCGAACCGGACGAGTCAGGGCACCTGCGGCCCACCCCCGCCGGCGAGCAGCTGCGGCGGCTCTACGGCGAGCGGGACCTGCTGCTCGCCCTGTCCCTGCGGGAGGGCTTCCTGGACGGGCTGGACGCGCCCGGCCTCGCCGGTGTGATGACTGCGCTCGTCTACCAGCCGCGCCGCGAGGACCAGGGCTCGCGCCCCCACCTGCCCACCGCGCACATGGAGGCCGCCGTCCAGGTCCTGCTGGAGAACTGGTCCGTGCTCAGCGCCCAGGAGGCCGAGCACCGGCTGCCGGTCACGGGCGCCCCCGAGCTGGGTCTCGTGGAGGCCATGCACCGGTGGGCGCGCGGCGCCACGCTCACGCGGACCCTCACGGGCACCGACCTCGCCGCCGGGGACTTCGTGCGCTGGGCCAAGCAGACCATCGACGTCCTGGACCAGCTGCGCAGCGTCGCAGGAATCGACCCCCAGCTGCGCGAGACCGCCCACGAGGCCATCGAGTCGGTGCGCCGCGGCGTGGTCGAGTACAGCGTCTTCGAACAGTAGGAACAGTCGCGGCGGCCACTGCCGCCGCCACGGAAGGAGTCACGTGAACTCTGCTCAGCCCGGTCAGCGGGTGTGGGTCAACGGGTCGGTCTACTCGCCCGCGGACCCGTTCGCCACCGCCCTGCTCGTGGACGGTCCCACCGTCGCGTGGGTGGGCTCCGACGACGCCGCCCGCGGCATCGCGGGTTCGAACGCCGTCCTCGGGGACCTGCGGGCCGCCGTGGTCACCCCCGCGTTCGTGGCGCACCACCTGCTCGGGGACCTCGCATCGCTCCGGGGGCAGTCGAGCGTGTCAGGATCCGACGACGACGACGCCGCGCGGCTGCCACGCGCGCGGGACGGCTACGGCGCCGTCGAGGTGCTGGGAACAGATCCCGGGGAACTCGCGGAGGCGGTGCGGCGGATCCGCGAGGACGGCATGCACGCCCTGCCCGTCCTCGTGCGGGAAGAGGCCCTGACGGGGGACGTCGACCCGGCGTCCCTGCCGTCTCCGGCGCTGGGGCTCGCCGTGCGCGAGGACACGCCCGAGGACGCGGTGCGACGCCACCTCGTCGCCTGCACCCGCGCGGGCCTTCAGGCGGTGCTCGTGCTCCCCTCGCCCCTGCCGGACGCCGCATCCACCGCCGAAGCAGCCGCGGACGGTGCCAGTGCCAGTGCGAGTGCCGATACCGATGCCGGTGATGCTGCCGCCACCGCCACCGCCACCGCCTCCGTCCCGGCCAGCACCGCTGCCGACGCCCAGGCGGCCACCCCCGCCGCGTCCACCGGCGCGGTGCTCCTGGACCGGGTGCTCTCCGCCGCCGAGGCGGCCCGCGCCGAGGTGGGGGAGCGGCCCTTCCGGGCACGGGGCCACCGCATCGTGGGCGTGGCCGACCTCGACGACGCGCAGTGCGAACGCCTGGCGAGCCTCGCCTGCACCGTCTCGTGCCGTGCCGGGCAGGCGCCGCTTCGAGATCTCGCCCGCGCCGGGGTCCCCGTGACGCTGACGACGGACGCGGAGAACCCCTGGACCGCGGTGAAGGCCGCCCTCGACGCCCCGCAGGAACGGCTGCGGACCTCCGCGCGCGCGGCCTTCCTGGCGCTGACGCGCGGCGCGTGGCGCGCTCAGGCCGGGGGCGCACCGCTGGCGGGCCAGCTCGCACCCGGGGCGGAGGCCACCCTGGCCGTGTGGGACGCCGAGTCGGTCATGGTGCAGCAGGCCCAGGGCACCGGGGCGTCCTGGAGCACGGATCCGCGCGCGAGGACGCCCGTGCTGCCCTCCCTGGACGACTCCCGGCTGCCGCTGTGCGAGGCGACGATGGTCGCGGGCACCCTGGTGAGCGGGGAGGAGCCGCGCCCCTGACGGGGTGTTTTCACCTTGGACCTTGCGTCCGCTGAGGTTAGACTGAGTTCTTACTGCCGGGTGGGTCCATCCGTCCTTAGAAAACAGAACGAGGCCGAGTGCCCCGTCTGGTCCGAAGGCGGATGGGCCTGCCCAGTGGTCTGTTCGGGCTCCGTCGCCCGAGCCCCATCGGCATGAAAGGACGCCCGGTGCGAGTTCTCACCATCATCCCCACGTACAACGAGCGCGAGTCGCTGCCCACGGTCATCGCCCGGCTGCGCGCCGCGGTGCCGGACGCCCACGTCCTGATCACGGACGACAACAGCCCGGACGGCACCGGTCGGATGGCCGACGAGTTCGCGGCACAGGACGGCAACATCCACGTGCTGCACCGCACCGCCAAGGAGGGCCTCGGCCCGGCGTACCTCGCGGGCTTCGCATGGGGTCTGGAGCACGGCTACGACGTTCTGGTGGAGATGGACGCGGACTGCTCCCACCAGCCGGAGCAGCTTCCCCTGCTGCTGGACGCCATCGAGCGGGGCGCTGACATGGCCGTCGGCTCCCGCTACGTGCCCGGTGGCCGCACCGAGAACTGGCCCCTGCAGCGCCAGCTCATCTCCCGCGGCGGCAATCTCTACTCCCGCGTGCTGCTCGGCACCTCGATCCACGACATCACCGGCGGCTTCCGCGCCTACCGGGACACCACCCTGCGGGCGCTGGACCTCGACTCCGTGCAGTCCCGCGGCTACTGCTTCCAGATCGACCTCGCGTGGCGGGCCGAGCAGCTCGGCTTCACCATCGTGGAGGTTCCCATCACGTTCGTGGAGCGTGAGGAGGGCGTGTCCAAGATGAGCAACGACGTCACCATCGAGGCCGCCACCAGCGTGGCCAAGTGGGGTCTCACGGCGCGCGCCAAGACCCTGGCGGGAAAGCTCGGCATCGGCCGCTGACCCCCGCACACGACAGTGGCCCCCGTCCGAGGACGGGGGCCACTGTCGTGAACGCGGGATTCTCAGAGAGCGTGCTGCTCCTTGTAGAACTCCAGGCGCTGGGCGAGGGTCTCCTCGAGCTCCTCCACGCTGCGCCGCTCCAGCAGCATGTCCCAGTGGGAGCGCTGGTGCTTCTCGTTGGGGTTCTCGGGCTTCTCGCCGTTGACCAGGATGGCTTCCTGACCGGTCTTCGTGGTCCACACCGGGGGGATCTCCGCCTCCGCGGCAAACATCACGGACACGGACTCGCCGTCCGCGGTGCGGTACTCCACGCGCTGGCGCGGTGCGGGCTCCACACCGGACTCGGTCTCCATGGACTGGGAGCCCAGGCGCATCCCTCGTAGGCTGCGATCACTCACGCAACGATCCTTCCTGCCGTCCGCTCGGCCGGGTCCCGCGGGGCGCACCTCGGCGTCCCGCGTCCGCGCGTGTCACCGCGCGGTCCCGACTCCTCTTCCGTGAGCACAACGGGCCGTCAGCGGTTTTCATTCCCGGGGTTCCCGGGATCCTCCGGCTGGCCGGGCTCGTCCCGGTGCTGCGCGTGCCGAGTGCCCGGCTCGCCGTCGCGGGCCGCGTCCGTGGCGCCCTCGACGACGCCGGTGACGCCCACTTCGTCCACGTGCGGATCGGCGGCCTGCTGGGCGATCGGGGACGAGTAGGGGGAGTCCGGCATCTCGAAGTCCCTCGGGTCGGTGAGCTTCAGGTCCGGCTCGAGGTCCTTCTCCGTGACCTTCACGGTCTCGTGCGCGACGATCGGCTCGTCCTCGGGGAGGTCGCGGGGGAGCACCGGCTCGTCGTCGGCGTCCGAGTCCGGGGCGTCGGAGCCCCCGGGGTTGAGGTAGGAGCCCACACCGCGCAGCGCACCGGTGAGCTCGGCGGGGATCATCCACACCTTGTTGGCAGAGCCCTCGGCGACCTTGGGCAGCGTCTGGATGTACTGGTACGCGAGCAGCTTCTGGGTGGGCTTGGCGCGGTGGATGGAGTCGAAGACCTTCGCGATGGCCTGGGCCTCGCCGTCCGCCCGCAGGATCGCGGCCTTGGCGTCACCCTCGGCGGAGAGCACCGAGGCCTGGCGCGAGCCCTCGGCGGTGAGGATCTGGGACTGCTTCTCGCCCTCGGCTGTGAGGATGGCCGCGCGGCGGTCACGCTCGGCGCGCATCTGCTTCTCCATGGAGTCCTGGATGGACGGCGGGGGAGTGATCTCCTTGATGTCAACGCGGGAGATCCGGATGCCCCAGCGCCCGGTGGTGGAGTCCAGCACGCCGCGCAGCTCGGCGTTGATCTTGTCGCGCGAGGTCAGCGTCTCCTCGAGGTTCAGCCCGCCCACCACGTTGCGCAGCGTGGCGCTCGTGAGCTCGTCCACGGCCTGGATGTAGTTGGTGATCTCGTAGGTGGCCGCGCGCGGATCGGTGACCTGGAAGTAGACCACGGTGTCGATGCCCACCACCAGGTTGTCCTCGGTGATCACGGACTGCGCCGGGAACGGCACCACCTGTTCACGCAGGTCGATCAGGGGCAGCAGCCGGTCGATGAAGGGGATCAGGAAGTGCAGACCGGGGTTCAGGGTGGCCTGGTACTTGCCCAGGCGCTCGACGATGCCGGCGCGCGACTGCGGGATGATCCGCACCGCCTTGACCAGTGCGATGACCGCGGCGAGCACCACCACGACCAGCAGGATGAGGATGACGACAGACATGGGGACCTTTCATCGGGGGGTTCCGCACGCGGTGCCGGGCCTTGCCCGTGCCCGTGTGCCGGGATCCGGTGACGACGCCGCGCTCGGCCCGCGCGGCGTCGTCACCGCTCAGGGGTGGACGCCGCGGCCCGGGCCTTCCGGGGCGACGGCCGCCGGGGCAGTTTCCGAGACCACCGCGGTGGCTCCGTCGATGCGCAGCACGAACACGCTGCTGCCCTCGACGAGGGGCGTTTCGGTGTCCGAGCGGGCCGTCCAGATGTCACCCTCCAGCCGGACGAGGCCGCTGTGCCGGCCCACGGACTCGAGCACGGTGCAGGGCAGCCCCACCAGGCGTTCGGCGTTGGAGCGGGTGGTGGGTGTCGAACGGTTCAGCCGCCGCAGCGCGAGCGGGCGGATCAGGAAGATCAGCAGCACCGAGACCACCGCGAAGAGCACCACCTGCAGGGTGAAGCTGTCCACGACCAGGCTCACCACGGTGGTGACCAGCGCTGCCAGGGACATCATCAGGAACAGGAAGTCCAGGGTGAGCATCTCGATGGCGGCCAGGGCCAGCATGACGATCAGCCAGAAGATCCAGGGGTTGTTGACCAGTGGTTCCCACACGGTGCGGCTCCGTTCTCGTCGGGGTCGACGTTTCGTGTGAATCACCCGGACGCCCTCCGGGAATCCACACCACTCGGTCCGTCCCATTGTGCCCTACGGCACTCCCGGGGCCGGGGGTGGCGCGCGGAGGAGCGGGTGGGAGCCGCTGGAGGGCGCGTCGTCGACGTCGGCCACTACACTGCGGCGGCGGCGCACGGCAACGGCGCGGCGGTTTCCCCGTGAGAGAAATCGGTGGCGACGTGTTGCCCACGTCGTAATATGAGTCACGAAGCCGGACCGCACACCCACTGCGGGGGCGGTGGCCTAACGAAGCGCACAAAACCGTGCGCTGCAAGCAGAGACTTACTGAGGAGTTAATGCGATGACCACGTTCGACGTGAATGCAATTCTGTCCAGCACGGCCTACAGTTCCGACGGTGACAAGATCGGCAAGGTCGAGCAGGTCTTCCTGGACGACAACTCGGGCGAGCCCACGTTCCTGACCGTCAACACCGGTCTGTTCGGCGCCAAAGAGAACTTCGTTCCTGTGAAGGGCGCTCGTCAGGACGGCGACCGTGTGGTCCTGCCCTACACCAAGGACGTCATCAAGGACGCTCCGAAGGTCGACGCCGACCAGCACCTCTCCCCGGCCGAGGAAGAGGAGCTGTACCGCTACTACGAGCTGAACTACGACGACGGCCGCACCGCTGGCACCGCCGCCGCGGGCCGCGACCGCCGTGACGGCGACGTCGCCGACCGCGATGCCGTGGTTGCCGACCGCGACCGCGCCGCCGGGGACCAGGACCGCGCTGCCGTGGACCAGGACCGCGCCGCCGTCGCTGGCGAGGACGCCTCCGTGGTCCGCCACGAGGAGCGCCTGAACGTGGGCACCCAGGAGCGCGAAGCTGGCCACGCCCGCCTGCGCAAGTACGTGGTCACCGACCACGAGACCGTGGACGTTCCGGTCGAGCGCGAAGAGGTGACCGTGGAGCGCACCCCGCTCAACGGAACCGAGGGCCGCGTGGACAACGGTGTGATCGGCGAGGAAGAGGTGGACGTCACTCTGCACGAGGAGCGCCCCGTCGTCGAGAAGGAGGCGGTTGCCGTCGAGGAGGTCGGGCTGAACAAGCAGACCGTCCGCGAGACCCAGCACGTCGAGGCGGACGTGAAGAAGGAGCAGGTGGACGTCGAGACGGACGTCGACCGCAACGCCGCTGGTCGTGACGACCTCGGCCGCGACGGCGACCTGCCCCGCCGCTGAACCGCACCGGCGTGAGTGACGCGCCCGAGCAGTGAGCACAGGCTGTGCCCCGGACCCCGTGTCCGGGGCACAGCCGTGTCCGGCCCGCTTCGTGCGGGTCGCGGCGGAGCGGTAGCATCGACAGCGTCGTCGGCGGCCCAGAGCGGTCCCCGGCGAGAGGCACGCCCCAGGTACGGGCGGGCACACATGACACCTGACGAGGAGAATCACCATGACGGACGCCCCTTCACTACGGCTGAGCGTGGACGGCGAGTCCCGCACCGCGGAACCGGGCACCACCGCCGCCGACCTCTACGCGCAGCAGCGCGACGTGGTGGTGGCGCACATCAACGGTGACCTCAAGGACCTGGCCACGCCCCTGCGGGACGGGGACGTCGTGGAGCGGGTGCTCGTCAGCGATCCGGAGGGCCTCGAGGTGCTGCGGCACTCCACCGCGCACGTCATGGCGCAGGCCGTCCAGGAGCTGCGCGCGGACGCCAAGCTGGGGATCGGCCCGTACATCACGGACGGCTTCTACTTCGACTTCGACGTCGCGGAGCCCTTCACGCCCGAGGACCTCAAGAAGCTCGAGAAGTCGATGCTGAAGATCGTCAACAAGAACCAGATCTTCCGCCGCCGCAGCGTCACCGAGGCCGAGGCTCGTGCGGAGATGGCGGACGAGCCGTACAAGCTCGAGCTCATCGACCTGGCCGGCGGGCCGGGCTCCGGCGCGGTGGACGAGTCCGCCGAGGGCGCCTCCGTGGAGGTGGGCGGCGGCGAGCTGACCATCTACGACAACGTGGACCGCAAGAGCGGGGAGACGGTCTGGAAGGACCTGTGCCGCGGTCCGCACCTTCCGGACACCAAGCACATCGGCAACGGCTACGCCCTGATGCGCTCCGCGGCCGCCTACTGGCGCGGCAACGAGAACAACAAGCAGCTGCAGCGCATCTACGGCACGGCCTGGCCCACCAAGGACGAGCTGAAGGCCTACAAGGACCGCCTGGCGGAGGCGGAGCGCCGCGACCACCGCAAGCTCGGCGTGGAGCTGGACCTGTTCTCCTTCCCGGACGAGCTCGGCTCGGGCCTGCCCGTGTTCCACCCCAAGGGCGGGATCATCCGCAAGGAGATGGAGGACTACTCGCGGGAGCGCCACGCGCGCGCCGGCTACGAGTTCGTCTACACGCCGCACATCACCAAGGGCCACCTCTACGAGGTCTCCGGGCACCTGGACTGGTACCGGGACGGCATGTTCCCTCCCAT
This sequence comes from Kocuria sp. UBA5001, assembly GCF_002398425.1. Classification (NCBI taxonomy): domain Bacteria; kingdom Bacillati; phylum Actinomycetota; class Actinomycetes; order Micrococcales; family Micrococcaceae; genus Kocuria; species Kocuria sp. UBA5001. The sequence goes on from NZ_DGYR01000012.1 coordinate 53,248, forward strand.
GCACGTGGACGAGGAGCGGGACCCCGAGACCGGCGAGCTGATGAAGCCGGGCCAGGACTACTACCTCAAGCCCATGAACTGCCCCATGCACAACCTGATCTACCGCTCCCGGGGGCGCTCCTACCGTGAGCTTCCCCTGCGGCTCTTCGAGTTCGGGGCGGTCTACCGCTACGAGAAGTCCGGTGTGATTCACGGTCTGACGCGCGTGCGCGGCATGACCCAGGACGACGCCCACATCTACTGCACGCGCGAGCAGATGAAGGGCGAGCTGACCAGCACCCTGAACTTCGTGCTCTCGCTGCTCAAGGACTACGGCATGGAGGACTTCTACCTGGAGCTCTCCACCAAGGACCCGGAGAAGTTCGTGGGCTCGGACGAGATCTGGGAGGAGGCCACCCGCACGCTGCAGGAGGTGGCGGAGGAGTCCGGCCTGGAGCTCGTCCCGGACCCGGCGGGTGCCGCGTTCTACGGCCCCAAGATCTCGGTGCAGGCACGCGACGCGATCGGGCGCACGTGGCAGATGTCCACCATTCAGCTGGACTTCAACCTCCCCGAGCGCTTCGACCTGGAGTACCAGGCCTCGGACGGCACACGCCAGCGCCCCGTGATGATCCACCGCGCGCTCTTCGGCTCCGTGGAGCGCTTCATGGGCGTGCTCACGGAGCACTACGCCGGCGCGTTCCCCGCCTGGCTGTCTCCCGTGCAGGTGCGGGCGATCCCCGTGGCGGACGCGTTCGACGACTACCTGGACGGCTTTGCGCAGAAGCTGCGGGAGAAGGGCGTGCGCGTCGAGGTGGACACCTCCTCGGACCGCTTCCCCAAGAAGATCCGCACCGCCTCGAAGGACAAGATCCCGTTCGTGGTCATTGCCGGCGGGGACGACGCCGAGGCAGGCACCGTCTCCTTCCGCTTCCGCGACGGCTCCCAGTTCAACGGCGTCTCCCAGGACGAGGCGGTCGAGCTGATCTCCGGTCACATCGCACAGCGTGTCAACGCGGACCCCACGGCCCCCGCCCAGCCCGGTGCGGTGGACGACTCCGCAGACGGTTCCGGTGGCGGCGAGGTGCGCGTGACCGAGACGGTCGTCGAGGATTCGGCGGACGCCGCGGCGTCGGCCTCGTCCCGGAAGGCAACCGCACGCGGTGCCGCCGCCGGCGGGGCGAGCACGGAAACCGGCGAGCCGGGCGTGCCGGGGCAGCCGTGACCGGGCGGGGCCCGGCGTCGGGCGAGCAGGGCGTGGGCCGGGACGACTTCGAGCTCCCGGGCGTGCCGGACGGCTTCCAGCGGCTGTGGACCCCCCACCGCCTCGCGTACGTGCGGGGGGAGGACACCTCCGTGGAGCAGCCACCGGGCTGCCCGTTCTGCGCGGCGCCCGGGCGCCCCGACGACGAGTCCCTCATCGTGCACCGCGGGGAGCACTGCTTCGCCGTCCTCAACCTGTTCCCGTACAACCCGGGGCACGTGCTCGTGTGCCCGTACCGGCACGTCGCGGACCTCGAGGAGCTCACGGACGAGGAGCTGTGGGAGCTGAACACGCTCACCCGCACCGCAGTGCGGGTGATCCGCGACGTCGCCCAGCCGGCCGCGTTCAACGTGGGCCTCAACCTGGGATCCGCCGCCGGTGGCTCGCTGTCCGCGCACCTGCACCAGCACGTGGTGCCGCGCTGGACCGGCGACGCCAACTTCATGCCGGTGATCGCCCACACCAAACCCCTGATCCAGACCCTCGGATCCACCCGCGAGGACATCGCGGCCGCCTGGCCCGAGGACTGACCCACCGGGCCCCCGGGTCCGCACCGCGGGCGAGCGTGCCCGCTCACTAGGATGGAGCCCATGTCCAGACCACTTGTACGTGCCCTCGGCCAGGGCGTCCGCTGGGCCACGAGCCTGCGCGGCGGCGGATCCGCCTTCCCCGGCCTGTTCATGGAGAAGCTGCACCCCCGCTTCGTGTCGGAGGAGCTCGCCAAGCTGCCCCTGGGAGTGGTGGTGGTCAGCGGCACCAACGGCAAGACGACCACCACCAAGATGGCCGTGCAGCTGCTGCGTTCGCAGGGGCTGCGGGTGTTCACCAACCGCACCGGCTCCAACTTCGTGCGCGGCGTGGCCGCCTCCCTGCTCGCCGAGATGGACGCGTTCGGCCGCCTGGACGCGGACGTGGCCGTCCTGGAGCTGGACGAGGCCCACGCGGTGCACTTCGTGAAGCAGGTCCGTCCGCGGACCAGCCTGCTGCTCAACATCATGCGGGACCAGCTGGACCGTTTCGGGGAGATCGACACCACGCGGCGCATGCTGCGGCAGGTGGCGCACGCGACCACGGAGACCGTGGTGCTGAACCGGGAGGACCCTCGGATCGCCTCGCTCGCCGAGGACCTCCCGGAGGGCACCGGGGTGAGCTGGTTCGGGCTCTCTGACGCGCTGCGTCCCATGTTCCCCTCGGACGACGACATGCGCGACGGCCTGCGCCAGGTGGACCCGGGCGCCGAGGACAGCGCCGTTCCCTCGGCGGAGCGCCCGCGGGCGGACGTGGTGCTCGAGGCCGTCAACGCTCGAAGCGTTGAGCTCGACGTCGCCGGCAAGGCCTACGAGGCCACGGTGGACCTCTACGGCGTCTACAACCAGTACAACGCGGCGGGTGCGCTGGCACTCGCCCTGCAGGTGCTGGGCGAGCGCGCGGACACGGCTTCCCTGGTGGCGGAGCTCGGCAAGGTCACCCCGGCGTTCGGGCGCGGGGAGACCATCACGGTCCAGGACAAGCCCCTGCAGCTGCTGCTCGTGAAGAACCCCGCCGGCTTCCGGCTCTCCCTCGCCTCCGCCTCGGCCGAGGACTACGCGACGATGATCGCGATCAACGACCAGTACGCGGACGGCCGCGACGTCTCCTGGCTGTGGGACGTGGACTTCGACCGGCTGCGCGAGGGCGGCGTGGACGTGGTCTCCGGTGTGCGCGCGTGGGACATGGCCCTGCGCCTGGACTACGACCTCGTGCCCGTGGGCACCGTGGAGCCGGACCTGGAGACCGCCCTGCGGGACTTCATCGCGGGGTCGGGGGACCGTCCCATGCGCATCTTCTGCACCTACACGGCCATGCTGTCCCTGCGCAAGATCCTGGGCGGCATGACTCACGTGGCCGCGATCTAGGAGGACTCCGTGCCAGAGACCAGCACAGAACCGCTGCGCATCGTGCAGCTCTACCCCCGGGACATGAACATCTACGGTGACTGGGGGAACACCCTCACGCTCAAGCGCCGAGCCGAACGCTACGGGCTCGCAGTGGAGGTTCACGACCACAACCCCGGTGACCCCTGGCCGGAGCAGGCGGACCTCTTCGTGGGCGGCGGCGGGCAGGACTCGGGACAGTTCCGCGTGGCGGAGGACCTCGCGGCCGTCTCGGGGCACCTGCACGACGCTGCGGAGCGCGGTGTGCCGATGCTCGCCATCTGCGGGCTGTACCAGCTCCTGGGGAAGAGCTTCCGCACCGGCGGGGGAGAGACCCTGCAGGGCATCGGGATTTTCGACCTGGAGACGGTCGCGGGCCCCGAGCGCCTGATCGGCAACATCGTGACCGAGTCACAGGAACTGGGCACCATCGTCGGCTACGAGAACCACTCCGGACTGACCCACCTGGGCGCGGGCCAGCAACCGCTCGCCGCGGTCGTCTCCGGGGCGGGAAACGACGGCCAGGACGGCACAGAGGGCGCCCGTACGGCCAACGTGCTGGGCAGCTACCTGCACGGGTCCATGCTGCCGAAGAACCCGGCCGTCGCGGACTTCCTGCTCTCAGCCGCGCTCGAGGTGCGGGGTGAGGCCCTGCCGGAGAAGACCTTCGACGACACGCTCGCGGAGCGGGCCCGCGAGGTCGCGAGCTCTCGGCCCCGCTGACGACGCCGCCCGGGGGGGCTGTCCGCAGGCGCTGGTGTGACAGCGCACGGGGCACGCTCGGTATCATGGCAGTCAATCCACCACCGCGTCCGGCCCGAGCACGGCCGGACGCACTGTTTCTAGGAGGTCATCCATGTCAGGTCACTCCAAGTGGGCCACGACCAAGCACAAGAAGGCGGCGATCGACGCCAAGCGTGCGAAGGCGTTCGCGAAGTACATCAAGGGGATCGAGGTCGCGGCACGCATGGGCGGCGCCGACACCTCCGGCAACCCGGCGCTCGAGCTCGCCGTCTCCAAGGCCAAGAAGAACTCGGTGCCCAACGACAACATCGACCGCGCCGTCAAGCGTGGTGCCGGGCTGACGGGTGAGACGATCGACTACACCGAGATCCTCTACGAGGCCCGAGGCCCTCAGGGCACCGCGCTGTACATCGAGTGCCTCACGGACAACAAGAACCGTGCGGCGTCCGAGGTGCGCGTGGCGGTGACCCGCCACGGCGGTTCCATGGCGGACTCCGGCTCCGTGGCGTACCTCTTCGAGCGCAAGGGCGTGGTCGAGGTCGCGAAGACGGACGGGCTGACGGAGGACGACGTCCTGATGGCCGTCCTGGATGCCGGCGCCGACGAGGTGCTGGACGAGTCGGACGTCTTCGAGGTGGTCAGCGAGGCCACGGACCTGCCCGCGATCCGTACATCGCTGGACGAGGCCGGGCTCGAGTACAACAACGACGACCCCCAGTTCCGGGCGACCATGAAGGTGGACCTGGACGCGGACGGCGCGCGGAAGTTCCTCAAGCTCGTGGACGCCGTCGAGGAGCTCGACGATGTGCAGAACGTCTACTCGAACGCGAACATCCCGGCCGAAGTCATGGCCGAGCTCGAGGACGACGAGTAGGACCGTGCCGCGCACCCAGGACCGCGGGGGGCGTCGGGTGCTCGCCGTGGACCCTGGCCTCACACGCTGCGGGTTCGCCGTGGTGGACATGTCCGCCCAGCGCACGGGCACGTTCGTGCACGTCCAGGTCAGCGGCACGAAGGCGGACGAGGCGCTGGAGCGGCGCGTGCTGACCATCATGGAGACCGCCGAGGAGCTGATCGAGCGCTTCCGGCCGGACGTGGTGGCCGTGGAGCGCGTGTTCGCGCAGAACAACGCCCCCACCGTGGTGGGCACCGCGCAGGCCACCGGCGTCGTCATCGCAGCGGCTGCCAGACGCGGAATCCCCGTGGCCTGGCACACACCGTCCGAGGTCAAGGCCGCGGTCACCGGTGACGGGTCCGCGGACAAGGAGTCGGTCAACCGCATGGTCGTGCGGATCCTGCGCCTGGATGCCCCGCCGCGTCCCGCGGACGCCGCGGACGCCCTTGCTCTGGCGGTGTGCCACGGCTGGCGTGGCGGCGTCTCCGGGGTCAATGCGGCCGAGCGGACCTCCACCCACTCGGGGTCCAGACCCTCCCGCGCAGGCACTGCCGGCACGCTGACCCCCGCGCAGCAGGCGTGGCGGCGGGCCGAGACGGCGTCCCGCGCGCCGGGTGCGGGAAAGCCCCGGTCCTCCGGGCACTCCGGCGGGTCTCGCTTCCGCTGACCCGCCCCGTTGCGACAGGATCGCGACGGCGCGCTGGGGCATCCGGGTGTCGCTCATCATGTCCCCGGGCCTTGGTACAGTGGCCAGCAGTATTCGCACATCTGTTCGAACGTGTGCGGCTGCCCCCTCGGTGGGACGGTTGCGCACGGACGGGCGCCCCGGCGGCGGGGCCGCCGCCACTGAGACGACCCGCGCGGAGCCGGGAGAGGGGAGCGGACCGTGATTGCTTCGGTCACCGGTGAGGTGCAGTTCGTGGGGACCACGCTCGCGGTCGTGGAGGTCGCCGGCTTCGGGGTCGAGGTCCACGCGAGCACCCACACCCTCGCGGGACTGCGGGTGGGTTCCACCACGCGTCTGCACACCGCGTACATCGCGCGGAAGGACGAGTCCCCCCTGCTCTTCGGCTTCTCCCGCGCGGACGAGAAGGAAGTGTTCACCGTGATGCTCGGGGTCTCCGGGGTGGGCCCGCGCACGGCCCTGGCGGCGGTCTCCGTGCTCGGCCCGGACGACGCCAGGCGCGCGATCGCCGCGGGTGACGACAAGGCATTCACCGCCGTGCCGGGCATCGGTCCCAAGTCCGCGCGCCGGATCGTGCTCGAACTGGCCGACAAGCTTGTACTCCCCGAGCCCGCAAGCGTGCAGGGCGCCCAGCCGCAGATGCAGGTCTGGCGTGAGCAGGTCATTGATGCCCTGACCGGTCTGGGGTGGAGCGAGAAGGACGCCGCCCGGGGCATCGACGACGCCCTGCAGACCCAGCCCGAGCTCGCCGACTCGGGCAACGTGGCGGAGATCCTGCGCGCCGTCCTGTCCTGGCTCGGCACCTCCAAGGGCACCTCTCACGCCCGCACCGGGGGGCGTTGAGCATGGCCATCGAGGACGGCGCGTCCACCGGGCAGCAGCGGCTCGTTGGTGCGGAGGGCGATTACGACGACCAGCAGCTCGAGGCGTCCCTGCGCCCGGGCACGCTCGAGGACTTCGTGGGCCAGCAGCGCGTGCGTGCCCAGCTCTCGCTCGTGCTGGAGGCGTCCAAGCTGCGCGGTCGCACGGCGGACCATGTGCTGCTCTCGGGACCCCCGGGGCTCGGCAAGACCACGCTCGCCATGATCATTGCCCAGGACCTGGACGTCCCCCTGCGGATCTCCTCCGGCCCCGCCATCCAGCACGCCGGGGACCTCGCCGCGATCCTGTCCTCCCTGACCCACGGGGAGGTGCTCTTCCTGGACGAGATCCACCGCATGTCCCGCCCGGCCGAGGAGATGCTCTACATGGCCATGGAGGACTTCCGCGTGGACATCGTTGTGGGCAAGGGGGCCGGTGCCACGTCTATCCCGCTGGACCTCCCACCGTTCACGCTCGTGGGCGCGACCACGCGTGCCGGTCTGCTGCCTGGCCCTCTGCGGGACCGCTTCGGCTTCACAGGGCACCTGGAGTTCTACTCCGTCCCGGAGCTGGAACTCGTGCTGCGCCGCTCGGCCGCCCTCTTGGACCTCACCATGACCACGGAGGCGTTCAGCGAGGTGGCTTCCCGCTCCCGGGGAACCCCCCGCATCGCGAACCGGCTGCTGCGCCGCGTGCGGGACTGGGCACTCGTGCACGGCGTGGACCGGATCGACGCGCGCGCCGCCGGCGCCGCACTGGACATGTACGAGGTGGACGTCCGTGGCCTCGACCGGCTCGACCGCAACGTGCTCTCGGCGCTCGTGGGAAAGTTCAACGGTGGCCCCGTGGGGCTGTCCACCCTGGCGATCGCGGTGGGTGAGGAGACCGAGACCGTGGAGACCGTGGCCGAGCCGTTCCTCGTGCGGGAGGGACTGCTGGGGCGCACGCCGCGCGGGCGCATCGCCATGGCGGCCGCGTGGGAACACCTGGGTCTGGAGGTCCCGAACCACGCGGCGTTCAAGGACCCGGCCCTGCGCACGGCGCTGGCCTCGAACGCGGAGCAGGAGCAGGACGCCTCCTCCTAGCCGGTCCTGTCACCGTCCAGCGGGTCACCAGATCCATCCACTAAACTTCATGCGAACCCGAGCGCGTGCTCGAATCATTCCCGCGGGTCAGCGGGCACCTGCCACGCGCGACCCCTCGCACGACGACAGAACGGATCATTTGTGACGCTCCTCGCAGAAACCCAGGAAGCTGCTGCCGGCGGAGGTGGGACCGTGTGGTTCCTGCCCGTGATGCTCGTGGTGATGGTGCTGCTGCTCTGGCTGCCCATGCGCCGCCAGAAGAAGGCCCAGGCCCAGATGAGGGCCAAGCAGGCGACCATGGAACCCGGCACGCGCGTGATGACCAGCTTCGGCCTCTACGGAACGCTGCGCGACATGGACCGCGAGCAGAACAAGGCCGTCCTGGAGATCTCCCCGGGCCAGCTCGTCACCGTGCACTCCCAGACCGTGACCACCGTGGTGGACGAGACTCCCGCGGACTCCGGGGCGGATGGGGGCGCCGTCGTCGACGGCCCTGCGGCCACTGGTACGACGACCGCGGGCACCGTGCACGACGCGTCCGGGAACACAGCCGCTGAGAACGGCAACGTCGTGACCGGCGCCGCGCGCAGTGAGTCGGACACGACCGGAACCACCCCCGGAGGTGCAACCGCCGCCGGGAACACCGCAGCTGGCGACGTCGCACCGGAGCAGGATCACCGGACCTGGCGCGACGCCCGCAACGGCGAGGACCGCGGTACCACCACCAACTGATCCACCCCCCCCCCGCTGGGACACGGGCCGATGACATCGGCCCGTTTCTCATGCGTCGACCGGCCCGTGCGGTGCCGGTGACGGGCTCGTTGAAGGACGGCTATGGCAGCACAGAAGAAGGCGTCGGGGACCCCCGGGGAGCCCAGGGGCTCCCGCTGGCGTCGGCACAGGACATCGGAGGAGACCGGCTTGCGCGCGAGCGGCGCGAAGGGCGGGGGCGCTACGCCGCGGCCGCGCTCGGGGGCTGCTGCTGCTGCGGCGTCGGCCCGCAAGGCCCTGCTCGCCCTCGTGGCCGTGGTCGCGATCCTGGCGGGGGTGCTGGTCTACGGGGTCAGCACGGACCGCACGGGGTGGGGTCCGAAGCTGGCCCTGGACCTCGAGGGCGGTACGCAGATGGTGCTCTCGCCCACCCTCCAGGGTGATGACGCCGGCAAGGAGATCTCCCAGGAGCAGCTTGACCAGGCCGTGGAGATCATCCGCCAGCGCGTGGACGGCGCGGGTGTCTCGGAGGCGGAGATCACGACCCAGTCCGGGCGCAACATCGTCGTGTCGATGCCCGGCGTGCCCTCGAGCGAGACCCGCGACCTCATCCAGACCTCGGCGCAGATGGCGTTCCGCCCCGTGATCGTCACCGGCGACGGTGCGCCCACACCGGCGGACAAGCGCACGGATCCGAAGTCCATCCCGGAGCCGGACGCGAAGCCCACCAACTCCTCGGACCCCAACTGGGTGACCCGCGAGCTTTACGCCCAGTACGAGGCCCTGGACTGCACCAAGGGTCAGTCGCAGGAAGAGCGTGCCGCGCAGCCGCAGGACAAGGCCGTGGTGGCGTGCGACTCGCAGGGCGGCTCCGAGAACGGCACCAAGTTCATCCTTGGGCCGGTGGAGATCCCCGGCACCGAGATCTCGGACGCGTCCTACGCCCAGGCCACGAACTCGCAGGGCCACGCCACGGGTGGTTTCGCCGTGAACCTGCAGTTCGACGAGCAGGGCACCAGGACCTTCAAGGACCTCTCCGAGCGGCTCTACAGCCTGGGGCAGAGCAGCCAGGGCGATCCCCGCTCCCAGTTCGCCATCGTGCTGGACGGCTCCGTGATCTCCGCGCCGAGCATGAACTCCGTCATCACGGACGGCAAGGCGCAGATCACGGGCAGCTTTACGGAGGACGAGGCCAAGTTCTTGTCCCAGCAGCTGAAGTACGGTGCGCTGCCGGTGTCCTTCTCGATCGACTCGGAGCAGCAGGTCTCCGCGACGCTGGGCAGCGACCAGCTGCGCATGGGCATCGTGGCCGGTCTGATCGGTCTGGCGCTCGTGTGCATCTACTCGCTGTTCCAGTACCGCTGGTTGGGGCTCGTGACCATCGCGTCGCTCGTCGTGGCCGGTGTGCTCACGTACCTCGCGATCACACTGCTCGGCTGGGGCGCCAACTACCGGCTCTCACTCGCCGGCGTGGCGGGCCTGGTGGTGGCTATCGGGCAGACTGCTGACTCGTTCATCGTCTACTTCGAACGCATCCGCGACGAGATCCGCGCCGGGCGTACGATTCCTGCCGCCGTGGACCACGGCTGGCAGCGGGCACGTCAGACGGTGCTCGCCTCCAAGGCCGTGAACCTGCTGGCCGCGGTGGTCCTGTACTTCGTGGCCGTGGGCAACGTGCGCGGCTTCGCGTTCACCTTGGGTCTCACGGCCATCGCGGATCTGCTGGTCGTGTTCCTGTTCACGCACCCGGTCATGGTGCTGCTGGCCCGCACGCGCTATTTCGGCTCCGGCGCCAAGAACTCCGGCCTGGACCCGGAGGCCCTCGACGCCGTGCCGCTCTACCGCGGCGCCGGGCGGCTGCGCGACCCCTCCGAGAACGACGGCCTCACGATCGCCGAACGACGACGCCGCGCGGCACGCGAGGCGGCCCCCGGTGACGACACGGCGTCGTCCTCCGCCCACTCCGACACTCAGGAGGCCCAGCGATGAGCAACCGACTCGCGCGATTCGGCAACGACCTGCACAGCGGGCGCCGCTCCTACCCGTTCGTCCAGAAGCGCGGGTTGTGGCTCGCGGTGAGCCTGGCGCTCGTGGTGGTCTCCGTGCTGATCCCCGTGGTCAAAGGCGGGTTCAACCTGGGCATCGACTTCACCGGGGGATCGGAGTTCACGGTCTCCGGGGTCGAGAACACGGACGTCTCCCTCGGCCAGCGCGCCGTGGCGGGCACCCCCGGCGCGGACGAGGCCACGGTCACCAACATCGCCCCCGGCACCATTCGGGTGCAGACCCAGCAGCTCGACGACGACCAGACACTGAGTGTGAAGTCCAAGCTGCAGGACTCCTACGGCGTGGGCGAGGACCAGGTGACCTCGAACTTCGTGGGTCCCACGTGGGGTCAGGGCGTCACGCAGCAGGCGCTGTGGGGCCTGCTGGTCTTCGTGGTGCTGGCCCTCGCGCTGATGGCGCTGTACTTCCGTACGTGGAAGATGTCTGTGTCCTCGATTGCTGCGATGCTCGTGACCGTGGTGGTCACGGGCGGTGTCTACTCGCTCGTGGGTTTCGAGATCACCCCGTCCGCCGTGATCGGCTTCCTCACGGTGCTCTCCTACTCGCTCTACGACTCGGTGGTGGTCTTCGACAAGGTCCGTGAGAACACCGCGGGGCTGTTGGACGGCACCGCACCTGCGGAGCGCGCGAAGCGCACGTACGGGGAGCAGGTGAACCTGGCGGTGAACCAGACGCTCGTGCGCTCGATCAACACCTCCGTGGTGGGCATCCTGCCGGTGGGCTCCATCCTGTTCATCGGCGCCTACCTGCTGGGCGCGGGAACCCTGAAGGACCTCTCGCTCTCGCTGTTCGTGGGCATCATCGTGGGCACCCTGGCCACGCTGTTCGTCGCGGCGCCGCTGTACTCGTGGCTGCGGGACCGCGATCCCGCGGTGCGCGAGCAGACCCGGAAGGTGCTGGAGGAGCGGACCACGGATGCGCCCCCGGTGAGCTCGGACCCCGTCTCCGCCTGAGCCCGGACACCCGGACCACGGGCCCCGCCAGCGCTCACGCCCCCCGCGGCCCCGTGCACGGAGCACTGGGCCGCGGCATTACACTGGGTCATCAGCCGCGCCGGGCCAGGATCCCACCTCCCCGGCACCGCGGCACGGTGAGGAGGCCACGACTCATGTCCAGCACGTCCGACCACGCGGGTACCCGCGCACCCGCAGACTCACCCGCGCCCGTTTCCAGGGGATCTGCCGAGGCCACGGCCGCTGCGACGACGGCGCGCACGACGTCGTCGGCGTCCGCTCCCGCGTCTGCCGAGGTTGTCGGCACGACCACGGGTCACGCCACATCGCTGGGGTCGGCCCCCACGTCCGCCGTGGGAACCAGCGTGGCCGCCGACGGCGCGTCGCGCGCGGCCGGCGGTCAGCGCACCGCCGTGGCCCGCGGGGACTTCAGCGGGACCCACTTCGTGCTCCCGGCCTCTCGCCCCGTCTTCGGCCGCGCCGTGTTCCCCGGTCGCAGCGAGAAGACCCGCTCCACGCTGTCCGTGCTGAGCGGGGAGTCAGTGCCCAGTTCGCCCGTGCTCGTGCCGCTGCTGCGCACGGTGCAGAACTCGCACCCCGAGCAGGACCTCAGCGTGCTGGAGCGCGCCTTCGCCGTGGCGGATGCGCACCACGAGGGCCAGAAGCGCAAGTCCGGGGACCCGTACATCACCCATCCGGTGGCAGTGACCACGATCCTCGCGGAGCTCGGCATGACGGGTGCGACCCTGGTGGCCGGGTTGCTGCACGACACGGTGGAGGACACCTCCTACACGCTGGACGAGCTGCGGGCGGAGTTCGGCGAGGAGGTCGCCGAGCTCGTGGACGGCGTGACCAAGCTGGACAAGATCCAGTACGGGGAGAACGCCCAGGCCGAGACCGTCCGCAAGATGATCGTGGCCATGGCCAAGGACATCCGGGTGCTGGTCATCAAGCTTGCGGACCGCCTCCACAACGCCCGCACGTGGCGCTTCGTCTCCTCCGAGTCCTCGGGCCGCAAGGCGCGCGAAACGCTGGAGATCTTCGCGCCCCTGGCCCACCGGCTGGGCATGAACACGATCAAGTGGGAACTCGAGGACCTCTCCTTTGCCGCGCTCTACCCCAAGGTCTACGACGAGATCGTGCGCATGGTGGGGGAGCGGACCCCCGAGCGGGAGCGGCACCTCGCCCAGATTCGTGGAGAGATCGGCGAGGCGCTGGACGCCTCCGGGATTGAGGCCACCATCACGGGCCGACCCAAGCACTACTACTCGATCTACCAGAAGATGATCGTGCGCGGGAAGGACTTCGACGAGATCCACGACCTGCAGGCTGCGCGCGTGCTCGTGAACTCCGTGCGCGAGTGCTACGCGGCCCTCGGTGTGCTGCACGCCAAGTGGCGGCCGCTGCCCGGGCGGTTCAAGGACTACATCGCCATGCCCAAGTTCAACATGTACCAGTCGCTGCACACCACGGTGATCGGACCGAACGGGCGGCCCGTGGAGATCCAGATCCGCACCCACGAGATGCACCGACGCGCGGAGTACGGCGTGGCCGCGCACTGGAAGTACAAGGACAAGGTCAACCAGGCGAACTCCGCCACGCCCAAGGCCAAGGAGGGCGAGCTGAACTGGCTCAGCTCCCTGGTCTCCTGGCAGGAGGAGGCCAAGGACTCCTCGGACTTCCTGGACTCGCTGCGCTACCAGATCAACACCGCCGAGGTGTACGTGTTCACGCCCAAGGGCGAGGTCATGGCCCTGCCCGCGGGTTCCACGCCGGTGGACTTCGCCTACGCCGTGCACACGGAGGTCGGCAACCGCACGATCGGTGCGCGGGTCAACGGCAAGCTGGCACCGCTGTCCTCGACGCTGCAGCACGGGGACCGGGTGGAGATCCTCACCTCGAAGTCGGAGCAGGCCGCGCCCTCCCAGGACTGGCTCAAGTTCGTGGGCTCCCCGCGCGCCCGCACCAAGATCCGCCAGTGGTTCTCCAAGGAGCGGCGCGAGGAGGCGATCGAGCGAGGCAAGGACATGCTCACCAAGGCCCTGCGCAAGCACCACCTGCCGTTGCAGCGCACGGTCACGAGCGAGTCGCTGCTCGCGGTGGCGCAGGACTTCAACCGCGGGGACGTGGCCGCCCTCTACGAGGCGCTCGGCTCGGACGCGGTCAGCGCCCAGCAGGTGGTGGAGAAGCTGCTGGAGCACCTGGGCGGTGCGGACGGCACGGAGGAGGACCTCACGGAGGTCACGCGTGTCACCAAGCCGGTGCGGTCGGGCGTGGCGGATGCGGGAGTGCTCGTGCAGGGCGCCTCGGACGTCTACGTGAAGATCGCCCGCTGCTGCACGCCAGTGCCCCCGGACGAGATCGTGGGCTTCGTGACCCGTGGTTCAGGGATCTCGGTGCACCGGGTGGACTGCGCAAACATGAAGGCGCTGCCGGAGGGAGACAACCGGGTCAAGCAGGTCTCGTGGGCTCCCACGCAGTCATCGCTGTTCCTCGTGGAGATCCAGGTGGAGGCGCTGGACCGCAAGTCCCTGCTCTACGACGTCACGCGCGTGCTCTCCGAGAACCACGTGAACATCCTCTCCGCCCAGGTGCACACCTCTCGTGCCCGTCTGGCCATCTCACGCTTCTCCTTCGAGATGGGGGACACCCGGTACCTGGACCACGTGCTGAACCAGGTCCGGCGGATCGACGGCGTGTACGACGTGTACCGCGTGTCGGGCCACCAGCCCGTGGTGTCCTGACGCCAGCCCGGGCGGGCGCCTACTTCCTGGGCCTCCGGCGTGCGGTCCGGCGGGTGAGCGGTCTGGCAGGTGATCGGCCCGGGAGCGCACGCCTTCCCGGGCCGGGCCGTTCGGCGTGGTCAAGCTCCACCGCGATTCTCAGGTCCCGGTGACCGCCGCGGGCTGCACCGTTCGGCCCTGTGCCTCGGTCTGCATCCCCCGTGACAGCTTGCGCACCCGCGTGAGCGCCGCGCGCCGTCCGGGGGTCTTGGGCAAGGTCTCCAGGCCGTGGCGGACGTCCTGCGGAGTGCACTGCAGCCGTGAGGCGCTCATGAGGGCCAGCAGGGCGGCGTCGCCGGCGGGGCCCGGAACGTACAGCGCGATGTCCAGGGCCGTGCGCCGAGGAGACGTCAGAGAAATTCCGCGCAACGTCACGACGTCCTCCGGAGCGAAGCTCGTCTGGTGCAGCACGATCCCCGGCGGAACGGTGGCCGTGGTGCGCGCGCTCTTGTCCACGAGCACGGGCAGGGGCGAAGGTTCCGGCGCGCAGCGGTAGAACCACGCCGCACCCAGCCGCCCCAGCACACCCCGGCGCTGCAGGTTGCCCGGCACCACCCGGCTCAGCACCACCGCCCGCAGGGAGTCGGTGACGGGCTGGGACGCGTGCACGTGGGCGTCCAGCAATTCGCGGCGCAGCACACCGTCCACGGTCATGGCGTGTAGCTCCGCGCGGCTGAACGGGTGGCCGGGCAGGAACACGGTGAACGCGCCGTCGTAGCGGGAACCGGAGGGGCGCAGCGCAGGGGCGAGGGAGGTCATGGACCCATCCCACCCCACGAACCGGCGCCACGGCAGACCCGCGCCGCACCTGTGGAGAACCCACGAGAAGCGCCCCCGTCCGGCGGACCGGAACGGGGGCGCTGGCCGTGAAAAGCTCGGAACCGGGCGCTCTCACCAGGAGACCCGGGACGGCACGCCGTCAGCGGTGCCGCCCCGGGGCGGGCCTCAGCCCAGTTCGGAGGCGGAAGTCTGCAGCGTGGCGAGCCACTGCTCGCTCGTAGCCAGGTCCTTCTCCAGGGAGGCGGCCTTCTTCTCGTTGCCGGAGGCGCGGGCGGTCTCGACCGCCGCGCGCTGGTCCGCGATCTTGTTCTCCAGCTGGGAGAGCATCGAGTTCGAGCGCGCCTTCGTCTCCGGGTCGGTGCGACGCCACTTGTCGTCCTCCGCCTTCTTGACGGCGTCCTCGACGGAGCGCAGCTCGTTCTCCACCCGGCGCATGTGGGCGCGCGGCACCTTGCCGGCCTCCTCCCAGCGCTGCTGGATCGAGGCGAGCTTCTTCTTGGCGGCCTCGAGGTCCTTGACCGGCAGGATCTGCTTCGCCTCGGCGAGCAGCTTCTCCTTCACGCCCAGGTTGCCCTCGAACTCCTTGTCGATCTGCTCGTTCGCGGCCTTGCGGGCGTTGAAGAAGACGTCCTGCGCCGCGCGGAACCGGGCCCACAGGGCGTCGTCGTCCTTGCGGGAGGCGCGCGGGGCCTGCTTCCAGCGGTCCATGAGCTCGCGGTACTTCCCCGCGGTCTCGCCCCAGTCCGTGGAGGAGGACAGCGCCTCGGCCTCGGCGATCAGGGCCTGCTTGACACGCTTGGCCTTGGCGTTGGTCTCGTCCAGGGAGGAGAAGAACGCCTTGCGGTGGCGGTCGAACGTGGTGCGCGCCTTGCGGAAGCGCTTCCACAGGGCGTCCTCGTCCGACTTGGACAGCCGCCCGCCCGAGCGCTGGTGCTCCTGCCACTGCGTGAACAACTGCTCCATCCGGGCCGAGGACCGCTTCCACTGGGTCTTCTCGGGGTCCTGGCCAGCAACCTCCTCTGCCTCCTCCACGATGGCCGTGCGGCGGGCCAGCTGCTCGGCCCTGTGCTTCTTCGACTCCTCCCGCTCGCGCTCCAGTGCCACGCGGATGGCGTCCTCGAGCGTGTCCAGGCGCGTGGAGAGGTCCACGAGGTCACCCACCATGGCGTGCGCGTCCACCTGCTCCCGCACGTGCTGCACGGTCTTGCGCATGTCGCCAGCAGGGGCCTTTGCGGCGATGCGCTGCTCGAGCAGCGCGACCTGCGCCTCGGCGTCGTCGAACTTGCGGGCGAAGTAGGCCAGGGCCTCGTCGCTCGTGGCGTCCGGGAACTGGCCGCACTCGTACTCGGTGCCCTGGACGGTGACGTAGACGGTGCCGTTCTCGTCCGCGCGGCCGAAGCGCTTGGCACGGGCCACGGACTCGGCCGGGGAAAGCGCGGCGGGCGCGCTCTCCGCGGCAGTCCCGGGGGTCGACGTCGCGGCGGCCGGGGTCTTCAGGGCCGCGGGGCTCGGGGTCTTGGGCGCGGCCGGGGTGGGACGTCCGGCGGCCGACGGCGACGGCGCACCCGGCGTGGGAGCCGACGGCCGCGGGGTGGGCGCGGGTGTCGCGGGAGCGCTGCCCGTCTCTGCCGCGGTGGCCGTCTCGGGCGCAGCAGCGGTCTCTGGTGTCGCAGCGGTCTCGGACACAGCTGCGTCGTCGGACGCGTCGGCGGCGTGGTCCACCGGTGCAGGCGCCGCCGGGGCGGCGGAGGACTCGGATGCGGGAGTCTCAGCCGCGGGTGTCTGGGGGGAGCGCTCCTCGGGCGCCTCGGGGGTCTGCGGTCCCTGCTCGGGACGGCGGTCGTCGGATTCAGGACGTTCTGTCACCGCTACAACTCTTTCTGCACGGCCTCGCCGGAAGGGCTCTGTGGCGCTGCTCACCCGGCGGGGGCTCCATTGGTGGACACGGCCATCCTAACGAGGGGTGCGCCCTAGAATGGCCGCAGACACCGTCACGACCGTCCCGGGTACCGTGCCGAGGGCGAACACGGCCGGTGGCCCACCCACACCGAGGAGTTCCACCCATGGCTCGCACCACCTCCCTGTCCGGCTTCCCCGAATGGCTCCCGGAGGAGCGGATCGTGGAGCAGCACGTCCTCGACTCGCTGCGCCGCACCTTCGAGCTGCACGGGTTCACCTCGATCGAGACCCGCGCGGTCGAGACCGTCGAGCAGCTGCTGCGCAAGGGCGAGATCGACAAGGAGGTCTACGGCGTCTCGCGGCTGCAGCAGGACGAGGAGGACTCCTCCAAGGAGGGTGCGCTCGCGCTGCACTTCGACCTCACCGTGCCGTTCGCCCGCTACGTGGTGGAGAACAACGGACACCTCACCTTCCCGTTCCGCCGCTACCAGATCCAGAAGGTCTGGCGCGGCGAGCGCCCCCAGGAGGGCCGCGCGCGCGAGTTCACCCAGGCGGACGTGGACGTCGTCGGGGACGGCACCCTCCCGTTCCGCTACGACGTCGAGCTCGCCCTCGTGATGATCGACGCCCTGTCCGCATTGCCCATCCCCCCGTTCGTGCTGCGCGTCAACAACCGCAAGCTGGCTGAGGGCTTCTACCGCGGCATCGGCCTCGAGGACGCCCCCGCAGTGCTGCGGGAGATCGACAAGCTCGAGAAGATCGGTGCGGACGCCGTGGCCCGCAACCTCCAGGACGCCGTGGGCGCGAGCCCAGAGCAGGCACGGGCCGCGCTGGCACTCGCGGAGATCCGCACCGAGGACACTTCCTTCGTGGAGCAGGTGCGTGCCCTTGGCCAGACCAACGAGCTGCTTGAGGAGGGCCTCGCGGAGCTCGCGGAGGTCGTGGGGGAGGCCGCTCGCCGAGCGCCGGGCAAGGTGGTGGCAGACCTGTCGATCGCGCGCGGTCTCGACTACTACACGGGCACCGTCTACGAGACCGTCCTGGTCGGCCACGAGCAGCTCGGCTCGGTGTGCTCCGGCGGGCGGTACGAATCCCTCGCGAGCACCGGCAAGAAGAACTTCCCGGGCGTGGGCCTGTCCATCGGCGTGACCCGGCTGGTCACGCGCATCCTCTCGCAGAAGATGGCCTCCGCCTCCCGCTCCGTGCCCTCAGCCGTGCTCGTGGCCCTGAACGACGACGAGTCGTGGTCCGCCGCGCAGGACGTCGCAGGCGCCCTGCGCTCCCGGGGAATCGCCACCGAGGTGGCCGCCACGGCCCAGAAGTTCGGCAAGCAGATCCGCTACGCCGAGCGCCGGGGCATCCCGTTCGTGTGGTTCACCACGGTGGCGGAGGACGGCACGGTGGGCCACGAGGTCAAGGACATCCGCTCCGGCGAGCAGGTCCCGGCGGACCCGCAGTCGTGGCAGCCGCCCGTCGAGGACCTCCGCCCGGGCGTCGCCGCCGGGCCGGCCGACGACTGAGCCGCCGCGCGCTTGTAGACTCGCGGGAGACAACCCACCGGGCCGGGCGACGTCGTGCCCCGTGCCCGTGGCGCCGCGTGCGCGCGGCCCAGAGAACTCCGGGGACGTGCTCCCCGCACCACAACCAATGAAAAGGTGAATGCACTTGTTGCGAACACATGAGCTTGGCGCGCTGAGCGCCGAGAACATCGGACAGACCGTCACGCTGGCGGGCTGGGTCGGCCGCCGCCGGGACCACGGCGGCGTGGCGTTCGTGGACCTGCGGGACGCCTCCGGCGTGGCGCAGATCGTGGTGCGCGACGAGGAGCAGTTCCACCAGCTGCGCAACGAGTACGTCCTGCAGGTCACCGGCACCGTGGAGCGCCGCCCGGAGGGCAACGAGAACCCGAACCTGCCCTCGGGCGAGGTGGAGGTCATGGTGGACGAGCTCGCCGTGCTCAACACCGCCGCGCCCCTGCCGTTCCAGATCGACGAGCACGTGGAGGTGGGGGAGGAAGCGCGCCTGAAGTACCGCTACCTGGACCTGCGCCGCCCGGAGCCCGCCCGCATCATGCGGCTGCGCTCCGAGGTCAACCGCGTGGCCCGCAACCTGCTGCACGAGCAGGGCTTCACCGAGGTGGAGACGCCCACCCTCACCCGCTCCACCCCCGAGGGCGCGCGCGACTTCCTGGTTCCGGCGCGCCTGGCTCCGGGCTCGTGGTATGCCCTGCCGCAGTCCCCGCAGCTGTTCAAGCAGCTGCTGCAGGTGGGCGGGATCGAGAAGTACTTCCAGATCGCCCGCTGCTACCGGGACGAGGACTTCCGCGCGGACCGCCAGCCCGAGTTCACCCAGCTGGACGTCGAGGCCTCCTTCGTGGAGGAGGACGACATCATCGCCCTGGGCGAGCAGATCGTGAAGGCGCTGTGGGCGCTGATCGGCGTGGAGATCACCACCCCGATCCCGCGCATGACCTACGCGCAGGCCATGGCTGACTACGGCTCCGACAAGCCGGACCTGCGCTTCGACCTGAAGCTCACCGAGCTCACCGAGTACTTCAAGGACACCCCGTTCCGCGTGTTCCAGGCCCCGTACGTGGGCGCCGTGGTGATGCCCGGTGGTGCGTCCCAGCCGCGCCGTCAGCTCGACGCGTGGCAGGAGTGGGCCAAGCAGCGCGGCGCCAAGGGCCTCGCGTACGTCCTGTTCAAGGAGGACGGCGAGATCGCCGGACCGGTGGCCAAGAACATCTCCGAGGAGGAGAAGGCCGGACTGGCCGAGGCCGTGGGTGCAAAGCCGGGAGACTGCGTGTTCTTCGCCGCCGGCGGGGTCAAGACCTCCCGTGCGCTGCTCGGAGCGGCGCGCGTGGAGATCGGTCACCGCGTGGGCCTGATCGACGAGAACGACTGGGCCTTCGTGTGGGTCGTGGACGCGCCCCTGTTCGAGCCGGCCGCCGACGCCGTGGAGTCCGGTGACGTGGCCGTGGGCTCCGGCGCCTGGACCGCGGTGCACCACGCGTTCACCTCGCCGAAGCCCGAATTCAGGGACACGTTCGACACCGATCCCGGCTCCGCGCTGGCCTACGCCTACGACATCGTGTGCAACGGCAACGAGATCGGCGGCGGCTCCATCCGCATCCACCGCCGGGACGTGCAGGACCGGGTCTTCCGCGTGATGGGCCTGAGCGAGGAGGATGCCCGGGAGAAGTTCGGCTTCCTCCTGGACGCCTTCCAGTTCGGTGCGCCCCCGCACGGCGGCATCGCCTTCGGCTGGGATCGCGTGGTCGCGCTGCTCGCGGGCACCGACTCCATCCGCGACGTCATCGCGTTCCCCAAGACCGGCAACGGCTACGATCCGCTGACCGCCGCTCCCGCCGCGATCACGGCGCAGCAGCGCAAGGAGGCGGGCGTGGACGCCAAGCCCGAGCCCCGCACCTCCGGCGGCGAGTCCAAGACCACCACGACCAACGAGAGCGGGCGGTAGTCGTCCAACCCGCTGAACAGCACACCGGCCGGAGCCTGATGGCCCTGGCCGGTGTGCTTCTGACTGCCTTCACCCTCCGACTCGGCGTCTCCGGGGTGTCCCCGGTGCTCGAACGCCTCTCCACCGACCTGCACCTCACCGCAGCGAACACGGGTGTGCTCGCCATGATGCCCACCCTGGGCTTCGCGCTGACGGGCTTCCTCACCGCGTTCCTGATGCGCCGCATGGGGCTCGAGGCGCTGCTGATGCTCTCGTGCGCCCTGGCCGCTGCGGGTCTGGTGGCGCGCGCCCTGTGCACGGACGTCATCCTGTTCCTCGTGTTCACGTTCGTGGCCATGTGCGGTCTGGGCATCGGCAACGTGGCGCTGCCGCCGGTGATCAAGAAGTACTTCCCGAACCGGATCGCGCCGCTCACGGCCGTGTACTCGATGCTGCTGGGAGTGTCCACGGCAATGGCCCCGTTCTTCGCGGTCCCGATCGCCGACGCCGCGGGGTGGCGTGCGTCCGTGGGGTCCTGGGCGCCTCCGAGCTGGCCGAGGTCCCCGTCCCGGGCGTCACCGCCCCCGCGGCGGGCCCCGGGCGGGCCTCCCCGTGGCGCACCCGCGTGGGCTGGGGGGTGGTGCTGATGTTCGTGGGCACCTCGTCCAACACGTTCGCCATGTTCACCTGGCTTCCCCGCTTCGTGGTGGACACCGGCTTCTCGGAGCACGAGGCCGGCGCAATGCTCTCCTTCTACGCGATCCTCGGCCTGCCCGTGAGTCTCGTGGTGCCCCTGCTGGTGCGCCGCACGGGCAACACCCTCGTGCCGGGTCTGTGCGCCGTGCTGCTGTACGGCACCGGCTACCTCATGCTGCTGCAGTGGCCACGGGAGGTCTTGGGTGGCCTGCCGCTGGTGTGGGTGTGGATCACGATCGCCGGGCTCGGCCAGGCCTCCTTCCCCCTGGCGCTGACACTGATCAACATCCGCACCCGCACCACTGCGGGCGCCGGCGCGCTCTCCGGCTTCGGGCAGGGCCTGGGCTACCTCGCTGGCTGCGCCGGGCCCCTGATGTTCGGTCTGCTCTTCGGGGCCACGGGCAACTGGTGGACCTCCTTCGGGTACCTCTGGCTCATGCTCGGGGTGCTCGCCGTCGGCGTACTGGTGACCGCCCCGCACCGCTTCATGGAGGACTCGGGCCCGGGATAGGGACAACGACGCCGCCCGCGCACCGCGGCGTCGTCGCCGGTTCCGCTGCGGGTTCCGGATGTGGTGGAGTGGACGGCATGCGAATCGTGCTGCAAGTGGTGACGGGTGCCCGGGTCACGGTCGAGGACCTCACGGTCGGGGAGATCGACGGTCCGGGGCTTGCACTGCTCGTGGGGATCACCCACACGGACACCCCCGCCACGGCGCAGAAGCTCGCCGCGAAGATCGCCGGGCTGCGGGTGCTGCCGGGGGAGACCTCCTGCGAGGACAGCGGCGCGCCCGTGCTGGCCGTGAGCCAGTTCACCCTCTACGGGGACGTGCGCAGGGGTCGGCGGCCCTCGTGGTCGGACGCCGCCCCGGCAGCGTTGAGCGAGCCGCTGTTCGACGCGTTCGTCGCCGCGCTGCGCGAGCGTGGCCTGACGGTGGAGACCGGCCGGTTCGGGGCGCACATGGCGGTCTCCCTGGTCAACGACGGGCCCATCACGCTCGTGGTGGACAGCGACGACCTGCAGCGCCCGCGCCGCGACTGACGCCCGGAACGGGCTCGTGTGCGTGTCCGGGTCGGGCAGTAGGGTCGAGGCGTGAGCGACTCCCTGTTCGACCTGCCGGACCCCGCACGCGGCGGCCGGGCGCACGCCAACGACCCCGCGTTCCCGGAGCCCTCGGCCGCTTCCGGGGGTTCTGCCTCGGAGCACGGGCGGCGCCGCTCCCGCGCACCCCTGGCCGTGCGGATGCGACCGCGCACCCTCGACGAGGTCGTGGGCCAGAAGCACCTGCTGCGCACCGGCTCCCCGCTGCGCGCGCTCGTCACGGGACTCACGGGTCCCGCCGCGCCGTCCTCGGTGATCCTGTGGGGCCCACCAGGAACGGGCAAGACCACCATCGCCCACGTGATCGCGCGAGGCCACGACACCACTTTCGTGGAGCTCTCCGCCGTCACGGCCGGGGTGAAGGACGTCCGGCGGGTCATGGACGAGGCGCTGACCGCGCGGGACCTTCACGGGCGCACCACCGTGCTGTTCCTGGACGAGATCCATCGCTTCACCAAAGCCCAGCAGGACGCCCTGCTGCCCGGGGTGGAGAACGGGTGGGTGGTCCTGGTGGCCGCGACCACCGAGAACCCGTCCTTCTCCGTGATCTCCCCGCTGCTCTCCCGGTCACTGCTGCTCACCCTGCAGCCCCTGGAGCGCTCCGACATCGGCGAGCTGCTCGAGCGTGCTGTCACGGAGCCTCGCGGGCTCGACGGTGCCGTGCGGCTGGACCCCGCTGCGCGCGAGCACCTGCTTGACGTGGCCGGCGGGGACGCCCGCAAGGCGCTGACCTCGCTCGAGGCGGCGGCCGCGGTGGCGCTCTCCCATGCCACGGACAGCTCCGCCGCAGCGGCCACGGACGGCGCTGGGAGAGCAGGCAACGGCACCGGGGCGCGCGAGAGGGCCGTGGGATACGACGAGGCCGGGGAACCGGTGGGGGTCGGAGCGGACGGCGGGGCCGCCGGCAGCGGTGGGACTGGGACGAGCGGACAGACCGGAGCAAGCCGTGGGACCGGGGAGGGCAGCGGCGTCACCCGGGAAGATACGGACGGGCGGGCCGCAGCCCCGCCCACGGTGACCCTCGCGGACGCCGAGGAGGCCGTGAACCGGGCGGCGGTGCGCTACGACAAGACGGGCGACCAGCACTACGACGTGGTGAGCGCGTTCATCAAGTCCATTCGAGGCTCGGACGTGGACGCCGCGATGCACTACCTCGCCCGGATGATCGAGGCGGGGGAGGACCCTCGGTTCATCGCACGCCGGCTCATCATCTCCGCGTCCGAGGACATCGGGATGGCTGATCCCACGGCACTGCAGACCGCCGTGGCGGCGGCACAGGCCGTGCAGCTGATCGGCATGCCAGAGGGCCGGATCCCCTTGGCGGAGGCGGTCGTGCACCTCGCCACCGCCCCCAAGTCCAACGCCGCGTACCTCGCGGTGGACGCCGCCATCGCGGACGTGCGAGCCGGCCGCGCCGGGACCGTGCCCCGGCACCTGCGCGACGCCCACTATCCCGGGGCCGCCGAGCTCGGCCACGGAGCGCACTACGTCTACGCCCACGACGCGCCCAACGCCGTCGCCGCCCAGCAGTACCCACCCGACGAGCTCGTGGGACGCGACTACTACGAACCCACCCAGTTCGGCCACGAGAAGAATGTGGCCAGGCGGCTGGAGATCCTGCGCGGCCTCGTGCGCGGCACCGCCGGCGGATAGCAGCGGGCGCCGCGGCCACGGAACTCCCGGGCATACGGGCATACGGGCACGGTGCGACACCCCTGCCGCCGGGCCCCCGGATGTTTCCGTGCCGTCGCACGCGGACTATCGTGAATGTGACCCGACAACCTCAACCGGCAACCCCTTGGTAGACAGGAGCGGCAACCGTGCCACTGACATCTCTGAACGCACAGCAGCGCAGCGACGACCTGCGAGACATGGCCGAGAACCCCGTGGACGTCCTGGTCATCGGCGGCGGCGTCACGGGCGCGGGGATCGCGCTCGACGCCGCCACCCGTGGCCTCTCGACCGCCATCATCGACGCGCAGGACTGGGCCCAGGGCACCTCCTCGCGCTCCTCCAAGCTCGTCCACGGCGGGCTGCGCTACCTCATGCAGCTCAATTTCGCGCTCGTGGCGGAAGCCCTCAAGGAGCGCGACCTCCTCATGCACCGGCTGGCCCCGCACCTGGTCAAGCCCATCCAGTTCATGTACCCGCTCACCCACAAGGGCTGGGAACGCCCGTTCGTGGCCACCGGCATCGGCATGTACGACACCCTCGCCCACGTGGGTGCCAAGGCCGAGTCCCTGCCCGTCCAGCGCCACCTCAGCGCCGCCGGCGTGCGCAGGACCTTCCCGGCCATGCGCGACGACGCCGCCGTGGGCGCCATCGCCTACTGGGACGGCCGCGTGGACGACGCCCGGCTGACCCTGGACCTCGTGCGCACCGCGCAGCGCTACGGCGCGCTCGCGGCCAACCGTGCCGCGGCCCGCAAGCTGGTCCGCGACGAGTCCGGGCGCGTGGTCGGAGCCCTCGTGGAGGACCTCACCACCGGCGAGACCCGCGAGGTGCGCGCCAAGATGGTGATCTCCGCCGCGGGCGTGTGGACGGAGCCGGTGCAGGACCTCGCCCAGGCGGAGACCGGGCTGAAGGTCCTCGCCTCCAAGGGCATCCACGTGGTGGTCCCGAAGGAGCGCCTGGACGGTTCCACGGGCATCATCCTGCAGACCGAGAAGTCCGTGCTGTTCATCATCCCGTGGGACAACTACTGGGTCATCGGCACCACCGACACCCCCTACGAGCAGGACCTCACCACGCCCACGGCCACCCGCGAGGACGTCGAGTACGTGCTGGAGCACGCGAACAAGATCCTGCGCGAGCCGCTGACCACGGACGACGTGATCGGCACCTGGGCGGGCCTGCGTCCGCTGGTGCAGCCGGGAACCAAGGGCGAGACCACGCCGTCCACCAAGATCTCCCGCGAGCACTCCGTGGTGGAGGCCACCCCCGGTCTCTTTACGATCGCCGGCGGCAAGCTGACCACCTACCGCGTGATGGCCAAGGACGCCGTGGACGCGGCACTCGGCAAGAAGGCCGCCAAGGAGAACCCGTCCATCACCGAGCACGTGGCCCTGCTGGGCGCGCAGGGCTGGTCCGGTCTGATGAACCAGTCCGAGCACCTCGCCCAGCGCACCGGCATGGACCGGGTGGTGATCGAGCGTCTGCTCAACCGCTACGGTGACGAGGCCCTCGAGATGATCGACGCGGTCACCGAGCACCCGGAGCTCGGCGAGCCCGTGCCCGGCGCCGAGCAGTACCTGAAGATCGAGATCCAGCGCGCGGCCACCCACGAGGGCGCCCTGGACCTCGAGGACGTGATGTGCCGGCGCACGCACCTGAACTACGAGCAGCGCGACGGCGGCATCGCCGCGGCCCCGGAGATCGCCCGCATCATGGGTGACGCCCTGGGCTGGGACGAGGCCGAGCGCGCCCGCCAGGTCCAGCTCTACACCGAGCTGCGCGACGCCGAGCAGGCGGCCCTGCAGGAGACGGACGAGGCCACGGCGCAGCAGCTGCGCGCCGGAGCGGGCGACCCGTACCCCGGCCGGGACTGATCCGAGACCTCGGGCCCGGAACCCCTCCGGGCCCCCGAGCACCCAACGGAGGGTGAAGTGAATGAAGTGACCGAGGTGGCGTTGTCCACCGTTTTCATGTCCGAGGCGTTCGGCACGGCGATCCTGGTGCTGCTGGGCTGCGGTGTGGTGGCCAACGTGGTCCTGCCCCGGACGAAGGGCAACGGCGCCGACTGGCTGCTGATCAGCTTCGGCTGGGGACTCGCGGTGTTCTCGGGCGTCTACGTGGCGCACGCGTCCGGCGCGCACCTGAACCCGGCGGTGACCATCGGCATGCTGGCGCGTCACAACGCGGAGTACGCCCCGGGCGTCACCATCACCCCGGCGAGCACCGTGGTGTACCTGGTGGCGCAGTTCGTGGGCGGCTTCGTGGGCGCCCTCGTGTGCTGGCTGGCCTACAAGAAGCACTTCGACGCGGCCGGTGAGGAGGGCGTCGCGACGATCGGCGTCTTCTCCACCGGCCCGGAGATCCGCAGCTACGGCTGGAACTTCGTCACCGAGGTCGTCGCCACGTTCGTGCTCGTCTACGTGATCCTCGTCTTCGGCGAGACCCCGAGCGAACTCGGCCCGCTGGCCGTGGCGATGCTCGTCGTGGCCATCGGTGCCTGCCTCGGCGGGCCCACGGGCTACGCGATCAACCCCGCCCGTGACCTCAGCCCGCGCCTCGCCCACGCGCTGCTTCCCATTCCGAACAAGGTGAGCAGCGACTGGTCCTACAGCTGGGTCCCCGTGCTGGGCCCGCTCGTGGGCGGCGCCCTCGCGGGTGCCGCGGCCCTGGTCATCGGCTGACCGGCCCCACCCAGCAGGCAACACACTTTTTGACGAAGGAGTCAGACATGACCGAAGCCAAGCACGTGATGGCGATCGACCAGGGCACCACCAGCACCCGCGCGATCGTCTTCGACCACTCCGGCAACATCGTGGGAGTGGGCCAGCACGAGCACGAGCAGATCTTCCCCCGTGCGGGGTGGGTCGAGCACGACGCCCAGGAGATCTGGCGCAACACCCGTCGCTGCGTGGCGGACGCGCTCGCGGAGACCGAGCTCACCAGGGACGACCTCGCGGCGGTGGGCATCACCAACCAGCGCGAGACCGCCGTCGTGTGGGACAAGAACACCGGTGAGCCCGTCTACCACGCGATCGTGTGGCAGGACACCCGCACGCAGGCCATCGTGGACGAGTTTGCGAAGGACGGCGGGGACGAGAAGTTCCGGGAGCTCACCGGCCTCCCCCTGGCGAGCTACTTCGCGGGCCCGAAGGTCAAGTGGATCCTGGACAATGTCGAGGGCGCGCGGGAGAAGGCCGAGGCCGGGGACCTGCTCTTCGGCACCACTGACAGCTGGCTCGTGTGGAACATGACCGGCGGCAGCGGGGACGGCGTCCACGTCACGGACGTGACCAACGCCTCCCGCACCCTGCTCATGAACATCGACACCCTCGACTGGAACGAGGAGCTGTGCGAGACCATGGGCATTCCGATGTCCATGCTCCCGGAGATCCGCTGCAGCAGCGAGGTCTACGGCAAGGGCCGTGCCCGCGGATTCCTCAAGGGCGTTCCGATCGCCGGCATCCTGGGTGACCAGCAGGCGGCCATGTTCGGTCAGACCTGCTTCGAGCCGGGCATGGGCAAGAACACGTACGGCACGGGCAGCTTCCTGCTCATGAACGTGGGGGAGACCCCGGTGCGCTCGGAGTACGGGCTCATCACCACGGTCTGCTACCAGATCGAGGGCCAGAAGCCGGTCTACGCCCTGGAGGGCTCCATCGCCGTCACAGGTTCGCTGGTGCAGTGGGTGCGCGACAACCTGGGCCTGATCCAGGACGCCAAGGAGATCGAGCCCCTCGCCCGGGCCGTGGAGGACAACGGTGGCGCGTACTTCGTGCCGGCGTTCTCCGGGCTCTTCGCGCCGCACTGGCGCCCTGACGCCCGCGGTGCCCTGGTGGGTCTCACCCGCTACGTGCGCAAGGAACACATTGCCCGCGCCGTCCTGGAGGCCACCGCGTTCCAGTCCCGCGAGGTCGTGGAGGCCATGAACAATGACTCCAAGCAGGATCTCACGGAGCTGCGCGTGGACGGCGGCATGACCGCCAACGAGCTGCTCATGCAGTTCCAGGCGGACCAGCTGGACGTTCCCGTGATCCGCCCGAAGATCACGGAGACCACGGCTCTCGGTGCCGCCTACGCGGCGGGCCTCGCGGTGGGGTTCTGGGCGGACCTGGACGAGATCACCCAGAACTGGGCGGAGGACAAGCGCTGGGAGCCGGAAGGGGACCGCGCGGAGGAGGACAGGCTCTTCCGCAACTGGACGAAGGCCGTGGGCAAGTCCCTCGACTGGGTGGACGAGGACGTCAGCTGAATCGGATATAGTGGACGGCTGGCTGGCACGTCGCGTTGCGGCATGCCCTCGGACGGTGAACACTCACCGCCCCGGGCTGCTGCGCGGACGCTAGGCACGTCGGATTGCGGCTGATCCGCACCTCTCCCGCGGGAACCACTTTCCGCGCCGGAGGCCAGTACCACCCAGAACGGAGCACGGGCCCCGCCCGTGCACCGTCGAACCGCAGGAAAGGCAAGTCTTGTCCCAGAACAACAGTTCTCGTGCGCGCCGCCAGGTGCGCAAGTCTCGTGCCCTCGGCATCGCCCTGACGCCCAAGGCCGAGAAGTACTTCGAGCGCCGCCCGTATGCTCCCGGTGAGCACGGCCGTGCCCGCCGCAAGCAGGACTCGGACTACAAGGTCCGTCTGACCGAGAAGCAGCGGCTGCGTGCGCAGTACAACATCCGCGAGAAGCAGATGCACCGTGCCTACGTCGAGGCCAAGCGCGTCGAA
The DNA here is from genome assembly GCF_002398425.1 of Kocuria sp. UBA5001. NCBI lineage: Bacteria > Bacillati > Actinomycetota > Actinomycetes > Micrococcales > Micrococcaceae > Kocuria > Kocuria sp. UBA5001. The sequence continues at coordinate 81,515 of NZ_DGYR01000012.1, forward strand.
GGCCAGACCGGTGAAAACCTCATCGCTCTGCTCGAGACCCGTCTGGACGCCCTGGTGCTGCGTGCGGGCTTCGTGCGCACGATGGCTGCCGCGCGCCAGGCTGTGGTCCACCGCCACATCATGGTGGACGGCCAGCGCGTGGACCGTCCCTCGTTCCGCGTGCGCCCGGGTCAGATGATCCACGTGCACCCGCGCTCCGAGAAGATGGTCCCGTTCCAGATCGCCGCGACGGGTGCGAACCAGGATGTTCTGCCGAACACCCCGCCGTACCTGGACGTGACGATCGACCGGCTGCAGGCCACGCTCTCGCGCAAGCCCGAGCGCTCCGAGGTCCCCGTGACCTGTGAAGAGCAGCTCGTGGTCGAGTACTACGCCCGGATGGCCTGATCCTCCGAGCGCCACGCCGCCCCCTGGGGCGGCGGACGGACAGCCCGCGACCCCGGTCGCGGGCTGTTCGCCGTCTGCGGCACGGTTCGCCGAGCGACGCGGGTTGTTGGGTAGAGTTGCCAGTCGGTCGGCGTTGCTCGCCGGCACCCAGATCGTCGAGCCCGAACGGAAGAAGTGATCCCCATGGACGGTGGCGATATCGCCGGATTGATCGCGGCATTCGTCTTCGCGGTGCTGGTGGGCCTGCTCGCACTGCCCATCGTCAAGCTCGGTCGTGTCTTTGACGAACTCCGGCTGACCATCCGCTCGATCAACGACGGCACCACACCGCTGATCGACGAGGTCACGCGCACCGTGAGCACCACCAACACGCAGCTGGAGAAGGTGGACGGCATCACCTCGAACGTCTCGGACGCCTCCGCGAACGTCTCGGCCCTGTCCTCGCTCGTGGCCTCCACGGTGGGGCAGCCCCTGATCAAGGTGGCGTCCTTCTCGCACGGGCTGCGCCGGGCCTTCTCCCCGCAGCCTGGCCCTGCGGGGGCGCCCCGCACGGCGCCCACCGCAGGCTCCCCGGGCGACGCGAACGCCTCGAACCCCTCGACCGCCCGGCCGGAGGGTTCCGCACCCACGTCGGGGGCCGGTGACCGGCCCGCAGGCGACGCCGCGGCGTCGGGAACCGCGCGTGCCTCCCGCTACGGGACGTCCGCTTCCGGGGCTCCCGGTCCCTCCGCGACGTCGGGGCCCCGTTCCACCGGATCGGGGAGCTGAGCGTGGGAGTCTGGTCGAAACTCGCCCTGCTCGCCGCGGGTGCCCTCATGGGGGGCGCCGCCACGCGGGTCGCCTCGGATCCCACCGCGCGCCAGGTCCTCGCACGCCAGGTCTCCGGCGGCGCGCCTGCCGCAGAGGACACCGGCGGAACCCTTGCGGCCAGGACTGCGGGGGACGTCGAGCGCCGCCCCGAGTCCGGCCCCGTGGCCCTGCTGCGCGGCGGTGCCCGGCGGCTGCGTCAGTTCACGGCCCGTGTGCGCGCCGGCATGGACGAGCGCGAGAGCGAGCTGCGGGAGCAGTTTGGCGTGCGCTCACCCATGGACCACACGGCGAACCACTCCGGCGACGATGCCGTGGCCCCTGCGGGGGCGCCGTGGCACGCCGTCGACCCCCGTCCCTCGACCGGTCCCGGGCACACCGGGCACCGGATCATCGACCATGACCCTTCGGAAGGAAACGAGCGGTAATGCTCTCTCATGAGATCACCCAGCGCTGGCTGAGCTACTTCGAGGCGAAGGGGCACCAGGTGGTGCCCTCGGCCTCCCTCGTCTCGCAGCAGTCCGGGGCCATGTTCACCATCGCCGGGATGGTGCCCTTCATCCCGTATTTCCTGGGCCAGGAGACCCCGCCCTACTCGCGGGCCACGTCCGTGCAGAAGTGCATCCGCACCCTGGACATCGACGAGGTGGGCAAGACCGCCCGCCACGGCACGTTCTTCCAGATGGCCGGCAACTTCTCCTTCGGCGACTACTTCAAGTCCGAGGCGATCCCGATGGCCTGGGAGCTGCTGACCTCCGCCGTGGCGGACGGCGGGTTCGGGCTGGACCCCGAGCGGCTGTGGGTCACGGTGTACGAGGGGGACCAGGAGTCCTACGACCTGTGGCACGACACCGTGGGCCTTCCCGCCCAGCGGATCCAGCGCATGGGCCGGGACGAGAACTACTGGGACACGGGCCAGCCCGGCCCCGCCGGTCCGGACTCGGAGATCTTCTACGACCGCGGTCCGCGCTACGGCAAGGACGGCGGTCCGGCGGTGGACGACGACCGCTACATCGAGATCTGGAACCTCGTGTTCATGCAGTACCAGCGCGGCGAGGGCAACGGCAAGGACTACGAGATCCTGGGCGAGCTGCCCAAGAAGAACATTGACACCGGTCTGGGCGTCGAGCGCCTGGCCATGCTGCTGCAGGGCGTGGAGAACTTCTACGAGACCGACCAGGTCCGCCCCGTGCTCGATGCCGCCGCGAAGCTCTCCGGACGCGCGTACCGCGGCTCCGAGAAGCCGGGGGAGGAGGGCTACGAGGACGACGTCCGCATGCGCGTCGTCGCCGACCACGTCCGTTCCTCCCTCATGCTCATCGCGGACGGCGTGACCCCGGGCAACGAGGGCCGCGGCTACATCCTGCGCCGGCTGCTGCGCCGCGCGGTGCGTGCCATGCGCCTGCTGGGCGTCACGGACCCCTGCCTGCCGGTGCTGCTGCCGGAGTCCCGAGACGCCATGAAGGGCGTGTACCCGGTGGTCGCGGAGGACTTCGAGCGGATCTCCCGGATCGCGTACGCCGAGGAGCGTGCGTTCCTGAAGACCATCGAGTCCGGCACCACGCGCCTTGAGGGCGCCGTGGCTGTGGCGAAGGGCGAGAAGCGCGCACTCAGCGGCGCGGACGCCTTCGCCCTTCACGACACGTTCGGCTTCCCGATCGACCTCACCCTCGAGATGGCCGGTGAGGCCGGGGTGAGCGTGGACGAGACCGCGTTCCGCGAGCTCATGGCCGAGCAGCGCCACCGGGCCCAGGAGGACGCCCGCGCCAAGAAGGGCGCGCTGGCGGACCTCTCCGAGCTGCGGCGGATGCTCGACGAGCACGGCAGCGAGTTCACCGGCTACACCGAGCTCGTCACCCCCACCACGGTGCGCGCCATCCTCTCGGACGGGGTTTCCGTCCCGGCGGCGAGCCAGGGCGAGAGCGTGGAGGTGGTGCTCGAGCGCACCCCGTTCTACGCGGAGGCCGGCGGCCAGGCGGCGGACGTCGGCGTGATCGAGAACTCTGACGGGCTGAAGCTGACCGTCGAGGACGTCCAGCAGCCGGTCAAGGGTCTGTCCGTGCACCGGGTGAAGGTCTCCGAGGGCCAGGTGGTCGTGGGGGATGAGGTCACCGCGCGCGTGGACTCCCGGCGCCGCCACGACGGCGAGGCCGCCCACTCGGGCACGCACGTGGTGCACGCTGCGCTGCACGACGTCCTCGGGCCCGACGCGGTCCAGCGCGGCTCCTTCAACAAGGAGGGCTACCTGCGTTTCGACTTCTCCCACGGGGAGGCCGTCACGGCGTCCCAGCTGCAGGAGATCGAGCAGATCGCGAACACGGCCATCCGCGACGACTTCGAGGTCGTCACCCGCGAGATGCCCCTCGCAGAGGCCAAGAAGCTGGGCGCGATGTCCCTGTTCGGCGAGAAGTACGGGGAGCAGGTGCGCGTGGTCGAGATGAACGGCCCGTGGTCCCGTGAGCTGTGCGGCGGAACGCACGTGGGCTCGACCTCCCAGCTCGGCTCGCTGTGCCTGGTCTCGGAGCAGTCCGTGGGCTCGGGCAACCGCCGCGTCGAGGCGCTCGTGGGCCTGAACTCGTTCAACCACCTGGCCGCGGAGCGCACCCTCGTCAACCAGCTCACCGGGATGCTCAAGGTGCAGTCCAGCGCGGAGCTGCCCGAGCGGCTCTCGGCCACGCTGGAGAAGCTCAAGGAGACAGAGCGGCAGCTGAGCGCCCTGCGCCAGCAGCAGCTGCAGGCGAAGGCCGGGCAGCTGGCCCAGGAAGCAGAGCGGGTGGGACGCGTCACGGCCGTGCTTCACCACGCCGGGGAGGTCGCCTCCGCAGACGCCCTGCGCAGCCTCGCGCTGGACCTGCGGACCCGGCTGGGTTCGGAGCCCGCGGTTGCCGCGGTGACGGGCGTGGCCAACGGCCGTCCGCTCGTCGTCGTGGCCGTCAACGACGCCGCTCGGGAGGCCGGTCTCGCAGCGGGACAGCTCGTGCGCACGGCGGCGACCACGCTCGGCGGTGGCGGGGGTGGCAAGCCCGACGTTGCCCAGGGCGGCGGCTCGGACCCCTCGAAGGTCTCCGAGGCGCTCGAGGCGATCCGCGCCCAGATCCTGGCCACCGCGGGCTGATGCCTGAGGGCTTCGAGCGCGGCGTGCGCATGGGCGTGGACGTGGGCCAGGTCAGGGTTGGGATAGCCCTGACCGACCCGGAGTGCGTCCTGGCCACGCCGCACCAGACCCTGAAGCGCGATACGAACCCCCGCAAGGCCTTCGACGTGAAGATCATCACACGGCTGTGCGAGGAGCGGGACGTGGTCACCGTCTACGTGGGGTTGCCGCTGAGTCTGGACGGCGCGGAGAACCGCTCGACCCAGATGGCGCGCGATTACGCCGCAGCGCTCGTTCGTCGGCTAGGCTCACGGGGGTGCACCACCGCGGTGCGCCTGGTGGACGAGCGGCTTTCCACGGTGGCCGGGCACCGGGCGCTGTGGGACTCCGGGATCTCGCGGCGGCACCACATGGACAAGGTCGACCAGGCCGCGGCCGTGACGTTCCTGCAGTCGGCCGTCGAGCAGGGGCTGCGCACCGGGGCCGAGCCCGGGGACCCGGTCCAGGGCTGAGTACGAGCGGTATCGTGTCTGCCCGGGCCGCGGCAGGCCCGGGGGGAAACGAGAGACCACACCACACCACCAGAACGGCGGACGGAGACAATTCGTGAGCGATGAGCCGCGAGGCAACGGCACCGGAGACGGGACGCCCGACCACGGGTCCCACGGCGACGTGCGGAACTCTTCATCGGCCTCGGACCGGGATGCCACGTCGAACCTGGCGGGCTCGTTCGAGCACCACGACGTGACCCCGGAGCAGCGCAAGCGTCGCAAGGTGCGGTCGCGCGCGTCCCTCGCGACCGCCGTCGCCCTGTTCGTCGCAGCGCTGGTCGTGGTCGTGGCCGTGCTGGGGTCCGCCTTCGGGCTGTTCGAGCGCAAGGACTACCACGGCTCGGGCGACCAGGACGTCAGCTTCTCCGTCGCGGACGGCAGCACCACGGGCCAGATCGCCCAGGACCTGCAGTCGCAGGAAATCGTGGCGAACGCCTCGTACTTCGTCGAGAAGTTCCAGGACCGCTACCCGGAGGACTTCATCCAGCCGGGCACGTACGAGCTCAAGACCCACATGCCCGCGGACGACGTCGTCAGCGCCCTCATGGAGCGCGACGAGGCTTCGCACTACGCGGCCATCGCGAAGACCCAGCGCATGGATGACACATTCACCACGCTCAGCGAGGCCACCGGCCTCGACAAGTCCGAGTTCGAGAAGCTCTCCACCGAGAAGGCGAAGTTCGGTGTCCCGGACAAGTTCCCCAACCTCGAGGGCTGGCTGCACCCCGGCGAGTACCGCTTCCCGCTGGACGCCACGGCTGAGCAGATCATCCAGGAGATGGTCGACCGCACCAAGCAGACGCTGAAGGACAACGACGTCGCCGAGGACAAGTGGTTCGACGTGCTGACCATCGGGTCCATCGTGGAGTTCGAGGGCACACCCAAGATCTACCCGGCCGTGGCCGGCGCGATCGAGAACCGGATCAACAACCCGGACGGCGAGACGAGCGGTTTCATCCAGTCGGACGCCTCCGTGACGTACGGTCTGGGAAAGAAGACCGTGCACCTCACGGACGAGGAGAAGCGGGACAAGTCCAACCCGTACAACACGTACGCCAACCCGGGCCTGCCCGTGGGGCCCATCGGTTCTCCGAGCGACGAGGCCATCGCCGCGGCGGCAAAGCCCGAGAAGAACGACTACTACTACTGGGTGACCGTGAACCTCGACACCGGCGAGACCAAGTTCGCCAAGACCTACGAGGAGCACCAGAGGTACGTGGAGGAGTACCAGAAGTGGTGCTCCGACAACGACGGCAAGTGCTCCTGAGATGACGGCGACGCTCCACGCAGCGGTCCTCGGGCACCCCGTGGACCACTCGCTCTCACCAGCGCTGCACTCCGCGGCGTTCGAAGTACTGGGTCTGGACGCGGACTACGTCCGTCACGACGTCCCCGAGCAGCAGTGGGACGAGTTCTGGGCCGGGGCCCGTGCGTCGGGGCACTGGCGGGGGTTCTCCGTCACGATGCCCCTGAAGCCCTTCGCGGCTCGGGACGCGGAGCGTGTGACTCCTCTCACCCGTGCCCTCGGGGTGGCCAACACGCTCACGTTCGCTCAGGACGGGAGCGTGGCCGCGGACAACACGGACGTCATGGGCATCATGGCGGCCCTCGGCGCCGCGGGGGAGATCCCCGCCTCGCCGCGCGCCGTCGTCCTGGGCGGGGGTGCCACCGCGAGTGCCGCGGTGGCGGCGCTGCACGGGCTAGGCGCGGACTGCGTGGACGTGGCGGTGCGCACGGCTCAGCGGGCCGAGTCCCTGACCGCGGTGGCCGAGGCCCTGGGCACGAGCATCCGTGTGCTGCCGTGGGAGCAGGCGGGTGCCGCTCTGCACGGCGCGGACGTCGTGGTTGCCACCCTCCCGCCCCGCGGCGCGGACGAGCTGGCCCGGGGCTGGCGCGAGGAGCACCCGCGGGTGTCCGGTGTGCTGCTCGACGTCGCCTACGACCCGTGGCCCTCGGCCCTGGCGGCCGCGTGGCAGGACGCGGGCGGCGCCATTGCCCCCGGGGTCGATATGCTCATCTTCCAGGCGGTGGACCAGCTGCGCTGGTTCACGCAGGGGGACTCGTCCCGCGCGCTGCCCCGCGAGAACGAGGTCACCGCAGCCATGTGCCGGGCGGTGGAGCGCCCGGAGCGTGTCGTCCCGGCGCGCGTCCGGCAGGCGCAGACCACGCGGCTCCCGCGCTGACCCGCCCGCCGCGGCCCCGTACCGTGGGTGGCAGGTGTCGTCCGGGCCGCGGAGCCGCGGGAGGGCACGCACGACACCGGGACCGCACGGGTCCCGGCGCAGACGACTCGCGAAAACTTGAGAACTGGAGTGTTGGATGTTGCGTTGGCTCACGGCCGGAGAGTCCCACGGTGAAGCACTTGTGGGAATCATCGAGGGCGTCCCCGCCGGGGTGGAACTGACCACGGGGATGATCCAGGACGCACTGGCCCGGCGCCGGCTCGGCTACGGCCGGGGCGCGCGCATGAAGTTCGAGCAGGACCGCGTGCGGATCCTGGGCGGGGTGCGCCACGGGATCACCCAGGGCGGGCCGGTGGCCATCGAGATCGCCAACACGGAGTGGCCCAAGTGGCAGGATGTCATGAGCTCCGACCCCGTGGACTCTGAGGTGCTCGCCGGGCGCGCCCGCAACGCGCCGCTGACCCGCCCGCGTCCCGGCCACGCGGACCTCACGGGCATGCAGAAGTACGGCTTCGACGAGGCCCGTCCGGTGCTCGAGCGCGCCTCCGCGCGCGAGACCGCCACGCGCGTGGCCCTCGGGGTGGTCGCTGCGCAGATCCTGGCGGCCCTGGGGATCCGCCTGGTCGCGCACACCACCGCCATCGCCGACGTCGCCGTGCCCGACGACGCCCCGCTGCCCGGCCCGGACGACGTCGCCGCGCTCGACGCGGACCCGCTGCGCTGCTTCGACGCCGCGACCTCCCAGGCCATGGTGGCCGCCGTGGACGAGGCCCACAAGGCGGGGGAGACCCTGGGCGGCGTCGTGGAGGTACTCGCCGAGGGGCTGCCCCCGGGACTCGGCTCCTACGTCCACTGGGACCGCCGTCTCGACGCCAGGCTCGCTGCCGCGCTCATGGGCATCCAGGCCATCAAGGGCGTGGAGGTCGGGGACGGCTTCCGCACGGCCGCGCGCCCCGGATCCCAGGCGCACGACGAGACGCTGCCCGAGGAGGGTGCAGTGCACCGCGTGTCCAACCGCGCCGGCGGCATCGAGGGCGGCATGTCCATCGGGGACCTGCTGCGCGTGCGTGCGGCCATGAAGCCGATCGCCACCGTGCCGCGCTCCCTGCACACGGTGGACGTCGCCACGGGTGAGCCCGCACGGGCCCACCACCAGCGCTCTGACGTGTGTGCGGTGCCGGCCGCGGGCGTCGTCGCCGAGGCCATGGTGGCCCTCGTGCTCGCCGAGGCCGTGCTCGAGAAGTTCGGCGGGGACTCCGTGGCGGAGGTCATCCGGAACAGGAACGCCTACCTGGCCGCGATCCCAGCCCAGCTGCGCACCTCCCCGGAACTTGCCGATCCCGCCGCGCTGGCGGCCCTGGACGAGGTGCGCGGGGACCTCTCGTGAGGCACGCACCCCTGCCCGTGGTGCTGATCGGGCCCATGGCTGCCGGCAAGTCCCACGTGGCCCGTCACATGGCATCGCACTACGGACTGCGCCACGTGGACACGGACAGGTTGATCGTGTCCCGCCACGGACCCATCCCGGAGCTGTTCCGCGCGCGAGGGGAGGCGGAGTTCCGCCGGGTCGAGGCCGAAGTCGTGGCCGAGGCCCTCGACGACCCGCAGAACCGGGAGTGCGTGATCTCCCTGGGCGGGGGAGCACCCATGTCCCCGCTCGTGCAGCCCCTGCTCAGTGGACGAATGGTCGCGTACCTGGAAGTGGACCTGGACACCGTGCGACCCCGGATCCGCGGCAACACCACCCGGCCCATGCTGCAGCCGGACCCCGAGGTCCGATGGAGCCAGATCCTGGACGAGCGCCGGGAGACCTTCGAGCGGCTCGCCACCATCCGCCTGGACGGCCGCGCGCCCCGCAGCGTCGCGCAGATCGCCCACGACCTCTACGCCGCGCTCGGTGAGCCGCAGACCTCCGTGCTCACCGCACGCGGGAAGGAGCACACCGCATGACCGAGACCGTGATCCCCGTCCGCGGGGAGACCCCCGAGAACCAGTACGACGTCCTGGTGGGCCACGGCCTGCTGGGCCGCGTGCCCCAGCTGCTGGGTGAGCGCGTCAAGAAGGTCCTCATCATCCACCCGCGCGCCCTGCGAACCACCGGGGACGTGGTGCAGGAGGACCTCGGGCAGGCGGGCATCCAGAGCTTCGTCGCGGAGATCCCGGACGCGGAGGAGGGCAAGCGCGTGGAGGTGGCGGCCTTCTGCTGGCAGATCATGGGCCAGTCCGACTTCACGCGCACGGACGCCGTGGTCTCCGTGGGCGGCGGGGCCGTGTCCGACCTCGCTGGTTTCGTGGCCGCCACGTGGCTGCGCGGGGTGCGGGTGGTCCACCTTCCCACCACTCTGCTGGGCATGGTGGATGCCGCCGTGGGCGGAAAGACCGGGATCAACACCGCGGAGGGCAAGAACCTGGTGGGCTCCTTCCACCCGCCAGCCGCGGTCGTGTGCGACCTCGACTCCCTGGCCACGCTGCCCGAGAACGAGCTGCTGACCGGGATGGCCGAGGTGGTCAAGTGCGGTTTCATCGCCGATCCGCAGATCCTGCAGCTGATCCAGGAGAACCCCGAGCAGGTGCGCGACAGCCAGTCGGACGTGGTCCGGGAACTGGTGGAGCGCAGTGTACGGGTCAAGGCGGAGGTCGTCTCCTCGGACCTGAAGGAGTCCGGGCGGCGTGAGTACCTGAACTACGGCCACACCCTGGGCCACGCGATCGAGCACAACGAGCGCTACCAGTGGCGCCACGGTGCCGCAGTCTCGGTGGGCATGGTCTTCGCGGCGGAACTGGGGCGAGCGGCAGGAACCCTGGACGACGACGTCGTGGCCCGTCACCGCGAGATCCTCACCTCCCTGGGGCTGCCCGTGAGCTACCGTGCGGACCAGTGGCCGCGGCTGCTGGAGGTCATGAAGCGCGACAAGAAGACGCGGGGCAACCTGCTGCGCTTCGTGGTCCTGGACCGCATTGCCGCACCGCGCATCATGGAGGTTCCGGACCCCGCGATCCTTTTCGCGTGCTACCAGGAGATCGCGGACTGAGACCCGCCACGCCGGCCCGTGCCGTGGCCACCGGGCGGACGGGCCCGGCCACGCGGTAGACTGGTGCGGCTCCACGAGCCGATCCCGCCCGCAGACGTTCCCGACGAGAAAGTGACACCGTGGCAACCAGCAACGACATCAAGAACGGCACCATCCTCAAACTCGACGGCAACCTCTGGCAGACCATCGAGTTCCAGCACGTCAAGCCCGGCAAGGGGGGCGCGTTCGTGCGCACCAAGCTGCGCAACGTGACGAGCGGCAAGGTGGTGGACAAGACGTTCAACGCGGGTGCCAAGATCGAGACCGCCACGGTGGACCGTAGCGAGTACCAGTACCTCTACCAGGACGGTGAGGACTACGTGTTCATGGACAACTCCACGTACGACCAGATCACTGTCCCGGGTGTCGTGGTGGGGGACGCGGCGAACTTCATGCTCGAGAACCAGAACGTGACCGTGGCCATCCACGAGGGCGCGCCGCTGTACATCGAGATGCCGCCCTCGGTGGTCCTGGAGATCACCTACACCGAGCCCGGCCTGCAGGGTGACCGCTCCACGGGCGGCACGAAGCCCGCCACCGTGGAGACCGGCTACCAGATCCAGGTCCCCCTGTTCCTCGAGCAGGGCACCAAGGTCAAGGTGGACACCCGCACCGGCGACTACCTGGGACGCGTCAACGAGTGAGCGGGGCACGCAGCAAGGCCCGGGTCCGCGCCGTCGAGATCCTCTTCGAGGCCGAACAACGTGACGAGTCGGTCCGCGACGCCCTGGTGCGCCGGCGGGAGAACTCGACCTCGCCCATCCAGCCCTACACCGTGGAGATCCTCGAGGGCGTGGACGGGCGCCGCGAGGACATCGACGAGTTCCTGCAGACCTACTCGCAGGGCTGGGAGCTCTCGCGGATGCCCGCAGTGGACCGCAACGCCCTGCGCGTGGGCGCGTGGGAGCTTCTCTACAACGACGACGTCCCGGACGGCGTGGCCGTGGCGGAGGCGGTGGCCGTGGCGCGGGAGCTGTCCACTGACGACTCGCCCCGTTTCGTCAACGGCCTGCTGGGCCGTCTGCAGAAGGTCAAGCCGTCCCTGCTGGACGACTGAGACCGTGACCCCGGTTCGTGGACCCCACGGGCCGGGGTTTTTCCGTGTGGTAGCTTCAAAGACAGATCGCACCCTTTAAATTCCGTCCGGTGAGGCGGGGAAGGAGGCGGCACGTGAGCGTGCCCGAACACGCCGAGCAGGCACCGGGGAGCACAGTCTCCCGAGTGATCCTCTCGACATCCGACATCGACCGGGCCCTGTCCCGGATCGCCCACGAGATCCTGGAGTCCAACAAGGGCTCGGAGAACCTCGTGCTGCTGGGGATCGCCCGTCGCGGCTTCCCGCTGGCCCAGCGCCTCGCGGCCAGGCTCGAGCAGATCGACCCCGACTTCACGGCCCGCGCCGCCACGGGGCAGCTGGACATCACCATGTACCGCGACGACCTGCGCCGCCACCCCGCCCGCACCCCGCAGCCCACGCTGATCCCAGATTCCGGGATCGACGGGCGCACCGTGGTGCTCGTGGACGACGTCCTGTGCTCCGGGCGCACCATCCGCGCTGCGCTCGACGCCCTCGTGGACGTGGGTCGGCCCCGGGCCGTACGGCTGGCCGTCCTGGTGGACCGCGGGCACCGCGAGCTGCCGATCCGCGCGGACCACGTGGGCAAGAATCTGCCGACCTCCTCTCAGGAGAAGGTGCGGGTGCTGCTGCGCGAGACGGACCCGGACACGCGCGCTGAGGGCCACGAGGACTGCGTGGTGATCGACGCGCCGGTGGCCTCGGACCCGGACGTCGCCAGGGACGCCGAGGCCGCGGGGGAGGGGACGAGCTGATGAGGCACCTGCTCTCCACTGCCGAGCTCTCCTACGGGGAGGCCGTCCAGATCCTGGACACCGCGGACCAGATGGCCGCCGTGTCCTCCCGCTCCGTCAAGAAGCTGCCCGCGCTGCGCGGGCGCACCGTGGTGAACCTGTTCTTCGAGGACTCCACGCGCACGAGGATCTCGTTCGAGACGGCGGCCAAGCGGCTGAGCGCGGACGTGATCAACTTCTCCGCGAAGGGCTCGTCCGTGTCCAAGGGCGAGTCCCTGAAGGACACCGCCCAGACCCTGATGGCCATGAGCGCGGACGCCGTGGTGATCCGCCACGCGTCCTCCGGCGCGCCGCAGCAGCTCGCGGACTCCGGGTGGATCGACGCCGCCGTCGTCAACGCGGGGGACGGCAAGCACGCACACCCCACGCAGGCGCTGCTGGACGCGATGACGCTGCGCCAGGTGCGCTCCCGCCGCACGGGCACGCCCACGACGGGCATGGACCTGGACGGTATGCACGTGGTGGTCGTGGGTGACGTGCTGCACTCGCGGGTAGCCCGCTCCAACGTGTGGCTGCTCACAACCCTGGGCGCCCGGGTCACGCTCGTGGCCCCGCCCACGCTGCTGCCCGTGGCCATGGACGACTGGCCGTGCGAGGTCTCCTACGACCTCGACGCCGTGCTGGCGGAGGCTCCGGACGCCGTGATGATGCTGCGGCTGCAGCGTGAGCGGATGAACGCGGCGTTCTTCCCGAGCGAGGCCGAGTACACCCGGGGCTGGGGGCTGACCTCCCAGCGGGTGCAGCGTCTCGAGGCCCTCGGCGCGCCCACGGTGTTCATGCACCCCGGTCCAATGAACCGCGGCCTGGAGATCTCCTCCGAGGCCGCAGACTCGGAGCGCTCCACCGTGCTGGAACAGGTGTCCAACGGCGTCTCCGTGCGCATGGCCGTGCTCTTCCAGCTGCTCTCCGGAGACGAGAGCACCCCCTACCCGAGCGAGAACTGAGGCGGTCCCATGAGCTCCTACCTGATCAACAGTGCCCGCCCCGAGGGCGGTGAGCCGGCGGACATCCTCGTCACGGACGGCGTCATTGCGTCCGTGGGCGCCCCCGGAACCCTGGAGGCGCCCGAGGGGACCGAGACCGTCGACGCCGCGGGCGCCGTCGCACTGCCCGGTCTCGTGGACATGCACACCCACCTGCGTGAACCAGGCCACGAGGACGCCGAGACCGTGGAGACCGGCACCCGTGCCGCGGCGAAGGGCGGGTTCACCGCCGTCTTCGCAATGGCCAACTCCCACCCCGTGGCGGACACTGCTGGCGTGGTGGAGCAGGTCTGGCGCCTGGGCCGCGACGCGGGCTGGGCGGACGTCCACCCGGTGGGCGCGGTCACCGTGGGCCTCGAGGGCACGCAGCTCTCGGAGCTGCGCGCCATGGCCGAGTCCCGCGCGGGCGTGCGGATGTTCTCCGACGACGGCAAGTGCGTGCACGACCCCCTCCTGATGCGCCGGGCGCTGGAGTACGTGAAGTCCTTCGGTGGCATCATCGCGCAGCACGCCCAGGAGCCGCGCCTGACGCAGGACGCGCAGATGAACGAGGGCACCGTGTCCGCGGACCTCGGCCTCACGGGCTGGCCCGCGGTGGCCGAGGAGGCGATCATCGCCCGGGACGTGCTGCTGACGCAGCACGTGGACTCCCGCCTGCACGTGTGCCACGTCTCGACCGCTGGCTCGGTGGAGATCGTGCGCTGGGCCAAGGAGCGCGGAGTGGTCGTCACCGCCGAGGTGACCCCCCATCACCTGCTGCTCACGGACGAGCTCGTGCGAACCTTCGACCCCGTCTACAAGGTCAACCCCCCGCTGCGCACGGACGAGGACGTCCAGGCCCTGCGCCGCGCCGTCGCCGAGGGCGTGATCGATGTGGTCGGCACCGACCACGCGCCGCACCCCGCAGAGGACAAGGAGTGCGAGTGGAGCTGCGCGGCCCACGGGATGACCGGGCTGGAAACCGCTCTGGCCGTGGTGCAGCAGACCCTCGTGGACACCGGACTCATGGGCTGGGAGCGGGTGGCGCAGATCATGTCCCACCGTCCGGCCGAGATCCTCGGGCTCTCCGACCAGGGGCAGAAGCTGGAGCCCGGCGCGCCGGCGAACATCGTGCTGTGGAACCCGGAGGGCTCCACGACGGTGGACCCCGCGAGCCACGTCTCCAAGGGCCGCAACAGCCCCTACCGGGGGATGAACCTGCCGGGGGCTGTGCGCGCCACGTTCTACCGCGGCCACCCCGTTGTCCTGGACGGGGAACTGACCACCCCCCTGGCCCGCTGATCCCCGCGCGTTCACGAAAGGTTCTGTCTCGATGTCGGACAAGCTCGTCCCCACCCTGCTCACCATCCTCATCGTGGTGGTGCTCTTCGCCCTGCTCTGGTGGGGCTGGCGGGGTCGGGTGCGACGCCAGTCGGGGCTGCCTCCCGTGGCGCAGGCCCCGCGGGACCTGATGCAGCGCGCCACGGCCCGGGTGGACGGGATGTACGTGGTCACCACCTACGCCTCCCAGCCGCTGGAGCGGATCGCGAGCCACGGCCTCGGCGTGCGCACCACTGCGGAGGCCGTGGTGGCACCCGAGGGCGTGTTCCTCAACCGCCAGGGCGCCCCGGACGTCTTCATCCCCCGGGAGCATCTGCGCGCTGTGTCGACCGCCTCCGGGATGGTCGGCAAGTTCGTGGAGCGCGGCGGACTCGTGGTGCTCACGTGGGACCTGGGGGACACCCGTGTGGACACCGGCTTCCGCGCCCGCACCGGTGAGGGCTCCCGCGAACTGGAGGACGCGGCGTCGGCCCTGCTGGACGCCTGAGCACAGAACCCGAGAAGACACCCCGAGAACCTGATCCCGGGACGGCACCGCAAAGGAGCCTCCCAGCATGCTCAACGAAAGGAGTTCACCATGAACTCACCACGCATCGAACCGGCCGTCATGGTCCTCGAGGACGGCACGGTCTTCCGTGGCCGTGCCTGGGGCGCCCCCGGCACGGCATTCGGCGAGGCGGTCTTCGCCACCGGGATGACCGGCTACCAGGAGACGCTCACGGACCCCTCCTACGCGGGGCAGATCGTGATCCAGACCGCGCCGCACATCGGCAACACGGGCGTGAACCTGCAGGACATGGAGTCCCACAGGATCTGGGTGAACGGCTTCGTGGTCCGTGACCCCGCCCGCCGCCCCTCCAACTGGCGCAGCGAGCGCAGCCTGGACGAGGAGCTCGCCGAGCAGGGCATCACCGGGATCCAGGGCGTGGACACCCGCGCCCTGACCCGCCACCTGCGCAACAAGGGTGCGATGCGCGCCGGCATCTTCTCCGGGGAGGCCGCCGAGCAGCCCACCGCGCAGCTCGTGCAGCAGGTGGCCGGGCAGCCCGCCATGGCGGGACGCTCGCTCGCGGAGCACGTGAGCGTGGACGAGGCCTATGTGGTGGAGCCCTCCGAGCACGGCTGGGACGCCCCGGTGCGCCACGACGTCGTCGCCGTGGACCTCGGCATCAAGTCCATGACGCCGCAGCGACTCGCCGAGCGCGGGGTGCGCGTGCACGTGGTGCCCGCGGACGTGACCTTCGAGCAGCTCCGCGAGCTGGACCCGGATGGTGTGTTCTTCTCCAACGGTCCCGGTGACCCGGCGACCGCCGACGAGCAGGTGGCCCTGCTGCGCCAGGTGCTCGACGCCCGCATCCCGTTCTTCGGAATCTGCTTCGGCAACCAGCTGCTGGGTCGCGCGCTCGGCTTCGGCACGTACAAACTGACCTTCGGCCACCGCGGCATCAACCAACCCGTGATGGACCTCGCCACGGGCACGGTGGAGATCACCTCCCAGAACCACGGCTTCGCCGTGGACGCCCCAGTGGGCGAGACCGTGACCGCCCCCGAGTCCCGCTACGGCCGGGTGGCCGTGTCCCACGTGGGGCTCAACGACAACGTGGTGGAAGGCCTGCGCTGCGAGGACATCCCCGCGTTCTCGGTGCAGTACCACCCCGAGGCCGCGGCCGGTCCCCACGACTCCGCCTACCTCTTCGACCGCTTTATCGACGTGATGGACCGGGCCGGCCAGGGCTCCGATCCGGAAGCAGGAGACAACTGATGCCCCGCAGGCAAGACCTCAACAGCGTCCTGGTGATCGGCTCCGGGCCCATCGTGATCGGCCAGGCCGCGGAGTTCGACTACTCCGGCACCCAGGCCCTGCGCGTCCTGAAGGACGAGGGGCTGCGCGTGATCCTGGTCAACTCCAACCCGGCCACCATCATGACCGACCCGGAGTTCGCGGACGCCACCTACGTGGAGCCCATCACCCCGGAGACGGTCGAGAAGATCATCGCCAAGGAGCGCCCGGACGCCGTGCTGCCCACCCTGGGTGGTCAGACCGCGCTGAACACCGCGCTCGCCCTGGACGCCAACGGAGCGCTCGAGAAGTACGACGTCGAGCTGATCGGCGCGGACGTCGCCGCCATCAACCTCGGTGAGGACCGCGAGGCCTTCAAGGGCGTCGTCGAGCGCTGCGGCGCCGAGTCCGCCCGCTCGGTCATCGTCCACTCCATGGACGAGGCGCTCTCGGCCGCGGAGAAGCTGGGCTACCCCATGGTCGTGCGGCCCTCCTTCACCATGGGCGGGCTCGGCTCCGGGCTCGCGTACAACGAGACGGACCTGCACCGCATCGCCGGCGCCGGCATCCAGTACTCGCCCACCTCGGAGGTGCTCCTGGAGGAGTCCATCCTGGGCTGGAAGGAGTACGAGCTCGAGATGATGCGCGACGCCAACGACAACGTGGTGGTCGTGTGCTCGATCGAGAACGTGGACCCCGTGGGAGTGCACACCGGCGACTCCATCACCGTGGCCCCCGCCCTGACCCTGACCGACCGCGAGTACCAGCGCATGCGCGACATCGCGATCGCCGTGATCCGCGAGGTGGGCGTGGACACCGGTGGGTGCAACATCCAGTTCGCGGTGGAGCCCGACACCGGGCGCATCGTGGTGATCGAGATGAACCCCCGCGTCTCCCGCTCCTCGGCGCTGGCGTCCAAGGCCACGGGCTTCCCGATCGCCAAAATCGCCACGAAGCTCTCCCTGGGCTACACACTGGATGAGATCCCCAACGACATCACGCAGAAGACCCCGGCGAGCTTCGAGCCGACGCTGGACTACGTGGTGGTGAAGGTCCCGCGCTTCGCGTTCGAGAAGTTCCCCGCGGCGGACCCCACGCTGACCACCACCATGAAGTCAGTGGGCGAGGCCATGGCCATCGGGCGCAACTTCACGGAGGCCCTGCAGAAGGCCATGCGCTCGCTGGAGCAGAAGGGCTCGTCCTTCAGCTTCGCCAGGCCCGCCGTGGAGCCCGGGCCCAACACGGTGGCGCGCCTGGTCGAGAAGACCCGGGAGACCACCACGCAGCGGCTGCGCAACGTGCAGCGTGCGCTGCTGGCTGGTGCCACCGTGGAACAGGTCTTCGAGGCCACCGCGATCGACCCGTGGTTCCTGGACCAGGTCCAGCTGCTCAACGAGACCGCCGAGCTGATCCGCCAGGACCCGGACCTGCACCCCGCCACCCTGCAAGAGGCCAAGCGGCACGGCTTCTCGGACGCGCAGATCGGCGAGCTCGTGCACCTGGAGGAGTCCGTGGTGCGCGGGGTGCGCCACGCCCTGGACATCCGCCCCGTCTACAAGACCGTGGACACGTGCGCCGCGGAGTTCGAGGCGTTCACCCCGTACCACTACTCGAGCTACGACGAGGAGTCGGAGGTCGCCCCGCACGAGAAGCCCTCGGTGATGATCCTGGGCTCCGGGCCCAACCGGATCGGGCAGGGCATCGAGTTCGACTACTCGTGCGTGCACGCCTCCATGGTGCTGCGCGAGGCCGGTTACGAGACGGTGATGCTCAACTGCAACCCGGAGACCGTGTCCACGGACTACGACGTCTCCACGCGCCTGTACTTCGAGCCGCTGACGTTCGAGGACGTCATGGAGGTCGTGGAGGCCGAGCGCCGCTCGGGCGGGCTGCTGGGCGTGTTCGTGCAGCTCGGCGGGCAGACCCCGCTCAAGCTCGCCGCGGACCTCAAGGCCGCGGGTGTGCCCATCCTGGGCACGACTCCTGAGGCGATCGACCTCGCCGAGGACCGCGGGGAGTTCGCCCGCGTGCTCACCGAGGCCGGACTGCGCCAGCCCAAGAACGGCACGGCCTACGACTTCGCCGAGGCGCGGCGGATCGCCCACGAGATCGGTTATCCCGTGCTCGTGCGCCCCTCGTATGTGCTGGGTGGCCGGGGCATGGAGATCGTCTACGACGAGGCCTCCCTGAAGACCTACCTGGACAACGCCACGGAGATCAGCCCGAGCCGCCCCGCCCTGATCGACAAGTTCCTCGAGGACGCGATCGAGATCGACGTGGACGCCCTCTACGACGGCCGGGACTGCTACGTGGGCGGGATCATGGAGCACATCGAGGAGGCCGGGATCCACTCCGGTGACTCCGCGTGCGTGCTGCCCCCGATCACCCTCGGCCCCGACGTGATCGCCCGCGTGCGCGAGGCCACCGGGGCGATTGCCCGCGGTGTGGGTGTGAGGGGTCTCATCAACCTGCAGTTCGCGCTGGCCTCGGACGTGCTCTACGTGATCGAGGCGAACCCCCGTGCCTCCCGCACGGTCCCGTTCGTCTCGAAGGCCACGGGGGTCCAGATGGCCAAGGCCGCAGCGCTGATCGGCACCGGGCGCACGGTGGCACAGCTGCGGGCCGACGGCGTGCTGCCGGCAGACTACGACGGCACCACCCTGCCGGAGAACACACCGACCGCAGTGAAGGAGGTCGTGCTCCCGTTCGCCCGCTTCCGCACCCCCGAGGGCGCGGTCGTGGACTCGCTGCTCGGCCCGGAGATGCGCTCCACGGGCGAGGTCATGGGCATCGACAAGTACTTCGACACCGCGTTCGCCAAGGCCCAGGCCGCGGCCGGCGGCCCCCTGCCCACCGCGGGCCGGCTGTTTGTCTCGGTGGCCAACAAGGACAAGCGCTCGGCGGTGATCCCCGTCAAGATGTTTGCGGACCTCGGCTTCGAGATCGTCTCCACGGGCGGTACCGCGCAGGTGCTCCGTCGCAACGGCATCGAGTCCCGTGTGGTGGCCAAGATCGCGGACACGGGCGAGGACGGCCCCACGGTGGCGGACCTGATCACGGCGGGAGAGATCGACCTGATCTTCAACACCCCCTCCGGTGGCCAGGCGGCGCGCGGAGACGGCTACCAGATCCGCGCCGCGGCCACGTCCGTGGGCGTGCCGACCATGACGACGGTCTCGGAGCTCGGTGCCGCACTGCAGGCAATCACGGCGCAGCGGCAGTACTCGTGGTCCGTGACCTCCCTGCAGGAGCACGAGGAGAACCTGCGCAGCCAGGTGGCGGGGGAGCGGACGGGTGCGTGAGCCCTTCGGCGCCCGCCTCGCGGCGGCCATGGGCGCGACCGGTCCCCTCTGTGTGGGGATCGACCCGCACCCGGCCCTGCTGGACGCGTGGGCTCTGCCCCGCACGGTCTCGGGACTGGAGCGCTTCGCGCTGAGCGTGGTGGAGGCCGCCGCGGGTCTGGCCGCCGCGGTCAAGCCGCAGGTCGCGCTGTTCGAGGCCTACGGCTCGGCGGGTTTTGTGGTGCTCGAACGAGTGCTGCGGGAGTCCCGTGAGGCAGGGGTGCTCAGCATCGCGGACGCCAAGCGCGGGGACATCGGCTCCACGATGGCGGCCTACGCCCAGGCGTGGCTCGCCGACGACTCGCCCCTGGCCGCCGACGCCGTGACGCTCAGCCCCTACCTCGGGTTCGAGTCCTTGCGCCCTGCCCTGGACCTCGCGCGGCAGACTGGCCGTGGCACGTTCGTGCTGGCGCTGACCTCCAACCCGGAGGGCGCGGCGGTCCAGCACGTGGGCGGCACCAGCTCCGTGGCGGGGGCCGTGCTCGACGCGGTGGCTCACGAGAACGCGCCCGCACGCGACGTCGTGGCGCACGATGGCGCGCGGCCCGGCACCTGGGGCGACGCGGCGGCGTCGTCCCAGGTGGGAGCCCACGACGCCGCGCGGGCGGGTCTCGCGAATCGTGACGAAATCGTGACGTCACCTGTCAGGGGCGCTCTCGGCTCGTGCGGCGTGGTCGTGGGGGCCACTGTGGGGGACGCGCTCGAGCGCCTGGACATCGACCTGAGCGCGCTCGACGGGCCGATCCTGGCACCGGGATACGGCGCCCAGGGCGCGGGGGCGGGTGACCTCGCGGCAGTGTTCCAGCACGTCAGACCGGCAGTGCTCGCGAATTCCTCGCGCGGCATCCTCGCTCACGGCCCGGACGCGGCTGCCCTGCGGGAAGCGATCCGGCGCTCCAGCGAGGAGCTCTCCGCCGCCCTGCGCTGACCCGTCCAACCTCGGGAACGCCCCCTGACCGTGAGCCGTCCGGCCACGTCAGGGGGCGTTCACCGTGTTTACCGGGGCAAACGCGTCGGGTACTTTCAGGGTGACCACCCCGGTGCGCCACCCCCCAACACGGGCGCACCCGGGGGTGAAGGCACACGAGGAGGAGAGCTGGGCATGGCACTACGGCCACTGACGGATGAAGAGCGCGCGCACGCTCGGGAGAAGGCCACCGCGGCACGGACCGCGAGGGCGGAGATCAAGAAGGGGCTGCGGGACGGCTCGCTGAGCGTCGCGGACGTCCTCACCAGGAGTGAGACGGACGAGGCCGTCAGCCGACTGAAGGTCACCGAGCTGCTGGAGGCAACCCCCGGGATCGGGAAGGTGCGCTCCGCGGCGATCATGGAGCACATCGGGATCGCACCCACGCGCCGCGTGCGCGGGCTGGGCCAGCACCAACGCCGCGCGCTCGTGGAGTACCTCGACCACTGAGCCCCCCGGCCCCGGCACTGGCCTGCGGGCGACGTCGCGCCTGACGGTACCCCGCCGGGTCGGTGCGGCCGGTGGTTGGTACAGTGGCGGACGAGCCGACCGCTCGTCCACCACTGCTCCGCTGGAGGTATTCCGTGACCCCGTCGCCCACCGTGACCGTCCTGGCCGGCCCCACGGCCGTGGGAAAGGGGACGGTCTCCACCTACGTCCGGGACCACTACCCGCAGGTGTGGCTCTCGGTCTCCGCGACCACCCGGGCCCCGCGGCCCGGAGAGGTGGAGGGCGTGCACTACTTCTTCGTGAGCGACGACGAGTTCGACCGCATGATCGAGGACCACGACCTGCTCGAGTGGGCCGTGGTGCACAACCTGCACCGCTACGGCACACCGCGGCACAAGGTGGAAGAGGCGCTGGCCGCCGGACGCAGCGTGCTGCTGGAGATCGACCTGCAGGGCGCGCGCAGCATCCGCCAGAGCCTTCCGGACGCGCGCTTCGTGTTCCTGGCGCCGCCCAGCTGGGAGGAGATGGTGCAGCGGCTCGTGGGCCGGGGCACCGAAACCCCCGAGCAGCAGCAGCGACGCCTGGAAACGGCTAAACTGGAACTTGCGGCACGTTCGGAGTTCGACCACACGGTGGTCAACGACACCGTGGAGCGCGCCGCCGCCGAACTCGTGGCTCTCATGGGGCTGCCGGACGAACAGGGCCGCTGAGCCCGTTGCGTCCGGGGACCTGCGCGGTCCACCCCGAGCCAGCACAGACATCCACCTGCACTTCAGAGGAGTCCTGACACACGTGAGCATGAACAACGAAGGCATCGTCGACCCGCCCGTGGACCGGCTGCTCGACAAGACGGATTCCAAGTACGGCCTGGTGATCTTCGCTGCGCGTCGCGCCCGCCAGATCAACGCGTACTACTCGCAGCTGCACGAGGGCCTGTTCGAGTACGTGGGCCCGCTCGTGGACACCCAGCTCAACGAGAAGCCCCTGTCCATCGCCTTCCGCGAGATCGACGAGGGCCTGATCGAGGCCGACCACGTGACCAACGGGGGCTTCACCCCCAACGGCCAGCTGGTCTCGGACGAGCCCACGGCCACCGAGATGTTCACCGGGGACTTCTTCGCCCAGGGTGAGGATGCCGGCAGCGCGGCGGTCTTCTCGGACGGCGTGCAGGTTGCCGAGGAGCAGCACCCCGAGGGCACCGAGACCGTCACGGAGACCGTGGCCGAGGAGGCCACCGAGGACTCCACGGAGCCCACCGAGCAGTGACGGTGAACTCCACCGGCCCCGCCCCCGTCCCCTCCGGCCCGAGCGCTTCGTTGCGCATCGTGCTTGGTGTGGGCGGGGGCATTGCCGCATACAAGGCCGCCCTGGTGTCCCGCCTCCTCTCCGAGGCTGGCCACCACGTCGTGCCCATGCCCACGCGTTCCGCCCTGGAGTTCGTGGGCGCACCCACGTGGGAGGCGCTGACCGGTGAGCCTGTGACGGACTCCGTGTTTGAGCGCGTGGACACCGTCAACCACGTGGCGCAGGGTCAGGCGGCGGACCTCGTGGTCATCGCGCCGGCCACGGCTGACCTGATGGCGCGCATCGCCCACGGCCACGCTGACGACCTGCTCACCACCACGGTGCTCGCAACCGCTGCGCCCGTGCTCCTGGCCCCGGCCATGCACACCGAGATGTGGCAGAACCCCGCCACCCGGCGCAACGTGGAACTGCTGCGCCAGCACGGCCACACGGTGCTGGAACCGGCCTCGGGTCGTCTGACGGGCGCGGACAGCGGACCCGGCCGGCTCCCGGAGCCCCGGGAGATTGTCGATGCCGCCCTGGCGCTCGTCGCTGACCGCACCGGGTCTGCCCCCGCGGCCCACACCGCCGAGGGGCACGGCCTGGACGAATCGCACCAGCACGAACCGCTCCTGGACGAACCGCCCCGGGGGACCGGACAACCCGTCGCTCACGGTGCGGCCGACCAGGCCGCCGGGCCCGGCACCCGCGCCCTGGCCGGTCGGCGCGTGCTCATCACCGCCGGGGGTACACGGGAGGCCCTGGACCCCGTGCGGTTTCTCGGCAACCGCTCGTCCGGCAAGCAGGGGATCGCGATCGCCCGCGCCGCCCGCGACGCCGGTGCGAACGTGCACCTGATCGCGGCGCACGTGGAGACCCCGCTGCCCGAAGGCGTCCGGGTCACCCGCGTGTCCTCGGCGCTGGAGCTGCGCGATGCGAGCCTGGCCGCGGCGGAAGGCTGCGACGTCGTCGTCATGGCCGCTGCCGTGGCCGACTACCGCCCCGACACCGTGGGCGAGCACAAGATGAAGAAGTCCGAGGACGGCACGGACCCCGTGATCCGCCTGGTGCGCAACCCGGACATCCTGCGGGAGCTGGTGACGCTGCGCAACGAGCAGGGTCGGGAGCAGCTCGTGGTGGGCTTCGCCGCGGAGACGGGCGACGCCGAGCGCTCCGTCCTGGACTTCGGCCGCGCCAAGCTGCGGCGCAAGGGCTGCGACCTCCTCGTGCTCAACGAGGTGGGCACGGACAAGGTCTTCGGCCGGGACGACACCGAGGTTGTGGTCCTCTCGGCGCACTCGGAGGACGAGTCCGGTGCGCGCGGCACGAAGGACGAGGTGGCACGGTTCGTGGTGGCCCGGATCGCCTCCGAACTCCACGTCTGAGCCTGCAGGTAGTGTGGTCTTCCGTGACAGCATCGAGTGAGCACCTGAGAATCTTCACCTCCGAGTCCGTGACCGAGGGCCACCCGGACAAGATCTGCGACCAGATCTCGGACACGATCCTGGACGCCCTGCTCACGGAGGACCCGGAGTCCTCGGTGGCCGTGGAGACCATGGTGACCACGGGCCTCGTGCACGTGGCGGGCGAGGTCAAGACGGACGCGTACGTGGACATTCCCCACATCGTGCGCAAGACCCTGCTGGACATCGGTTACAACTCCTCGGTCCACGGCTTCGACGGCGAGTTCTGCGGCGTGTCCATCAGCGTGGGGGAGCAGTCCAACGAGATCTACGAGGGCGTCTTCACGTCCCTGGAGGAGCGCACGGGCACCGCCAAGGACCCACGGGACGCGCAGGGCGCCGGGGACCAGGGCATCATGTTCGGCTACGCCTCGGACGAGACGAACGCCCTGATGCCCGCGCCGATCCTGCTCGCGCACCGCCTGTCTGAGCAGCTCACGCGCGTGCGCAAGACCGCCGTGCTGCCGGGGCTGCGCCCGGACGGCAAGACCCAGGTCACCCTCGGCTACGACGGCCACACGCCGGTGTCCGTGGACACCGTGGTGGTCTCCTCCCAGCACGTGGAGAACTACGACCTCGAGCAACTCACCAGCGACATCACCTCGAGCGTGGTGAACCCGGTGCTGGAGGAGTCCGGACTGGATCTCTCCGGCGCGCGGATCATCGTGAACCCCGCGGGGAACTTCGTGCGCGGCGGGCCCGTGGGGGATGCCGGGCTGACTGGGCGCAAGATCATCGTGGACACCTACGGCGGCATGTCCCGTCACGGCGGCGGCGCGTTCTCTGGCAAGGATCCGTCCAAGGTGGACCGCTCCGCCGCGTACGCGATGCGCTGGGTGGCCAAGAACGTGGTGGCGGCAGGCCTCGCGCGCCGTGCCGAGGTGCAGGTGGCGTACGCGATCGGCCAGGCGCACCCGGTGGGTCTTTACGTGGAGACCTTCGGCACCGAGACCGTGGACCCCGTGCGGATCGAGAAGGCCATCACGGAGGTCTTCGACCTGCGCCCGCTGGCCATCATCGAGGACCTCGACCTGAAGCGCCCCATCTACGCCAAGACCGCCGCCCACGGCCACTTCGGCCGCAACGACCCGGACTTCACGTGGGAGCGCACGGACCGCGTCCAGGAGCTGCGTTCCGCCGTGGGTCTGTGACCCCGGAGCCCGAGCAGGGGTCCGGTCCGACCGAGTCCGCACCGGCGGCTGCTGCCGGGGCCAACGAGCCGGGAGAGCAGCTGACCCTCGCGGGACTTCCGCGGGCCGTGGCGAGGCCGGCGAAGGCCCCTGCTGCGGGCACCGGGCGCGACGCTGCTGCGGCACCTGTCCGCCGTGCGGTGGGCTCCGAGGGCACAGCCCCCGAGAACCCCGTGGCGCAGGTGCTGCTGGAGGCCTACGTGCCCCACCTGGACCGGCTCTTCGACTACCGCGTCACCGCCGCGCTGGACACGCAGGCCGTGGTGGGCTCCAAGGTGTCCGTGCTGTTCTCGGGCCGCAAGATGTCCGGGTGGGTCGTGCACCGGGTGGCGCACACGGACGTCCCCGAGGACCGTCTGCTGCCCGTGCGTCGGGTGCTCAGCCCCCTGCCCGTTGCACGGCCCGAGATCGTGGAGCTCGCGCAGGCCGTGGCGGACCGCTGCGCGGGAACTGCCGCGGACGTGCTGCGGGTGGCCATCGCCCCGCGGGTCGCCCGGGTGGACAAGGAGTTCTCCTCGGCGGAACAGTCCGGGGACGGCGAGGTCACGTCCTCACCCACCGGTCAAGCACCGGGAAACCCTTCCCACGAGGCTGCCTCATCGGCGGCCCCCACCGATGCCGCCGCCCCTCCGCGGGCAAACCCGTTGCCTGCCGAAGCGTCATCTGGTGACCCGCTGCGGGCGGACTCGCTTCCCGCCCACGAGGCGCCTGCGCACACCTCACCCGCCCACGCGCCGTCGCCAGCCCTCTGGGATCACTACAAGGGCGGCCCCGAGTACATCGCCGCGGTGGCGGCGGGCGAGCCCGCGCGCGCCGTCGTCGAGGTGCTGCCCGCCGCCCCCGACCACGACTGGGCGCTCCTCACGGCCCACGCCATGGCCACGGCCTACGCCGCTGGCCGGGGCGCGGTGGGTGTGGTCGCGGACCACAAGGGCCTTGACCGCCTCGAGAAGGCGCTCCACGAGCTGGTGGGGGAGGACGCCGTCGTCCGGCTGCACGCCGGTGACGGCCCGACCCCGCGCTACCGAGGCTTCCTCGAGCTCGCCCTGGGCCGCAAGAAGCTGGCCGTGGGGACCCGTTCGGCGGCCTACGCCCCGGTGCAGGACCTCGCTCTCGTGTGCTGCCACGACGACGGGGACGTCAACTTCGTGGAGCAGCGTGCGCCCTACCAGCACACGCGCGACGTGCTCCTGCTGCGGGCGCAGCGCGAGGGGCTCGCGAGTCTGTTCACCGGCCACGCTGTGAGCCCGGAGGCGCAGCGGCTCGTGACCACGGGCTGGGCGGCGCGGGTGGCTCCGCCCCGGTCCGTGCTGCGGCGGTTCTCCCCGCGGATCGAGGCGACGTCGGACTCCTTCAACAGTGAGCGGGACCCGCTTGCGGCGCGGGCCCGGCTGCCGCAGGAGGCGTTCCGGGTGGCGCGCGCGGGGCTGGAGCGCGGCCCGGTGCTCGTGCAGGTGGCCCGCAAGGGCTACGCACCGGTGCTCGCGTGCCAGCGCTGCCGCACTCCCGCGCGCTGCCGCGCGTGCAACGGGCCCCTGGCGCTGAGCTCCGCGCAGGCGGTGCCCGTGTGCAGCTGGTGCGGTCGCCAGGCCCACGACTGGCGGTGCGCGGAGTGCGGGTTCGCGCGGGTGCGTCTGAGTTCGGTGGGCGCGGGGCGCACTGCCGAGGAGCTGGGCCGCGCCTTCCCCCAGGTGCCGGTGATCTCCTCGAGCGAGCGCACGGTGCGTGCGCGAGTGGGGTCTGCACCTGCACTCGTGGTGGCCACGCCGGGTGCCGAACCCGTGGCCGAGGGCGGCTACGCGGCAGCCCTGCTGCTGGACGGCAACCAGATGCTCGCGCGACCCTGGCTGCGCGCGGAGGAGCAGACCCTGCGCCGGTGGTTCAACGCGGCCGCCCTGGTGCGGTCGTCCTCCGACGGGGGCACCGTGGTGGTCACGGCGGACCAGGACCGTGCCGTCTCGGCGCTCGTGCGCTGGGATCCGGCAGGGCACTCCGCGCGGGAGCTGCAGGAGCGTCATGAGCTGGGTCTGCCGCCAGCGGTACGGACCGCGGCGCTGACCGGCCCGCGCGACGCCGTGGAGGCCACTCTGCGTGACCTCGCACTGCCCGAGCGTGTTCGCGTGGTCGGGCCAGCGCCGGTGGAGCAAACACCCGGAAACGGTGCGGACCTGGCCGAGCCCGCCACTCAGGATGCCGTCGACGTCGCCGGCTCCCCGGAGCGCGGCGGGAACCGGCTCTACTGTGCGCTTCTGTTCTTTGGGTTCGGGATCGCGCCGCGGGTCACCGGTGCCCTGCGGGCGGAGAAGGCACGCGCCTCCGCGCTGCGCGAACACGCGCCGGTCACGGTGCGCTGCGACGTCGCCGACCTGCTGTAGGGCGCGTCACAGCCGTCGTCGGCGGAGCCTGACGTGCCGCGGATCGCGAGGCGGGACCGGGACCGCATGCGTGCACCAGGACTGGCTGACCTGCTCAGTCCAATGTGTCGAACTGTTAATCCTCCTGCACGGGGCGAACGTGGCAGTCCTACGGTGGAGGGCACGTTCACGCGGGGTGGCACCGCGCACCGGGGCAGAGAGTCCCGGCGTGCGCCCGAGTCATCACCGCAGACCCGTTCCCGAAAGGATCCGCATGTCGTTGCAGCTCATTGAAATTGTTCCCGCCGTGGCCGAGAAGGAGGCCGTGCGCTCGATCATCGACGCGACGTCGAGCGCTGTCACGCAGGCCTCTGCCGAACTCATCGAGTCCCAGGTGACGGCGGACCACGCTCGCGTGTTCGTCGTTGTGGAGACGCAGCAGGACACGCCCGAGGGTCTTGCGCAGACCGTGCGCACGGCGCTGGGGGATTCCGTCACCGAGGTCACCGGCCCGGACGAGGTGCGCCTGGTGGGCGCGGAGCTCGAGGACATCAAGAAGCTTCGTGGCCAGACCGACTACCTCGTGGAGTGGGACATCCCCGCCGAAATCACCATGGAGCAGTACCTCACCCGCAAGAAGGCGAACTCGCCCAAGTACGCCGAGGTTCCCGAGGTGTCGTTCCTGCGCACCTACGTCCGCGAGGACACCGCCAAGTGCCTGTGCTTCTACAACGCACCGGACGAGGACGCCGTGGCGCGCGCCCGCGCGGCCGTGGACACCCCCTTCGACCGGATGTTCAAGCTCGAGGTCTGAGTCCCGCGTCCACCCGTCACCACCACCGGGTGCCGCCGCCCACCACGGGCCGCGGCACCCGGCGCACGCCCCGTCAGAACGGAACCCATGTCCCAGCCCAGTGCTTCGGCAACCCTCGCGACCGCCTCCGCCCAGGATCTCCTGGCCCCACTGACCGACTACCCGGAACACGGCCTGGTCCGGGCACGCGCGGCCGAGCGTGCCCGGGCCACCGACGAGGCGGACACCACCCCGTTCGAGACCCTGCGCGAGCTCGGGCAGCGGGGCCTGCTGGACCTGGGTCTCGGGGGCGGGGACCTGCGTGGACAGGCTGCCGTCGTCTTCGACCTCGCGGCCGAGTGCACGGCCACGGCGTTCTCGCTGTGGGGCCACCGCTCCGGCCTGGAGTACCTCGACGCGGTGGGGGCGCCCGTCGCGTCTGAGCTGCGCACCGGCGAAGTGCCGCTGTGCTCCGCCATGGCACCGGCGTTCAAGGCCGCGGCGGGCATCGGTGAGATCCCCGTGACGCTCACCCGCCGGGGGGACCACCTGGTGCTCGACGGCACCGTGCCGTGGGCCTCGAACCTGTACCCGGACGCCGTCGTGATCCTGCCGGTCGTCCGGGAGGACGGACGCCCCGCGATCGTCCGCACCCGGGTGGCGTTGCCCGGGGTCAGCGTGCGGCCGCTGGAGAACCTCATGGCGCTCAACGCCACGGCGTCCGGCATCCTGCGTCTGGAGGGCGTGGAGATCGACGCGGAGCAGGACGTCCTCACCGAGGACGTCCCCGGGTTCCTGGCCACGGTCCGCGGACCGTTCCTGCTGCTGCAGACCTCGTTCTGCCTCGGTCTCTCCGCGGCGGCGCTGACGAGCGCGCGGGAGAACCTGGGCGGCGTCGGCGAGATGTTCCGCGAGGACCTGGACGACGCCGTGGCGGAGCAGCAGCGCCTTCGCGCGGATCTCGTGCGCCTGGCACGGGAACCGCGTGCCGCCGCACCCCGCGAGCTCCTGCAGCTGCGCCTCGACGCAGCCCTGCTCACCGGCGAGGCCACCCGCCTGGAGGCGAAGATCGTGGGCGGCCGCGGCTACGCGCTGTCCTCGCCCACGGCGCGCCGCGCACGGGAGGCAGCGTTCCTGCCCGTCCAGTCACCCACGGAAGGCCACCTGCGGTGGGAACTGCGCAGGCTCGGGTGAGGTCCGGGCACGGGCGCGACGGCGCCGCGGTGACCACGGACCCGGGCACCGCGCTTCGGGTGCTCGGTGTCAGCAAAACCTACCCGGGGGCCTCCGACCCCGCCCTCGACGGCGTGGACCTCACCCTGCACCGGGGCGAGACCCTCGCCGTGCTGGGCCCCAGCGGCTCCGGGAAGTCCACCCTGCTGCGTGCCATCGCCGGGCTCGAGACCCTCGACGCTGGCAGCATCGCGTTCTCAGACCCTGACGCCCGCCTCGCCGTGGTCTTCCAGTCCCCGGCACTGTTCCCCTGGCTGTCCGTGCGGCGCAACATCGCCCTCGGCGGCAGGTACCGGCGCAACCGCGACCGCTTCGACGACGAGCGCGTGGGCGAGCTGCTCGAGATCCTCGGCCTCTCCCACCTCGCCCACACCCCCGTGCAGGAGCTCTCCGGCGGCCAGGCCCAGCGGGTCTCCGTGGGCAGGGCCCTCGCTGTGCGCCCGGACGTGCTGCTGCTCGACGAGCCCTTCAGTGCGCTGGACCCCGCCACCCGCGAGGACCTGCAGCAGTGGCTGCGGCAGCTGACCACTGACCTCGGGCTGACGGTCTTCCTGGTCACGCACGACGTCGCCGAGGCCATGGCGCTGGGGGACCGGATCGGCTTCTTCGCCGGACCGCGCGGTTTCCGGCAGCAGTGGGTTCCGTCCCAGGACGGCACCACGGCCGGACAGATTCTCGCGACGTACCGCGGCACGGACGACGAGGCGGGAACCTGGGAGATATGAGCGGGCCGCTCACCACACGGCGGGCCGTCCTGCGCGCTGGGACCGCGGCGGTGGCACTGACGGGTGCGGCCTGGGGCGCCGGTTCCCTCTACACGGGAACCCGCACCGGCAGCGGTGGTGACGACGGCTCACGGCCCGTGCGCATCGGGTACCTGCCGATCACTGATGCCGCGCCCCTGCTGGTGGCCCACGCCAACGGCTACTACGACGACGCCGGGGTGGCCGTCGCGCGGCCCGTCCTGTTCCGCAGCTGGTCCTCACTGTCGGAGGCCTTCGTGGCGGGCAAGGTGGATGCCATCCACATGCTCATGCCCATGGCGCTGTACATGCGCTACGGCCTGCAGGCGGACGTGCGGATCACGGCGTGGAACCACACGAACGGCTCGTCGTTGACGGTGCACCCGGAGATCACGGAGCTGGCGGGTCTCGCGGGGCGCACCGTGGCAATTCCCGCGTGGTGGTCGATCCACAACGTGGTGGTGCAGAAGATGCTGCGTGCCGAGGGGCTGACCCCGGTGATGCGCGAGAGCCCGTCCACGAGCGCCAAGACCGTGGCCCTGGTGCCGATGGCCCCCTCGGACATGCTGCCCG
Source organism: Kocuria sp. UBA5001 (assembly GCF_002398425.1). Lineage (NCBI taxonomy): Bacteria > Bacillati > Actinomycetota > Actinomycetes > Micrococcales > Micrococcaceae > Kocuria > Kocuria sp. UBA5001. Next base: position 111,951 of record NZ_DGYR01000012.1, read on the forward strand.
CCCTGAGCAACGGGGTGATCGGCGGCTACGTGGTCGCGGACCCGTTCAACGCGGCCGCGGAGGCGAAGCACGTGGGCACGATCCACCGGTTCCTGGGGGACGTGTGGCGTGACCACGCGTGCTGCGTCACCGTGCTGCGCGGGCAGCTGCTGCGGGAGCGCCCCGATCAGGCGGCGGGTTTCATGGACGCGCTGGTCCGCGCTCAGGCGTGGGCGCGCACGAACCGCCCCGAGACGGCGGCGGTCCTGGCCTCCGGCTATCTCCCGCAGCCGAAGCCGGTGATCCAGCGCGCCCTGACCTACTCGGCCGCCGAGCACACCGGGGCGCTGCACCATCCCGGGTGGCACGGCGAGTCACTGGACTTCCGGCCCTACCCGTACCCGAGCTTCACGCAGGAGCTGGTGCGCGCGATGCAGGACACGGTGGTGGACGCCCCCGAGGGCTTCCTCGCCGAGCTCGACCCGGCCGCCGCGCACCGAGAACTGGTGGACGACGCCCTGGTGACCCGCAGCATCGCGAAGGCGGGCGGCTGGGGTGTCTTCGGGCTGCACGGCACCACACGCACCGAGGAGATCCAGGCATGAGACGCACGTCCCGCAGCGCGCCCGAGAGCACACGCACGGATCCCGACGCCGCGCGGTCGTCGGACGGGGTTGGCTCGACTGCCTCGGGCGACAACGGGCCCGGACCGCACGGTTCCCGGGCCACGTCGCGCGCCAGCTCCCGGGGACGGGCGACCCGGGGTGCCGAGCGTAGTGCGGCCGTGGCCTGGGGCGCCTTCGGGGTGCTCGTGAGCGTGGCCGTGTGGTGGGTGTTCACCCACGCCGCCGCCGGCGGGTCCACGATGATCGCCGCGTTCCGCCCCGAACAGCTGCCTGACGCCGTCGGCTCGCTCCTGGAACGCGGCGTGGTGCTGCAGGACGCCGCCACGAGCCTGTGGCGGCTGCTCGGCGGACTGCTGCTGGCCACGGTGATCGGGGTGCCGCTGGGGCTGGTGATCGGATCGTGGCAGCGGGTGCGGTGGGCGAGTGCGCCGGTCGTGCAGTTCCTGCGGATGGTCTCGCCGCTGTCGTGGGCTCCGGTGGCGGTGGCACTGTTCGGGGTGGGCAGCGCGCCGGTGCTCTTCCTCGTGGCGGCCGCGGCGGTGTGGCCGATCGCCCTGAACACCGCGGCGGGGGTCGCCGCTCTGGACCCGGCCCACCTGCGCGTGGCGCGCACCCTGGGGGCGACGCCGTTCGAGCGGCTGCGCACGGTGGTGCTGCCGAGTATCCGGCCCCACGTCATGACGGGGGTCCGTCTGGCACTGGGCATCTCGTGGGTCGTGCTGGTGCCCGCCGAGATGCTCGGGGTCAGCACCGGGCTGGGCTACGAGATCCTCAATGCCCGGGACCGGCTGGCCTACGACGAGATGCTCGTGGTGATCCTCGCCATCGGACTGCTCGGCATTGCGCTGGACGCCCTCGCCCAGGTGCTGCTGCGGGAACGGGTGGTGCGCACCTGAGCGGGTCGCCCACGGCACCCCCGGTCACCGTCCGGAGCACTGGCTGCTGAAATCTTCCGGGTTGAAGACCCCAGGGCCGAGAACCGGGGGGCGAGTACGGGGGAACTGTGCACAGCGGTTCAACCGCGCTGGTGCAGCTCCCACGCCAGGTCCAGCAGGTCCCGGGCGGAGTCCCCCCACGTGTGCTCACGGATCCGTTCCAGTCCGGCGAGGACGCGCTCGCGGGCCACACCGGGATCGGTGAGCTCGCGCACCCGGGCGGCGAACGCGGCGTCGTCGTCCGAGGGGGCGTAGCCGGCGGCGTCCCCGGCGACCTCGTGGAAGATCGGCAGGTCCGAGCACACGACCGGGGCCCCCTGCGCGAAGGCCTCCACGAGCGGCAGCCCGTAGCCCTCCGCGCGCGAAGCCGTGACGAGTGCGGCGCACGAGGTGAGCAGCTCGCGGTACTCGTCCTCGCCCACCCCGCGGTGGAAGACCACGTGCGCGCCCTCGGGGACGTGCGTCCGCAGCTGAGCCTCCCGCGCGGGGGTGATCCGGGAGAGCAGGTGCAGCGTGTGCCCCGGCAGGTGGGCCATGGCGCGCAGCAGGGTCTCCACGTTCTTGTACGGCAGGAACGATCCCATGTACACAAGGTCCGTGCCGCGGCGTTCGAGCCTTTGCAGCGCCTCGGCCCCCGGGATCCCGGACGACGGCGCCGCGTTGGCCACCACGCGCACGTCCCGTTTCGTGAGGCGGTGCGCGAGGATCTGCTGCCGTGACGTCTCGGACACGGTGGCCACGGCGTCCGCGCGGTTCAGGGTGAGCCGCTGGGGCCACCACGCCTTGTGGTAGGCGCGCCACCCCCACTGCACGGGCAGGGGCAGATCACCGGGCGGCTGGGGGTGCTCGTAGTAGATGAGGTCGTGCAGCGTGAGGATCAGGCGGTGGCGGCGGCCCAGGGAGCCCATGGTCTGCATGGGGGAGAACACGACGTCGGGTGCGTGCCTGTTCACGGCGAGCGCCGTGAGTGCCTCCGCGGGGGAGGTCACGGACGGCCCGGTGATGGTCGGCAGCTCGGGAAGGTACGCGGCCTGGGCGGGGTCGCTGATCAGCGCGCACAGCCGCACGCGGGGGTCCTCGGCCACGGCGCGGGCCGTGGCGGTGAGCAGCTCGGCACTGTAGCGGCTGATGCCGTCGTGGTGGTCGGTGCGGATGTAGCGGGCGTCGAAGAGGAGCTTCACTTCGGCCGGGACCCGTCCCGGTGACGCGCGTCATCGTTCACGTGGTGCTCGTCCGCGGGGGCCGCCGTCCCCCCGAGTCCGCGGGTGCGGGTCTCGCGCGCGAACTGGCGTGCGCCGTCGTCCGCGGTGACGGCCGGGAGCATCCCGGTGAGCTGGTCCGGGGTGGAGACGGTGGTGTCCGCGTGGGGCAGCTTGTCGTAGCCCTCCAGCGGCTCGGGTGCGGGGGAGGCCAAGAACTCCTCGATGTGCTGCGCGGCCAGGACGGGGGTCTCGTAGTGGATCAGGTGGCCCACACCGGGGATGATCTTCAGGCTGTGGCTGCGGATCCACGAGGCCATGGTGCGCTGGGAGTCCACGGAACCGAGGTCGTCCAGCTCGCCCACGACCAGCAGGGTGGGCATGCTCAGCTGCATGGCCACCTCCGCCACGGTGCGGGAGATCGAGGCCTGGTACGCCTCGCTGACCACCTGCCGGTTGGCGAACGCGTTGAAGTACGCCTGGTGCTGGCGAAGGGCGTAGCGCGTGACCTCCGGGTCCTCGGACTTGACCATCACGTCCGTCATGAGCTTGACCACCGTGTTCGAGGACAGCAGGCGGGTGCCCAACCGCTTCGGCAGCGAGGCCCCCACCCCGTAGTAGAGCTCGGTGAGCTTCGTCAGCTTCTTCTGGGAGCCTGCGAGCGCGGGCTGCGAGATCGGGTTCACGAGCACGAGGCGTTCGACCATCGAGGGGTGGGCGGCGGCGAAGTGGGCGGCCACGGTGGAGCCGAAGGAGTGCCCGAGCAGCACCACGCCGGTGTCGGACTCCGGGGACACGGCGCCGTCGGTCAGGGCGGTGATGAACGCGCGGGTGAAGTTGACGTAGTTCGCCACGGAGTGCTCCCGGTCCGGGAACGGCTCGGAGCGCCCGAAGCCGGGCAGGTCCGGGACCACCACGTGGTACCTCTCCCGCAGGGCGCTCGCTATCAGCTGCAGCCCGTGGTGGTCGCCGCGGAAGCCGTGGAGCATCACGAGCAACGGTTTGCGCTGTCTGTCCGCGTCGTAGAACCAGTACCGCACGCGGTAGCCGTCCAGTTCCACGCTGCGGCGTTCTGCGTAGGGGTTCTCCACCGTGGCCTCCAAAGTTCCGGGTTCAGCGCACCCATGGTAGCGGTGGCACGTGAGAACGGAGGGCACGGTGGGCTGGTCTAAACTGGGAGGGATCCCCACACACCACCACGGGGGACCAGGCCGTCGCCTCGGAACCCGGGCGCGGGAGCAGCCCGGCCCCGTGAACCCTGAAGGCGAGGCACGTGAGCGAGCACAGCACCCCGGAGGCGGGCACCGACTACGACACCCGGCGGATCGAGGACACATGGTCCGGCTACTGGGAGAAGCACCGGGTCTTCGCGCCCCTCGACGACGACTCACTGCCGCGTCGCTACGTGCTCGACATGTTCCCCTACCCCTCCGGTGACCTGCACATGGGCCACGCGGAGGCGTTCGCCATGGGGGACGTGGTCTCCCGCTACTGGCTGCACCGAGGCTTCGACGTGATGCACCCCATCGGCTGGGACTCCTTCGGCCTGCCCGCGGAGAACGCCGCCATCAAGCGTGACGCGCACCCCGCCGAGTGGACCTACCGCAACATCGACACCCAGCGTGAGTCCTTCAAGCGCTACGCGATCAGCGTGGACTGGGACCGCGAGATCCACACCTCGGACCCCGAGTACTACCGCTGGACGCAGTGGCTGTTCCTGCAGTTCTACTCCCACGGCCTGGCGTACCGAAAGGACTCCCCGGTCAACTGGTGCCCCAAGGACCAGACCGTGCTCGCCAACGAGCAGGTGGTCAACGGGCTGTGCGAGCGCTGCCACACCCCGGTGACCAAGAAGTCTCTGAACCAGTGGTACTTCAAGATCACCGACTACGCCCAGCGGCTGCTGGACGACATGGCAGAGCTCGAGGGCCACTGGCCCGAGCGAGTGCTCGCCATGCAGCGCAACTGGATCGGACGCTCCGAGGGCGCGCACGTGAAGTTCGTGATCGAAGGCGCCCCCGCGGAGGGGGCTGACGCCGCGGACACCTCCGGGCGCGAGGTCACCGTCTTCACCACCCGCCCGGACACCCTCTACGGTGCCACATTCTGCGTGGTCGCCGCGGACGCCGCCATCGCCTTGGAGATCGCGGCCCCCGAGCACGCCGAGGCGCTCGCCGAGTACCGGGAGCAGGTCAAGGCGCTGTCGGACATCGAGCGCCAGTCCTCGGACCGGGAGAAGACCGGTGTGTTCCTGGGCCGGTACGCGGTGAACCCCCTGACCGGGGAGAAGTTGCCCGTGTGGGCCTCGGACTACGTGCTGGCCGACTACGGCACCGGCGTGGTCATGGCCGTGCCCGCGCACGACCAGCGGGACCTGGATTTCGCCCGCGCGTTCGACCTGCCCGTGCGCACGGTCCTGGACACCGGCGAGGAGGACCCCGCGGTCACGGGTGTGGCGACGACGGGCGACGGCACCCTGGTCAACTCCGGGCCCCTGGACGGGCTGCCCAGGGCCGAGGCCCTGGACAAGGCCATCGAGATCGTGACCGAGGCCGGCACCGGCGAGCGCCACGTGAACTTCCGGTTGCGGGACTGGCTGCTGTCCCGGCAGCGCTTCTGGGGTGCGCCCATTCCGATCATCCACTGCCCCGCGTGCGGCGAGGTGCCCGTGCCTGAGGACCAGCTGCCCGTACGGCTGCCCGAGGACCTGCGCGGGGAGCAGCTGGCACCCAAGGGACAGAGCCCTCTCGCGGCGGCGTCGGACTGGGTGAACGTGAGCTGCCCCGCGTGCGGTGGCCCGGCGAAGCGCGACACCGACACCATGGACACCTTCGTGGACTCCTCCTGGTACTACCTGCGCTACGCGTCCCCTGCGGATGAGACGGGCCCGTTCGAGCGCGCCGCCGTGGACCGGTGGCTGCCCGTGGACCAGTATGTGGGCGGCGTGGAGCACGCGATCCTTCACCTGCTGTACTCGCGGTTCTTCACCAAGGCGCTCTACGACTTCGGCCTGGTGGGCTTCACCGAGCCCTTCAAGGCGCTGCTGAACCAGGGCCAGGTGCTCAACGGCGGCAAGGCAATGTCCAAGTCCCTGGGCAACGGTGTGGACCTGGGCGAGCAGCTCGACGAGTTCGGTGTCGACGCCGTTCGTCTGACCATGGTCTTCGCCTCCCCGCCGGAGGACGACGTCGACTGGTCGGACGTCTCGCCCCAGGGCGCCCAGAAGTTCCTCGCCCGCGCGTGGCGCCTCGCGCAGGACTGCACGTCGGACCCCGCCGCACCGTTCGCCGACGGTGACCGGGCGCTGCGCGGCACCACCCACAAGACGGTGGTGGACTCCGAGCAGCTGCTGGACTCCGGGAAGTTCAACGTGGTCATCGCCCGCACCATGGAGCTGGTCAACGCGGTGCGCAAGGCCATTGACTCCGGCTGCGGTCCCGCGGATCCCGCCGTGCGCGAGGCCGTGGAGGCTGTCACGATCCTGCTGAGCCTCGTGGCGCCCTACACCTCCGAGGACATGTGGCGCCTGCTGGGCCACGAGGACTCCGTGGTGCGCGCCCCGTGGCCCACCGTGGACCCCGCGCTGCTCGTGGAGGACACCGTGACCGCCGTCGTGCAGGTCAAGGGCAAGGTCCGCGACCGGCTGCAGGTCCCCGCGGACATCAGTGACGAGGACCTCGAGGCCGCCGCCATGGGCTCCCCTGCCGTGCAGCGGCTGCTCACCGAGGCCACGGTGCGCAAGGTCATCGTGCGCGCCCCCAAGCTCGTGAACATCGTGGTCTGATGACCGGCCACGGTTCGCGGAGCCCGACCCCCGACTCGAGCGAGCCGGAGGGCGGGCTCCGTCCCGTTGCGGGTCACGGCGACGCCGCGCTCCGCCGCGTCGCCGTCGTCGCCGACAGCGCCGCAGCCCTGCCCACCTCCTGGCTCACCGACTACACGACGGCCGGCGGTTTTGCGCTCGTGGACATGCCCGTGCTGATCGGCGGGCAGCTGCACACCGAGGACGAGTCGGACACGCTCTCCTCACTGGTCGTCGCGCTCGCCGAGGGGAAGCCCGTGACCACCTCCCGGCCCGCACCCGGGCAGCTGCGGGCGGCGTACCGGCGCTTCGAGGCGGAGGGCTTCGACGCCGTCGTCTCCGTGCACCTCTCCGGGGAGCTCTCCGGAACCGTGGGCGCGACGCGGATCGCACGGCAGGAGATCGGGATCCCCGTGCGGATCGTTGACACACAGAGCGCCGGGCTCGGGCAGGGACTGGCAGTGCGCGCGGCGCTGCAGGCGGCGGCGTCGGGGGCCGGGATCGACGACGTCGCCCAGGCCGCCCGCGAGGCTGCTCAGCGCGCGCAGGTGCTCATCCAGGTGCGCTCGCTGGAGACGCTGCGCCGCGGCGGGCGGATCAACCCGACCACGGCGAGGGTGGGCTCCGTGCTGCAGATCAAGCCGCTGCTGAGCCTGGCGGAGGGGAAGATCGTGACCGTGGAGCGGCCGGTGTCCCTGGCGAAGGCGAGGGCGCGGTTCATGACGCTCGTGGGGGAGGCGCTGGCCCACGCGGCGCCCGAGCGGCCCGTGCTGTGCGTGCACCACGTGGCGGATGCGAACGGGGCACGCGAGATCGGCGAGGTGCTGCGGGACCGCTACCGCCCCGAGGCCGAGCTGGTGATCAGCGACCTGCCGCCCGTGCTCAGCGCGCACGTGGGGCTCGGGACGAAGGCCGCGGTGGTGGAGGGGCCAACCTCGGTGCCGGTGTGGCGCGGCGAGAGGCCTGCACAGCCCGCTCCGTGACCTGATTGTCGAGTCGACAGGCCCTCAAACCACGAGTGGTACCGTGAAGTTGTACCGGTCGAGGCTGTGAAGGGGTTGTCATGTCCATCAGTGCCAGCGAGGCCCGCAAGACGCTGTTCCCGCTCATCGAGCGCGTGAACCAGGACCAGGAGGCTGTCGAGATCGTCTCCCGCAAGGGCAACGCGGTGCTCATGCCGGCCGACGAGTACGCGGCCTGGCAGGAGACCGCGTACCTGTTCCGTTCACCGGCCAACGCCCGCAGGCTGCTCGACGCCTACGACCGTGCCCGCGCGGGGAAGGCCCAGGCTCACGAACTCGACCGTTCCGACGACACGGCCGACCAGTCCCGGGACCACTGAGTGCGACTGGTCTGGGACGAGGCCGCCTGGGAGGACTACAAGCACTGGCAGACGGTCGACCGGAGGATCCTCAAGCGGATCAACTTGCTCCTCGACGCCTGCCTGCGGGAGCCGTTCGGGGGCATCGGCAAGCCGGAGCAGCTGAAGTACGGGGCGCAGGGGGCCTGGTCACGGCGGATCAATGAGGAGCACCGGCTCGTCTATCTCGTGGACGACGGAGACCTGATCATCCTCCAAGCCCGCTACCACTACTGACCCACGCAGTGACCTGCCGCCCGTGCTCAGCGCGCATGTGATGCTCGGGACGAAGGCCGCGGTGGTGGAGGGTCCCACATCTGCGCCGGTGTAGCGCGGCGAGAGGCCTGCACAGCCCGCTCCATGAGGCGTGGACATCTGCTGTCCTCCACACGGGCGGGGCATCGGCCCACGTCAGCGAGATCGTTGGGGTGGAGTGGGCCGCATGAGCGGCATCGATTTCAGGGGACGACGGCGGTTTCGGGACAGCCAGGCCACCGAGCGGTTGGCGGCGCTGCTGGGGGAGGACGGGTCTTCCGGCGCAGCAGGTGGGACCACGCTGCCCGGGGACGACAATCCCGCGGGGGACTCACCGGCAGAGGAAGCGCGTTCCCGGCACCGCGAGGACGTTCTCGTGCGGCGTCGGCTCTCCCGCCCCGCGGTGGTGGTGCTGTGTGCGGTGCTGCTGCTCGCGGTGGCGCTGGGTGGGATCTCCCTGCTCTCGCGCGGGGACGAAGCGGCCCTGGTCACCTCTGCCGCGGTCTCTGGCGAGGGAACGGAGGCGGCGAACGACGACGAGGCGCCAGGTGACGGAGCGAGAGCCGGGGAGTCGTCGGGCGCGTCCACTCACGGCCGCGCCAGCGCCACGTCCCACGCCAGCTCAGGAGGGGCAGAGGCCTCGGACGTGTCGACGGCCCGCGCGCAGGACACGGGAGTGCTCACCGTGCACGTGGTCGGAGAGGTCAAGGACCCCTCCGTGGTCACCCTCTCTCCGGGTGCCCGCGTGATGGACGCCGTGCAGGCCGCTGGGGGATTCACCTCCGTGGCGGTGAAAGACCGGATCAACCTCGCGCAGCCCGTGCAGGACGGTGCGCAGATCACGATCCCCAACAAGACCAACGCTGATCGGGTGGCCGCAGAGCAGACCGGAGGAACGACATCATCCTCCGGTTCCGCAACGGCGGCCGGGTCGGCGGCCGGTTCCGGAGCGGCATCCAGTGCCGGTGGTACTGCGGGTTCCAGTGGGGCGGCGAGCGGCGGTTCCGGGGGAAACGGTACTGCGGGTGCCACGGCTTCCGGAGCAGCGGCCGCGGGCGGGGCGCTGGTGAACCTCAACACCGCCACGGCCGCGGAGCTGGAGACCCTTCCCCGGGTGGGGCCTGTGCTGGCGCAGCGGATCGTGGACTTCCGCACCCAGCACGGGCCATTCACCGCACCCGAGCAGATCGACGACGTCAGCGGTGTGGGCCCCGCGATGCTGGAGGCGCTGCTTCCCCTGGTCACGGTATGAGGGGTCAGTGTGACCTGCGGCTGCTCCCGGTGGCGGTGAGCACGTGGGTGTGCTCGATCCTCACGCTGCTCGACGGCTGGGCGGCCGCCGCCTGGGGTGCGGTGGTGTGCGCCGTGGTTTTCACGCTCGCGTGGTCCGCTCCCGCGTGGTTCCAGGACCGCGTCTTCCGCCGTCTCCGCACCGGGGTCCTGAGGGCTCGTCGTGGCGAACGGGCACGTGTTTGTGAGCGGGCTCGCAGCTGCGAGCAGGTCGAGGGCACGTCACCACGGTTCCCGGGTGCGGTGCTCGGGCAACCAGCACCGGGGCAGACGTCGTCACAGTCAGCGGGCGCGGGTGCGGGCGCGCGGCGTCGGCTCGGGCCCGCGCTCGTGCTGCCCGTGGTCATCGGGATCGCGGGCACCGCGGGGATCATCACGGCGCTCGCCGCGACCGCGCCCGCCCGGGAGTTCCTGGCCGCTCACCCCGCCGGTTCGGTGGTGCGGGTTCAGGCAGACGTCCAGGGAGCGCCGTCGCCCTACACTGCGGGTCCTGCGCCGGGGGAGCAGGAGGCGTCCCACGGTGTGGCCGTAGACCTGCGCATCGCCGTCGCGGACGGCGCGCCGCAGGACGTCGCCGCTACAGTCTTCGCCACGGACCCGGCGTGGGGCATCCTCGAGGCCGGCGAGCGCGTGGAGGCCGTGCTGAGTGTGACCGCTACTGCGGAACCGGCACGCCTCACCCTGAGGGGCTCCTCACCGCCCGTCCCTGCGGACGACGGAGGGGAACAGGCGCACGGGCCCGGCCTGCGGAGAACCGTCCGCCAGGATCTCGCGCGCATCGCCGGGAAGCACGGCGCGGTGAGTGCGGGACTCGTGCCCGGCATGACCGTGGGGGACACCTCCCGGCTGCCCGACGCGCTGGCCCAGAGCATGAAGGACACAGGGCTCACCCACCTCACCGCCGTCTCCGGCTCCAACTGTGCGCTCGTGATGACCCTGACCGGGTACACCGCTCTCGCGCTCGGAGCGGGGCGCCGCGGGTGCGTCCTCGCGGGGCTGGCGGCGCTCGCCGGTTTCGTGGTGCTGGTGGGACCGGACCCCTCCGTGCTGCGGGCCGGCGTGATGGGCGCCCTGGGAGGGCTGTCCATGCTCACCGGCCGCCCCGGGGTGAGCCTCAACGCGCTGTGTGCCGCCGTGACGGGGCTCGTGCTCGTGGAACCGCAGCTGGCCATCGACTACGGGTTCGTGCTCTCCGTGCTGGCGACGGCGGGCATCGTCGTCAGCGCCCGCCCTGTCACCCGGCTGCTCGCCATGCGCGTGCCCACGGTGCTCGCGGTGTGCGTGGCCGTCCCAATGGTTGCCCAGCTGTGGTGCGGGCCCGTGCTGCTTCTGCTCAATCCCACACTGCCGCTCTACAGCCTGCCCGCGAACATGGCGGCCTCCCCGCTCGTCCCGGTCGTGACTGTCGCCGGGCTGCTCGCGGTGTGCGTCCTGCTCGCGGGCCACCTCCTCACCCCGGTGCTGCAGCTGCTGGTGCCCGGCACACCCGACCCCGCCGTGTTCACCGCCTGGGAGCGGACCGCCGGACTGCCCGTGGGCCTCGCCTCCTACCCCGCGCGCCTGCTCGGCCGCATTGCCGACACCTTTGCCGGACTCCCCGGCGCGCACCTGCCCTGGCCCCCGGGGATCGCCGGGATCGTCCTGCTCACCGCGGCAACCCTGCTCGCGCTCGCCGCTCTGCACGCCCTCGACCACCGCATGCGTCGCCCCGGACCCACCCGAGGCACGGTCACCTCGACCCCGGCCGAGCCGCCCCTGCCCGACGCCGTGTGGCGCGTCCGCGCCCGGGAGCACCGGTTCCGACGCCGCGCCCTCGCCATCACCGCGGCCCTCACACTGCTGGCGCTGCTCGTCACGGCCGTGGTGTGGTGGCTGCGCCCCGCACCAGCGTGGGAGTCCGTGGTGTGCGACGTGGGGCAGGGCGACGCCGTGCTGCACCGCACGGGGGAGCACAGTGCCGTGCTCGTGGACGGCGGCCCCGACCCCCGGGCACTGACCCAGTGCTTGCGGCAGGCCGAGGTCACCCACCTGGACGCGGTGATCGCCACCCACGACCACGCCGACCACGTTGCCGGATTGGAGGGGCTCGCCGAGGCCGTGGCCGTGGACCGCGTCTGGTACTCCGCCGCCGGGGACATCCCACCGGACGAGCTCAGCCAGTGGGCGGACATCGCCACGCGCCCTGCTCCCGGCGAGCAGCTGCGCCTGGGGCCGCTCACCGTGGAGGTTCTCGCCCCCGCACCTCCGCCCACTGTCCCTGATGGCTCCCCGACGGCAGGCACGGCGCCGCCGGGCACCGGGGCAGGCGGCTCCGGCGGCAGCACGACACCACGCCCCCCGCACCGGAAGGTCACCTCCGAGGACGAGAACAACGCCTCCCTCGTCCTGCTGCTGACCCTCGACGGCCCCGACGGCACCACCACCTGGCTCAGTGCAGGCGACCTTGAAGCGGACGGCTACCGCCGTACGCTGCACACCCTCCCCGGCGGACACCCACCCCCGGTCGACGTCCTCAAGGTCTCCCACCACGGCGCCCGCAACGGCGGCATCGACATCATTCGTGACACCCACCCGGCGCTCGCCGTGATCTCCGTGGGGGAGGACAACAGCTACGGCCACCCGCACCCCGGGACGGTCGCCGCGTTGCAGGAGGTGGGCGCTGCAGTGGCCCGCACCGACCAGAACGGCGCGCTGTGGGTGCACCGCGAAGGAGATCGCGTGGTCGTGTCACGGCGCTGAGCCGGGGAGCACCAGCAGAAATATCGCGAGGGAAAGATCTGTTGTGCACCACGAAACACCGGGCATCCGCGCCGGTCACCCCGGGGTCGTGCGTCGTCAGGAGCCCGCCCCCCGGCGCCCCCGTGCTCGTGCCACTCAATGGAAGGACTCCCATGCGCTCCACCCTGTTCGAACCACTCACCCTCCGCGGCCTCACGGTCCGCAACCGGCTGTGGATCCCGCCCATGTGCCAGTACTCCGCGTTCGGGGAGGACGGCGTGCCCACGGACTGGCACCTCGTGCACTACGGATCGCTCGCCGCCGGTGGGGCGGGGGCCGTGATCGTGGAGGCGAGCGCCGTCGTGCCCGAGGGCCGGATCAGTCCCCGGGACCTGGGACTGTGGAACGACGAGCAGCGGGACGCCCTCGTGCGGATCGTGGACTTCGCCCACCAGCAGGGCGCGGCCATTGGCGTGCAGCTGGCCCACGCGGGGCGCAAGGCCAGCACGGAGGCCGCCTGGGGCTCCGAGAACCCCGGCCGGTCCATCGCGCCGCAGAACGGGGGCTGGCAGACCGTGGGCCCCTCCGCCGTCGCCTTCCCGGGGCTCGCCGAGCCAGTCGCGCTGGACGGGCAGGGCCTCGACGACGTCGTGGCCGCGTTCGCCGCCTCGGCCCGCCGTGCCGTGGAGGCCGGCATGGACTTCGTGGAGCTCCACGGCGCCCACGGGTACCTCCTCCATGAGTTCCTCTCCCCGCTGAGCAACGAGCGCACGGACGAGTACGGCGGCACCCTGGAGAACCGCGCCCGGCTGCTGCTGCGCGTCACCGACGCCGTCCGCGACGTGATCCCCGAGGACATGCCCCTGCTCGTGCGCCTCTCCGCCACCGACTGGACCGAGGGCGGGCTCACGGTCGCCGACACCTCCCGCGTCTCCGGGTGGCTCGCCGAGCACGGCGCGGACCTCATCGACGTCTCCTCCGCCGCCAACGTGCCCGCCGAGATTCCCGTGGGCCCCGGCTACCAGGTGCCCCTCGCCACCGAGATCAAGACCACCGCCGGAGTCCCCGTGGCCGCCGTCGGCATGATCGACACCGCCTGGCAGGCCGAGCAGATCATCGCCACCGGCCTCGCCGACGTGGTGCTCATGGGCCGCGAAGCCCTCCGCGACCCCCACGCGGCCCTCACCGCCGCCCACACCCTCGGCGTCCCCGACGCCCCCGTCCCCGGCCAGTACGAACGCGCCTACCGCCGCCCACCCCGCACCCGGTGAGCCCCGGCGCTCGCCGGACGACGAGGCGAGCGTGATCCGGCGGTGAACACCGAGCACGTGAGCCCGGGCGCTCGCGGGACACCGCTTGATCTGCGATGCGGAGTGGAACGACGAGCAAGGGTCGGGGTGGACCCGGGACGACGACGCGGCCCCGGCACGCGTCCGCGGTGCCGCACGCGGCTGCGCCGGCTCCCGCCCTGCACAGACCCTCCGGGGGTGTCTGCACCCACGGCTAGCATGGGGACGCAGCGTCGGCGTCCCGACCCCGCACCTTCCGGTGAGGGGGCTCGCTCGCACCCGGTCCCGGGCGGCGTCGTCGCCCGAGCAGTCGGCCACGATCGAGGAGCACCATGACCCCGGCACGCACGTCTTCCCGCCGACAGGCGCCCACGGCCCCGCAGACCTCCTGGCGTGAGGCCGTTCCTCAGCCGCTCGTGCTGGCCTCCGGCTCGGACGAGTACATCCTGCAGCGCATCAGGGAGACCCTCCGGGACACCATCCGTGCGGAACGGGGTTCCTGCGAGGTCACGGACATCGCGGCCGGGGACTACGAGCCGGGCCAGCTCGCCGTGGTCACCAGCCCGTCCCTCTTCGACGACCCCAAGCTCGTGTGCGTCCAGGAGCTCGCGGGCATGAACGAGCACCTGCTGGCGGACGCCCTGGCCTACGTGGCCAACCCGGATCCGGACGTCACGGTGCTGTGGCAGCACTCCGGCGGGAACCGCGGCAAGAAGCTGCTGGACGCCCTCAAGGAGAAGGCCCTCGTCCTGGACTGCGCCCCGCCCAAGTCGGACCGGGACAAGTCCTCGTTCGTCCTCGCGGAGTTCCGTGCGCAGAACAAGCGCATCGAGCCCGACGCCGCCCGCGCCCTGGCCGCGGCGGTCGGCACCTCCACCGCCGAGCTGGCTGCCGCGTGCGCCCAGCTGATCGCGGACGGCCCCGTGACCGTGGACCTCGAGCTCGTGGAGAAGTACTACGGCGGCCGCGTGGAGGTCACCGCGTTCCGGGTGGCGGACGCCGCGGTGGCCGGCAACGCGGAGCAGGCCCTGAAACTGTGGCGTCAGGCCGTGGACGTCGGGGTGGACCCGGTGCCCATGGTGGCCACGCTGGGCTCGAAGATGCGCCTGATCGCCGTCACGGCCGGTTCCCGCGGGGGAGCGGGGCAGATCGCCCGTGACGTCGGGGCTGCGCCGTGGCAGGTGGAGCGCGCCCAGAACGAGGCGCGCCGGTTCACGGCCCAGGACGTCACCCGGGCGCTGCAGGCCATCGCCGAGGCCGACGCCCAGGTCAAGGGGGCCTCCCGGTCCCCGTACTTCGCGGTGGAGCGGGCCATCACGGTGATCGCCACCTCCGGGCACCGCTGAGCGGGCACCACAACACCGACAACGGCGGGGCCACCGAGGATCGCGAACGCGGGCACCGTGCAACCGCACGCCGCGGCACCGCGCGCAAGGGTACGGGGCCACCGTGACCTGAACGGTCAGTCCTGGGCGGCGCTGAGTAGCGACTCCGCACCGACGGACCGCTGGCGGGACACGACACTGTCCTCACACGAGAACGGGCCCGGTACTCGCGAGGAGTGCCGGGCCCGTGTGCTCCGTCAGTGCGACGGTGTCAGCCGATTCAGATCTTGGCGACCTTCTTGGCCAGACCGGACTTCTTGTTGGCCGCGGTGTTCTTGTGCAGAACGCCCTTGGACACGGCCTTGTCGAGCTTGCGGGACGCGGTGCGCAGGGTCTCGGCGGCGGCGTCCTTGTTGCCGGACTCGACAGCGGCATCCACCTTGCGGATGAGCGTCTTGAGCTCGGACTTGTACGATTTGTTGCGCAGGCGAGCCTTCTCGTTGGTGAGGATGCGCTTCTTCTGCGACTTGATGTTGGCCACGTGTAACTCCTAGAACGATTGCGGAAGTAGGTCAGTGAGGGCTCACGGATGGTCATCGACTGAGTTGTGAGAGTGGGGATGCTCGGTGGCAACCATCCGCTGTGCCCGACGACCAGCGCGGACACACAGCGGACTACTTTAGCAGACGAGGCGTGTCCGTGCCGGGACAGGCGGGACTTCAGCGCGTTCCCGGCCCCGCGTGAGGCTCAGTGAGCCCAGGCCTGGCCGGGGGAGAGCGGCTCAGCGCCGGGAAGTGAGCTCCGCCGCCACGGCCTCGAACACGGCCCGGTCCAGCACGGCGCCCTCGCGCCGCACGGCGTCCGGGCGCACCGGGATCACACGGTCAATCCTCGCCTCGGAAGGCCGCCCCGAGCGGTCCCAGCCACCGGTGCCCACGTCCACGTATCGGGGATCGTCGTGCGTGGCGGTGTCGTGGTCCTTGGAGGTGAGCATCACGCACAGCAGCCACTCCTGGGCACGGTCCACGATCAGCACGGGCCGGTCCTTGCCGCGGGAGTGGTCCTCCTCGTACGGTACCCAGCTCCACACGATCTCCCCGGGATCGGGCTTGCCGTCCAGGTGGGCGTCCCACCGCGGGTGCACGGGCCCCGTCCAGTCCCCGGGGTAGTCGGCGGTGCCTGCGGGGGACGACGTCGCCGTGCCCCGCCTGGTGCCCGAGGTGCCGTGGTCGTGGGCGACGGTGGGCGGTGTCGCCGTGCCCGCGGAGCGGGGACCGCGTGATCCAGTGCCCCGGGAGCCGGGGTCGCGGGAGTAGCGCTGGTACATGCGGAAGAGCCGCAGTCCCTGGTTGATGAGTCGAGTGATGTCGGCCATGGGGACATCGTAGGGGGACCGGTTCGCCCGATCGTCGTGGGCATGGGAAACTGGGGAGTCATCCTGAGAACGAAAGGACCGCCCGTGTCACCGTTGGCCGTCAATCCACCGGCACCTGCCTCGACCGATCCCTCGGTGATCAGGAACTTCTGCATCATCGCCCACATCGACCACGGCAAGTCCACCCTCGCGGACCGCATGCTCCAGGCCACGGGCGTGGTGACACCCCGGCAGATGAAGGCCCAGTACCTGGACCGCATGGACATCGAGCGCGAGCGCGGGATCACCATCAAGTCCCAGGCCGTGCGCATGCCGTGGAACGTGGACGGCACGGACTACGCGCTGAACATGATCGACACCCCGGGCCACGTGGACTTCACGTACGAGGTCTCCCGCTCGCTGGCGGCGTGCGAGGCCACCATCCTGCTGGTGGACGCCGCCCAGGGCATCGAGGCGCAGACGCTGGCGAACCTGTACCTTGCGCTGGAGAACGACCTCACGATCATCCCCGTGCTCAACAAGATCGACCTCCCGGCCGCGCAGCCGGAGAAGTACGCCGCGGAGCTTGCCAACCTGATCGGCGTGGAGCCCGAGGACGTCCTGAAGGTCTCGGGCAAGACCGGTGAGGGCGTGGAGGAGCTGCTGGACCGCATCGTGCGGGACGTGCCCGCGCCGCAGGGAAAGAAGGACGCGCCGTCGCGCGCCATGATCTTCGACTCCGTGTACGACACCTACCGCGGCGTGGTGACCTACGTGCGCGTGGTGGACGGAACCCTGGTGCCGCGCGAGCGGATCCAGATGATGTCCACCGGCGCCACGCACGAGCTGCTGGAGATCGGGGTGATCTCGCCCGAGCCGATCCCGTCGAAGGGCCTGAGCGTGGGGGAGGTGGGCTACCTCATCACGGGCGTGAAGGACGTCCGCCAGTCGCGCGTGGGCGACACGGTCACCAACCAGCAGAAGCCGGCGGAGGACTCCCTGGGCGGCTACGAGGACCCCAAGCCCATGGTGTTCTCCGGGCTGTTCCCGGTGGAGGGCTCCGACTACCCGGTGCTGCGGGACGCGCTGGAGAAGCTGCAGCTCAACGACGCCGCCCTGGTCTACGAGCCCGAGACGTCCACGGCGCTGGGCTTCGGCTTCCGCTGCGGCTTCCTGGGACTGCTGCACCTGGAGATCACCCGCGACCGTCTGGAGCGCGAGTTCAACCTGGACCTGATCTCCACCGCACCGTCCGTGTCCTACAACGTGACGCTCGAGGACCACTCCGAGGTGGAGGTCACCAACCCGTCCGAGTTCCCGGAGGGTCGGATCCTGGAGATCCGCGAGCCCATGGTCTCCGCGACGATCCTTGTGCCCTCGGAGTTCATCGGCGCGGTCATGGAGCTCTCCCAGTCCAAGCGCGGTGAGATGAAGGGCATGGACTACCTGTCCGAGGACCGCGTGGAGCTGCGCTACCGGTTGCCGCTCGCGGAGATCGTCTTCGACTTCTTCGACCAGCTCAAGTCCAAGACCCGCGGCTACGCGTCCCTGGACTGGAAGGCGGACGGGGAGCAGGCCGCGGACCTCGTGAAGGTGGACATCCTGCTGCAGGGTGAACAGGTGGACGCGTTCAGCGCCATCACCCACAAGGACAAGGCCTACTCCTACGGTGTGCTGATGACGGGCAAGCTGCAGAAGCTGATCCCGCGCCAGCAGTACGAGGTCCCCATCCAGGCGGCCATCGGCTCGCGCATCATCGCGCGCGAGAACATCCGCGCGATCCGCAAGGACGTGCTCTCCAAGTGCTACGGCGGCGACATCTCCCGCAAGCGCAAGCTGCTCGAGAAGCAGAAGGAGGGCAAGAAGCGCATGAAGATGGTCGGCCGCGTGGAGGTCCCGCAGGAGGCCTTCGTGGCCGCGCTGTCCTCGGACGAGGACAACGGGAAGGACAAGAAGAAGTAATGCCCGCCCAGCCGGAGGGGGACCCCGCACCGTCGGACGGCGCCCTCCCCGCGAGCGCGGTGGCCCGCGCCGCGGACCGCACCCTGAGCCTCTACGTCCACGTTCCGTTCTGCGCGGTGCGCTGCGGCTACTGCGACTTCAACACCTACACCATGGAGCAGCTGGGGGACGGGGTCTCCCGGGACGACTACCACCGCGACGCCGCGGCAGAGGTCCGTTTCGCCCGTTCAGTGCTCGACGCCGCCGGGGCGCCCCCGCGGGCCCTGCACAGCGTGTTCTTCGGTGGGGGCACCCCCACGCTGCTCCCAGCCCGGGAGCTCGCGAACATGCTCGGCCAGGCCCGTCAGAGCTTCGGGCTCGCACCGGACGCCGAGGTGACCGTGGAGGCCAACCCGGACTCCGTCACGGCGGAGACCTTCGACGTGCTGGCCGAGGCGGGCGTGACGCGGGTTTCCTTCGGGATGCAGTCCGCCGTGCCGCACGTGCTGAGGGTGCTCGAACGCACGCACACGCCGGCAAACGTGCCGCGCGCCGTCGGCTGGGCGAAGGAGCGCGGGCTGGGCACGAGCGTGGACCTGATCTGCGGCACCCCGGGGGAGAGCGTGGCCGACTGGCGGACCTCGCTGGAGGCAGCCCTGGAGATGGACTCGGACCACGTGTCCGCGTACTCGCTGATCATCGAGGACGGCACCAAGCTCGCCGCGCAGATGCGCCGGGGCGAGGTCCCCCGGGTGGACCCGGACGACCAGGCGGAGAAGTACACGCTGGCGGACGCGATGCTCCGCGAAGCGGGTTTCGAGTGGTACGAGGTCTCCAACTGGTCCCGGGACGCCCACGGGCGCAGCGCGCTGGAGAACCGCAGCGCGCACAACCTCGCCTACTGGCGCAACCAGGACTGGTGGGGCATCGGCCCCGGAGCGCACTCCCACAGCGACGGCGTGCGGTGGTGGAACCTCAAGCACCCCCTGCCCTACACGAACAAGGTCCGCCAGGGCGTCTCACCCGCGGCGGGCCGGGAGACGCTGGACGCGCAGACGCGCTACGTGGAGGACGTGATGCTCGGCATCCGGATCCGCGACGGTCTGGAGACCGCGCAGCTGCAGCCGGAGGGCCGGAAAGCGGTGGCCGGGCTGATCGCCGACGGCTGGCTGGACGGTGCTGCCGCAGTGCGGGGCACGGCCGTGCTCACGGACGCGGGACGGCTCATGGCCGACGCCGTGACGCGCCGGCTGCTCGACTGGTGAGCGGCCCGAGGCGAGTCGTGGGCGCGGGCGTCAGCCGCGGGACGTGGTGAGCCGGTCGTAGAGGTGTGTGTTGCCGCGATACTGGTGCGGCTCGCCGCGGTTGACCTTCACGCCCGCGACCACGGAGGCGATGGCCAGCCACAGCCAGGTCACGGCGGCGACCACGGAGAAGATCCAGCCGATCACGGGTACGAGAGAGAGCGCGATGCCTGCCAGCACCACGACACTCGGCAGCAGCGTGAAGTTCAGCGCCTCCCGGGACTCCTGCGCGGTGAACGGGCCGCGGTCCCCGAACACCCGGTGGATCACGTAGCTGGGCAGCGCGCCGACCACGCCGCCCAGGTGCGCGACGGTGGCCCACTGGCGGTCCTGGTTCACGTCCAGGGGCTGGGCCTCGGCGGGCACGGCCTCGAACGGGGTCTCACCCGCGGCGCGGGCGGCGGGGGCAGCGGGGGTGGGAGCAGCGTCAGTCACGGGTGGGTGTCCCTTTCAGGGGCGGTAGCCGAACCGGGGTGGATCGGAGTCCCGGTGCCCACTATTCTACGGTGCGCTCCTGGAAACGGACCGGGGTGCGTCTGGAATCACGTGTGAGCCTGGATATGTCGGACGACGCCGCCGCGCCACCGGCAGCCCGGGGCCACCGCGCCAACCGCGTCGGCCGGGACAACGGGTCCCACACGGCACATCCGGCGCCCCACGTGCCAAAACCCCTCAGTAGCCGTCCGGTGCGGTGAGGAAGTCGATGAGCTCCTCGACCCGGCCCAGCAGTGCGGGCTCCAGGTCCGAGTAGCTGTCCACGCGGGCGAGGATCGCCTGCCACGCCCGCCCCACATCCTGGGGAGTGCGGTGGGGCATACCGAGGGCCTTGGCCATCCCGGTCTTCCAGTCCACACCGCGAGGGATCACGGGCCACGCGGGGATGCCCAGGGCTGCAGGCTTCACCGCCTGCCAAATGTCCACGTAGGGGTGGCCCAGGATCTGCACGTTGCCCCGCGCACCCGGCACAGACAGCGCCCGATCCGCGATCCGCGACTCCTTGGACCCGCTGACCAGGTGGTCCACGAGGATCCCGAGACGACGGCCCGGGCCGGGGTGGAACTCCGCGATGGCCGCGGGGAGGTCGTCGATGCCGTGCAGCGGCTCCACGACGATCCCCTCGACTGCGAGGTCGTGGCCCCAGACCTTCGCCACGAGCTCGGCGTCGTGGTAGCCCTCGACCCACACGCGGGACTCCTTGGCCACCGAGGCGCGCAGGTTCTCCACGGCCACCGAGCCGGAGCGCGTAATTCTGGGCCCGCCCGGGACACTGCGAGGTGCGGGCGGGGTGAGGCGGACGGGCTCGCCGTCAAGCAGGAAACCGGGACCGAGGGGGAAGGCCTTGACTCGGCCGTGGCGGTCCTCCAGGCCCACGACGCGCATGCCGCCCACGACCTCCACGCTCACCACGGCGCCCACCCACCCGCTCTCGACGTCCTCGAGCACCATGCCGGACTCCACGGGCAGCCCGCGGGCCGCGGGGGAGCGGCGCGAGACCTCGGGGCTGCCGAGGTCCTGCGGGCCCCAGCCCCAGCCGGGTGTGTTCACGGGGGTGCTCCTCGCTCGCGGGTGACGAATCAGCCGCGAGCGTACCAAAGGACCGGTCCGCGGCAGGGCCACTAGACTCACGGAATTAGCACTGTGCCGATTCGAGTGCCAAAATTGGTCGCGGCCCGGTTCACCGGGTGCCGCACGGGCGCCCGAGGACATCCGCGAGCGGGAGGTGGGAGACATGGAGCATCCGCGCAGGGCGAAGATCCTGCAGGCCATCGTGGAGGACTACGTCCACTCCCGCGAGCCCGTGGGCTCCAAGGCGCTCGTGGAGCGCCACCGGCTGCCCGTCTCCTCCGCCACCGTGCGCAACGACATGGCCGCCCTCGAGGAGGACGGTCTCATTGTGGCACCCCACACCAGTTCAGGTCGGATCCCCACGGACCGCGGCTACCGGGTGTTCGTGGACCAGATCGCCGCGCTGCAGCCCCTCACGCCTGCGCAGCGCCGTGCCGTGCAGGTCTTCCTGGGCGGCGCCCACGACATCGACGATGCCATGGAGCGCACCGTGCGCCTGCTGGCCCAGCTGACCCACCAGGTGGCCGTCATCCAGTACCCGGTGCGCACCGGGATCACGGTGCGCCACGTGGAGCTCGTGGACGTCGGCGGAAACACGCTGCTCGTGGTGCTCATCCCCACGAGCGGCCGCGTGGTGCAGCGCACGGTTGCCCTCACCGCGCCCGTTGCCGAGGACGCCCTGCTCGAGCTGCGCGCCGCCGTCCTGGCGCGCGTGCTGGGTCAGGCACTGGAGACCGTGCCGGCCGCGGTCGCCGAGCTCCCCGAGACCGTGGAAGACCCGGTCCGCGAGGCCGCGCTCGCCGTCGCCGACACCGTGGCAGTGCTGGCCGCCGCCTCGGACGACCAGCGCCTCGTGAGGGCGGGCACCGCCAACCTCGCCCGCTTCAGCGGGGACTTCCCCCAGAGCATCTCCCCGGTGCTCGAGGCGCTTGAGGAACAAGTGACACTGCTGCGATTGTTGTCCGAGATGCAGCAGGACGAGCGCGGCGTCGCGGTACGGATCGGCTCCGAGCAGTACGACGACCCGCTGGCCGAGGCGGCCGTGGTGGCCACCGGCTACGGCCCGCAGGACGCCTCCAAGGTGGGCGTCGTGGGCCCCACGCGCATGGACTACCCCACCACCATGGCCTCCGTGCGTGCCGTGGCCCGCTACCTCTCCAAGAACCTCGGGGACTGACGCGCCACCCGGCGCCGCCCCGGCACAGACCACCGACCCAGAGACGAAAGCAGAAGCGACGACATCGTGAGCGATCACTACGAAACCCTCGGCGTGAGCCGTGACGCCAGCGCCGAAGAGATCAAGCGCGCCTATCGCAAGAAGGCCCGCAAGCTGCACCCGGACGTGAACCCCTCGCCGGAGGCAGCCGAGGAGTTCAAGCGCGTCTCGCACGCCAACGACGTCCTGTCGGACCCGGACAAGCGCCGCGTGTACGACGCCACGGGCAACGAGAACGGCACGGACACCGGCTTCGGCGGAGGCTTCCCCGGCAGCGGGTTCGGCTTCTCGGACATCTTTGAGACGTTCTTCCAGGGCGCGGGCTCCGGCGGCCAGCGGGGCCCCCAGTCCCGCACGCGACAGGGCCAGGACGCCCTGATCAACGTGCGCATCTCCCTGAAGGACGCCGTTTTCGGAGTGGAGAAGGACATCACCGTCGACACCGCGGTCACGTGCCCCACGTGCGAGGGGACGTGCTGCCAGCCCGGCACGAGCCCCACCACGTGCACCATGTGCCACGGCTCCGGCCACATGCAGTACCAGCGGCAGTCCATCCTGGGCATGGTCACCACGCAGGCGCCCTGCTCGCAGTGCAACGGCTTCGGCACCGTGATCGAGCACCCGTGCCACGAGTGTTACGGCGAGGGCCGCGTGCGCGACCGCCGCCCCCTCACGGTGAAGATCCCCGCCGGCATCCAGTCCGGCAACCGGATCCGCCTGGGCGGTCAGGGCGAGGCCGGCACGGCCGGCGGACCCAACGGCGACCTCTTCGTGGAGCTGAAGGTGGACCCGGACCCCACGTTCGTGCGCGAGGGCGACGACCTGCACGCGCGGCTGCGGATCCCCATGACCGCCGCGGCACTCGGCACCACCGTGACGCTGGAAACTTTCGACGGCACGCGCAGCGTGGACGTGGTCCCCGGAACCCAGTCCGGTGCCACCATCACGCTGGACGACCTCGGCGTCACCCACCTGCGCGGCAAGGGTCGCGGGGACCTGCAGGTGCACTTCGAGGTCGAGACGCCTCGGGACCTCACCGGCGAGCAGCGTGAACTCGTGGAACGGCTGGCGGAGCTGCGCGAGGAGCAGGCCCACGACGGCACCACCGTGAGCACCTCCCACTCCGGCGGGTTCTTCTCCCGGCTGCGGGACCGGTTCAACGACCTGTGACGAATCCCGTCTTCCACCGCGAGGACCTCACCGGGGCGCACCCCGGCGAGGTCCTCGACGTCGTCGGCCCCGAGGCCCGTCACGCCGTGACCGTTCGCCGGCTGCGCGCGGGCGCGTCCCTGGACCTCGTGGACGGCCGCGGCACCCGCGCGGTGTGCACGTTCGTCGCGGGGGAGAAGGACCGCATGAGCGTCACCGTGGACTCCGTGGCGCACGAGGAGCCGCCGGCGCCGCGCCTCACGCTCGTCCAGGCGCTGGCCAAAGGGGACCGGGACCTGCAGGCCGCGGAGACCGCCACCGAGCTCGGTGTGGACTGCGTGATCCCGTGGCAGGCAGAGCGCAGCATCGTGCGGCTGCGCGGGGACCGTGCCGCCAAGACCATGGCCAAGTGGGACGCCACCCTGTGCGCGGCCGCCAAGCAGTCCCGGCGCGCGCACTGGCCGCGGCGGGAGCAGTGGGTGGACACCGCCGCCCTCGCGCGGCTCGTGGCGGAGGACACGGAGACCCTGTGGCTCGTGCTGCACGAGACCGCCTCCACCGCGTGGTCCGGGCACGACGTCACCGCCTGGCGGGAGCGGACCCGGATCGCCGTGGTGGTCGGGCCGGAGGGCGGCATCAGCGATGCGGAGACGCAGCTGCTCACCGAGGCCGGGGCCCACACGCTGCGCCTCGGGGACACGGTCATGCGCTCGGCCACCGCCGGGCCGGCCGCCCTGGCCGCGCTGCACTCTGTCCTGGGCCTCTGGGGCTGAGCGCCCCCTCCGCGGGAGGGGCTGGGTGGGACGAACCCCGGGATCTCGGGGGAGCAGCATGCCGGGGACGCCACCCGCGCCTCGTCGGGACGGCATGACGACGACGTCGCGCGCCCGCGTACGGCGGATGCGCCTCAGCGCGTGGCAGCGACGGTGATCACGTGGTCGTCCACGAGCACGGTGCCCTGGTCGTTTGTTCCCGCGACCCGCACCGTGTACTCGCCCGGGTCCAGGTCGATGGTGGTCCGCAGCTCGGTGCCGACAGTGGGGTCCGAGCCGGGGGAGGCCGCGGCGACCGTGCCGCTGCGCACTGTGCGCTCGTCCTGCGTGACCTCCCAGCGGACGTCGTGCACCGCGGGCAGAACGCGCAGGAACACGGTCAGGGGACTGCCGGGGTCCGCGTCCGTCTGGGGGTCGATGAGCCACACGGGCGCGGCCAGGGACGTGTCGCGGGTCAGCGGATCGGAGAGGTCCACGGAGCCGAACGCCGAGAACCCGGTGCGCCCGTCCACCAGGATGCGGACCTCCTTGGCGGTGGAGGCGTCCAAAAGTCCCGCGGTCACGGCGGCCGCGGAGACCGTGTACACCATCTGCTGCAGCGCCATCTGGGCGTCCTTCTCGGACAGCTGCGTGCCGAACGCCGCCGCGGGCAGGTCCACGGTGATGATGCCGTCCGGGGACACCGAGGTTCCCACCGTGCTCACGGGGGACCACAGCGTGCGGTAGTCGGGGTCCATGGGGGTGGCACGGGTCACCATGGCAGCGGCGCGTGCCACCGGGTCCGCTGTGCTCGTGTCCTCGGGGTTGCGGAACTCACGGAACAGGTAGCCGGACTGGTCACCCGTGCCGACCCAGTAGATGGGGGCCTGCTCGGTGGCCACGCCGCCGAGCGCCTCGTCCGTGGTGCCCGGTGCCGCGCCGATTCCCGGTGCGGCCGCGGAGTTGTCGTCCGGGCGGTCCGCGGCCGTGCCGCACCCGGCCAGCGCCACGGACGCGACCACAGCGAGCGCGGCGAGGCTCCAGCGGCGGGGTGTGCGCGGTGGTACGCGGCGGCGCGGTCTCACGCGGTGCTCGCCCTCCTCCGGGCCCTCGGTGACGGGTGCGGGGTCAGGGACCGCGCCACGGCGACGTCGTGTTCCCACCTCTCCGACACAGAACCTGGAGGGTGGGACCGCGCGGTGTGGCACCGGCGGCATGATTTCACGGCTTCACAAGATACCGACCGGCGGGGGTGCGCGCGAACTCCGGGAGCCCGTGGCGCGGACCGTTACCCGATTGCAACCCGGGACCGTGGCGGACGGCGCGTCGGAGGGGACCGGTAGGCTGGTGCCCGATGAGAGAACAACCCGAGGGGATGAAACCACTGACCGCTGCACCCAGTGAAAGTACCCGTGTGACCGTGCACATGCCGGACCGGGACACCGCCGTGCGGTGCCTGGGCCAGGCGGATTCGACGCTGAGGCTCCTCGAGGGCGAGTTCCCGGCCGTGCGCATGACCGTGCGGGACCTCGATGTCGCCCTCGAGGGCCCCGTGCTCGACACCCGGCTGGCGGCATCCCTGCTCGAGGAGCTGCTGGCGATGGCGCTGCGCGGCACGGAGATCACGGAGCGCACCGTGCTGCGTGTGGCCCGCATGATGCGCGAGTCCCAGCAGGTGCGCCCGGCGAGCGCACTGTCCACGAGCATCCTCTCCACCCGGGGCCGCACCATCCGCCCCAAGACGGTGAACCAGAAGACGTACGTGGACGCGATCGACGAGCACACCGTGGTCTTCGGAATCGGACCGGCAGGCACGGGCAAGACCTACCTGGCCATGGCCAAGGCCGTGCGCGCGCTGCAGGCCAAGGAGGTGAACCGGATCATCCTCACGCGCCCCGCGGTGGAGGCCGGCGAGCGCCTGGGCTTCCTCCCGGGCTCGCTCAACGACAAGATCGACCCCTACCTGCGCCCGCTCTACGACGCGCTGCACGACATGATGGATCCCGAGTCCATCCCGCGGCTCATGGAGGCGGGGGCCATCGAGGTGGCTCCGCTGGCCTACATGCGCGGGCGCACCCTCAACGACGCCTTCGTGATCCTGGACGAGGCTCAGAACACCACTCCCGAGCAGATGAAGATGTTCCTCACGCGGCTGGGCTTCGGCTCGCGCATCGTGGTCACCGGGGACGTCACCCAGGTGGACCTGCCGGGCTCCACGAAGTCCGGGTTGCGTCAGGTGCAGCACGTGCTGGGAAAGATCGACGACATCGCGTTCTGCGAGCTGACCGCCGAGGACGTGGTGCGCCACGAGCTGGTGGGGGAGATCGTGGCCGCTTACGACCAGTTCGACACCACCAACCGGCACCGCATGGAGCGCGCGCACCGCAAGGAGGACCGCCGTGCGGCGGCCGTGCACCGGGCGGGCGCTGCTGGTGAGCGAGCTGGGGCCGACGGAGCAGGAGCGGACCAGGCCACGGGGCCGGCGGGTGGCGCGCTGTGAGCGTCTCGTTCGACCTGCCGTGGGACGGACCGCAGGAGCTCGAAGGGTTCGAGGAGTGCTACCGCGCGGTGGACACGGACCAGCTGGCGGCCCTCGTGGACCTCGCCTTCACCCGGTGGCACCTCCACCCTGAGACCGAGGTCTCGATCGCGGTGGTGGACGAACAGCGCATGGCCGAGCTGCACGAGCAGTGGCTGGACCTGCCCGGTGCCACGGACGTGATGTCCTTCCCCATGGACGAGTTGCGCGAGGGCACCCCGGAGGAGCCCAGCCTGGGCGTCCTCGGGGACGTGGTGCTGTGCCCGCCCGTGGCGCAGCGCCAGGCGCAGGCCGCGGGGCACAGCACGCAGGACGAGCTGTGCCTGCTCACGGCGCACTCGCTGCTGCACCTGCTAGGCCACGACCACGCGCAGGAGGAGGAGCGCGCCCGGATGTTCGCCGCCCAGCGCGCGCTGCTCGAGGAGTTCCTGGGCCGCGATGCCCCCGTGGAGACCATGACGTGACGCCGGTGCCACACCCCGGGCAGCCGCAGGACCCCGCGCGCTGTCCCCACAGGCGCACCCCGATCGAACGCAGGAGCGAGGACACACCATGATGCACGACACCACCGCCGAGCACGGCGCGGACTTCCGGGCCGGCTTCGCCGTGTTCGTGGGCAGGCCCAACGTGGGCAAGTCCACCCTGACCAACGCTCTGGTGGGCCGCAAGGTGGCCATCACGTCCAACCGTCCACAGACCACGCGCCACACCATCCGAGGCATCGTGCACCGCCCGGACGGGCAGCTGATCCTCGTCGACACGCCGGGCCTGCACCGGCCCCGGACTCTGCTGGGGCAGCGGCTGAACGACGTGGTCGCGGAGACCCTGAGCCAGGTGGATGTCATCGGGTTCTGCGTTCCCGCGGATCAAAAGGTGGGCCCCGGGGACCGCTTCATCGCCCAGCAGGTCGTGGCCGCCGTGAGCAGCACCCCCGTGGTCGCGATCGTCACCAAGGCGGACCTCGTGCCCCAGGACCGGCTCGCCGAGCAGCTGATCGCCGTGAGCGAGCTGGGCCGCGAGGTCGTGTCCGAGGAGCGCGCCCAGCGCGAGGCACGGCGACGACGGCGCGCCGCGGCGTCGTCGGGCGGCACAGGCTCCCGGTCGGAGAAGGCACCCGCCACGGAGGACCAGGACGCCGGCTGGGCCCACGTGATCCCCGTGAGCGCAACGGACGGCTACCAGATGGACGAGCTGGCAGAGCTGCTCGTGTCTCTGATGCCGGTCTCTCCGCCGCTGTACCCCGAGGGTGACCTCACGGACGAGCCAGAGGTCACCATGATGGCCGAGCTGATCCGCGAGGCCGCACTGGAGGGCGTGCACGACGAGCTGCCACACTCGCTCGCCGTGGTCGTGGACGAGGTCTCCGAACGGGAAGGCCGCTCGCCCGAGAACCCCATGCTGGACGTGCACGCGAGCGTGTACGTGGAGCGGTCCTCGCAGAAGGCCATCGTGATCGGCAAGCGCGGTGCGCGGCTGCGGGAGATCGGGACCAAGGCGCGCGAGCAGATCGAGGCACTGCTGGGCACGCGCATCTACCTGGACCTGCACGTCAAGGTCGCCAAGGAGTGGCAGCGGGATCCCAAGCAGCTGTCCAAGCTGGGATTCTGACCCCGCCCACACCGCACACGGAGGGACGGGGCGTATCGTGGCCGAGCGGTCGGGGCGCCGCCCCCGGCCCCGCCCCAGACAGCGAAAGACTGCAGGAGACGTCACCGGTGGATCCCAGCTCAGCACCCCGTCGCGGTCGCCGCGCGCAGGAGACCACGGCGCCTTGGGTCACGCACCCGGCACGTCGCACGAACCGGGAGGGGGAGCCCTTCGACCTGCGGCAGACCGGGCGCCACCACAGGGCCCGTGAGCACCGTGCCTCCGCCCGCAGGATCGCCGTGATCCTGGCGGTCCTCGCCCTGATCGCGGCAATCGGGATCGGTGGTATTGCCGCGCTGCGGCTGACGGGAAACCTGCAGTCCAGCCCCCTGAACCTCTCCGACGGCGCGGAGGCAGTGGACGACGGCCCGCTCGACATCCTCGTGATGGGCTCGGACACCCGCAGCGGCACGGGCAACTCCGAGTACGGCAGCAAGGACGACTCCGAAGGCCGCACGGACGTGATGATGCTCCTGCACGTCACGCAGAGCAGGGATGCCGTGACCGTGGTGTCCTTTCCCCGGGACCTGATGGTGGAGATCCCGCAGTGCACGGACCCGGACTCCGGCAAGGTTTACGCCGCGGAGACGGACATGCTCAACAGCGCGGTGGAGCGCGGCGGACCCGGCTGCACCGTGGCGGCCATCAACGAGCTCACGGGCGTCAACATCGACCACTTCATGCTCGCGGACTTCAACGCCGTGAAGGAGCTCTCCTCCGCGGTGGGCGGCGTCGAGGTGTGCGTGAACAACGCCGTGGACGATCCGAAGTCCGGGCTGAAGCTGCCCGCGGGCATCTCCTCCGTGGAGGGCGAACAGGCGCTGGCGTTCCTGCGCTCCCGCGCGGCGTTCGGCAACGGTGGGGACGAGGCCAGGATCCGCTCCCAGCAGTCGTTCCTGGCGTCCCTGACGCGCAAGATCCAGTCCGACGGGACCCTCACGAACCTCCCGGAGCTCTACCACATCGCGGAGGTCATGACCCAGAACCTGCACGTGGACTCGGGTCTCACCTCGATCCCCACGCTCGTGGGCATCGCGCGCACGTTCAACGGCATCGACCCCGGGAAGATCGCGTTCGTCACGGCCCCGACCGAGGTCTACCCCGAGGACCCGAACCGGCTGCAGCTGGACGAGAAGGGCGCCGAGAAGCTCTTCGCCACGTTGCGCGACGACGTCTCGGTCACGCGGGCGCAGGACGGCACTTCCGCGTCCCCGAGCGGTGAGTCCTCGGACGCCGCGACCTCCGGCAGCGGGGCCGGTCACTCGACGGCCGGGGCGACGTCTTCCCCGTCCGCCACACCGAGCGCCACAGGGCCCGCGCTGGACCCCGCCACGGTGCCGCTGGCCGTCTCCAACCGCTCGGACGCCGGGGGCCGGGACAGCCAGCTCGTCTCGGTGCTGAAGAAGGCCGGATACGACCACGCCGCCACCGAGAAGTCCGGTGCGCAGCTCTCCGCCACGCAGATCTTCTACAACCCGAACTGGGCGGCCGCGGCGGATGACGTCGCCGAACTCCTCAACGTCTCCGCGAGCCAGCTCACCGCCTCCTACGAGGTCACGGGTGTGGAGGTGGCCGTGGGCCAGGACTTCGTGAGTGGGGAAAGGATGGACAAGAACCTGTCCCTCCCGGACGACCTGCAGGGCCAGACGGCCGAGCAGTTCACGTGCCAGGCGACTGCGGACGAGTAACGGGGCCGGGGGCCAACGTGCCTAGTGGTACGTTGGATCACATGCGGCAGGACATGAAGCGACTCGTGCTTATGTGCCGCAGCGGGGCCTGAACGATCCTATTGACGGCCGACCACCCGCTGCGGAGTTCCGTGGTGCCGGCCCACAGTCACAGATCGAAAGGCCCCCTCCCGTGAAGAATGTGCAACGCCCCTCCGGCATGCCGGTTCACAAGTACTCCCCGTACCACCAGAAGTTCCCGTTCGACATGTCCGACCGCACGTGGCCGGACAAGGTGGCGACAACGGCGCCGCGCTGGTGCGCCGTGGACCTTCGTGACGGCAACCAGGCGCTGATCGATCCCATGAACTCCGAGCGCAAGCTGCAGATGTTCCAGCTGCTTGTGCGCATGGGCTACAAGGAGATCGAGGTTGGTTTCCCCTCGGCCTCGCAGACGGACTTCGACTTCGTGCGCACCCTGGTCGAGGGTGACCACATTCCCGAGGACGTCTCCATCCAGGTGCTGACGCAGTCCCGCGAGCACCTGATCGAACGCACGTACGAGGCCATCGACGGCGCCCCGCACGCGATTGTGCACCTGTACAACTCCACTTCCACGCTGCAGCGGCGCGTGGTGTTCAAGCAGGACATGGACGGCATCGTGGACATCGCCCTCACTGGA
The DNA here is from genome assembly GCF_002398425.1 of Kocuria sp. UBA5001. Taxonomy (NCBI): domain Bacteria; kingdom Bacillati; phylum Actinomycetota; class Actinomycetes; order Micrococcales; family Micrococcaceae; genus Kocuria; species Kocuria sp. UBA5001. The sequence continues at coordinate 142,546 of NZ_DGYR01000012.1, forward strand.
GCCCGGCTGTGCCGCAAGTACGAGGAGCAGCTCAAGCACACCGCCGTCACCTACGAGTACTCGCCGGAGTCCTACACGGGCACCGAGCTGGAGTTCGCCGCCCGGATCTGCAACGAGGTGGCGGAGACCTTCGAGATCGGCAACGGCCGCAAGATGATCGTCAACCTGCCGGCTACGGTGGAGATGGCCACCCCCAACGTCTATGCGGACTCGATCGAGTGGATGGGCCGGCACCTTTACCAGCGGGAGGACATCATCCTCTCCCTGCACCCCCACAACGACCGCGGCACCGGGGTTGCCGCCGCCGAGCTGGGCTACCTGGCCGGCGCGGACCGCATTGAGGGGTGCCTGTTCGGCAATGGTGAGCGGACGGGCAACGTGGACCTGGTGACCCTGGGCCTGAACCTGCTGACGCAGGGTGTGGACCCGCAGATCGACTTCTCGGACATCGAGGAGATCCGCCGCACCGTGGAGCGCTGCAACCAGCTGCCCGTTCCGGAGCGCAGCCCCTACGGCGGGGACCTCGTCTTCACCGCGTTCTCCGGCTCGCACCAGGACGCGATCAAGAAGGGCTTCGAGTCCATGCAGCAGGATGCCCAGGCCCAGGGCGTGGCCGTGGACGACCTCGAGTGGGCCGTTCCGTACCTGCCGATCGACCCCAAGGACGTGGGCCGCAGCTACGAGGCCGTGATCCGTGTGAACTCGCAGTCTGGCAAGGGCGGCGTGGCCTACCTGCTCAAGAGCGAGTACGGGATCGACCTGCCGCGCCGCGCACAGATCGAGTTCTCCGGTGTGGTGCAGAAGTTCACGGAGACTTCCGGCTCGGAGGTCACGGCCCAGCAGCTGTGGAAGATCTTCTCGGACGAGTACCTGCCCGCCAAGGTGGACGGCGAGGGGACATGGGGTCACTACCGGATCACGTCCATCTCCACCCACGCGGAGGATGAGGGAAACACTGTGCTGGAGATCGGCCTGGACGTCGGTGGCGAGCACCGCGAGCGCAGCGCCCACGGCACAGGCCCGATCGACGCGCTGATCAACCTGTTCAACGAGGAGGGCGTGGACGTGCGGCTGCTGGACTACACCGAGCACACGCTCTCCGCCGCGGCCAACGCGCAGGCCGCTAGCTACGTGGAGCTGGCCGTGGGTGACCGCGTGCTGTGGGGTGCCGGGATGGACAACAACACCACCCGAGCCTCGCTCAAGGCCGTGATCTCCGGGGTGAACCGCGCCGTCCGGGACGCCCAGCTGGCGGGGCAGGCCTGATCACCTTTCCGTGAGCGCAGGGGACCCCGGCCCCGGTGGGCCGGGGTCCCCTTCTCCATCCGTCGTGGACGACGCCGCCGCACGGTACCGTCTTCGAGGCACCGCCCGGGCACCGTCGGCCGGTCGCCCCAACCACTGCGACACCAACAGTTGCTGCGCGGGGCCGGTGAAGCACGCCACCGTTACGGCCCGCGACAGGTACGGTGTGGGCTCTGCCGGGGACGGGGCGTCGTCGTGTCCGAACCGGGTGGCACAATGACGCTGTGGCCCGCTCAACCTTCGCTTCGCGTTCCTACAGCGACGACGCCGTGGTGCTGCGCACGTACAAGCTGGGCGAGGCTGACCGGATCGTGATCCTGCTGACGTCGGAGCACGGACAGGTGCGGGCCGTGGCCAAGGGGGTGCGACGTACCACCTCGCGCTTCGGCGCCAGGCTTGAACCGTTCAACGTGGCGCGGGTGCAGCTGGTGCACGGCCGCACGCTGGACATCGTCTCCCAGGCCGTGGGCATGCGGTCCTACGGCGAGCGCATCGTGGCCGACTACGAGCGCTACACGGCCGCGGCCGCCATGGCGGAGACCGCCGAGAAGCTCACCGCGGACGACTACGACACCGCAGCCCAGCACTTCCGCCTGCTCACGGGGGCCTTCTCCGCGGTGGCCCGCGGGCTGCACCCGCCGGGGCGCATCTTGGACTCCTACCTCCTGCGCGCCGTGTCCCTCGCCGGCTGGTCGCCGAGCTTCGTGGACTGCGCCCGGTGCGGGGCGCCGGGACCGCACCGTTCGTTCTCAGCCGCTCTCGGCGGGGCCGTGTGCCCGCAGTGCCGGCCACCGGGGGCAGCGGCGCCGAGCCCCTCGACGTTCGTGCTGCTGGACGGTCTGTTGCGGGGAGACTGGCCCGTGGTCGACGCCGCGGACCCTCGCACCGCACGCGCCGCCGCCGGCCTGGTGGCCGCGTACGTGCAGTGGCACATGGAACGCACGGTGAAGGCCCTGGCTCTCGTGGACCGCGGGGAGGCCTGAGCTCGGCACGCAACGGTCACGCGAACGTCGGAGCCCGGCGGCGGTGGCAGGGAGGCGTGAGCCCTTGACGGCCTGCAACGGCTGCGCCAAGGCGTGAAGCCCCGCCCGGCATGGCCGCGCGGAGCTGGCCGTGAACGTCCTAGGGTGGAGACGACATCGCACCCCCGTTGAGAGGACTCCCGCGTGAACCGCTTCTCCCCGCCACCCCTGCACCCGAGCGGCGCCACCGCGCCCGCCCTGGAGCGCGCCGCCCTGCCGCAGCACGTGGCGCTCGTGATGGACGGCAACGGGAGATGGGCCAATGAGCGCGGGCTGCCGCGCACCGAGGGGCACCGCGCGGGGGAGCGCGCGCTCATGGAGGTGGTGGCCGGTGCGATCGAGCTGGGAATCCCCTATGTCTCCGCCTATGCGTTCTCCACGGAGAACTGGAAGCGTTCCCCGGCGGAGGTGGCCTTTCTCATGAACTTCACGGGGGACGTCATGGCACGTCAGCTGTCCACGTTCCAGGAGTGGGGGATCAAGGTCCGGTGGGCCGGGCGCCGACCCCGGCTGTGGGGCTCGGTCATCAAGCGGTTGGAGACCGCGGAGCAGGAGACGCAGGACAATGACGTCATCACCCTGACCATGTGTGTGAACTACGGCGGACGGGCCGAGATCGCGGACGCCGCGGCCGCGATGGCCCGTGATGCCGCGGAGGGACGGCTCAAACCGGGGTCCATCACCGAGGCCACCGTCCAGCGCTACCTGGACGAGCCCCAGTTGCCGGACGTGGACATATTCCTGCGCTCCTCGGGGGAGCAGCGGCTGTCCAACTTCATGCTGTGGCAGTCGGCATACGCGGAGATGGTGTTCCTAGACGTCCTGTGGCCCGACGTGGACCGGCGGGTGCTGTGGCGCGCGGTCGAGGACTACGTGGACCGCGACCGCCGCTATGGCGGAGCGGTGGACCGCGCACCGGACGCTGAACCGGGGGAGTAGCCCACCACATCCCACACGGAGGATGAAGGTTTTGCTGAAACTCAAAATATATATGTCAACCTTCACCTGAAACTATGATTACTTGCCTTCCGTCCTCCCCGCATGGAGGATGGCTCCCCACTCAAAGGGAGAGCGGCGCACAGGCGCCCGTGTGGAAAAATGCTCCCATGCGTGTGTATCCCACCTTCTTCAGAGTCGCTTTCTCCTGGATGGACCCCGAGCTCGCCCACACGCTGGGCTTCGCCGGGATCAAGCTCGCCCACCGTTGCGGTCTGGGCCGTGTACTGAGCCGGGTGACGGCACCGGCACCCGGCAGCGAGGTGCAGGTCATGGGCCTCACGTTCCCCTCACCCTTCGGGCTGGCCGCGGGCTTCGACAAGGGAGCCACGGGAACCCACGCGCTCACGGACCTCGGCTTCGGCCACGTGGAGATCGGCACCGTTACCGGCCAGGGACAGCCCGGCAATCCCCGCCCGCGGCTGTTCCGGCTTGTGGCGGACCGGGCCGTCATCAACCGGATGGGCTTCAACAACGACGGTGCACAGGCCGTGGCCCCCCGGGTCGTCTCGGCGCTGCAGAGCCTCGCGGGACGGGCAATTCGCACGAGCAGGCCCCGCCCGGTGGTCGGCGTGAACATCGGCAAGACGAAGGCCGTGGGGCTCGAGGACGCCACGGAGGACTACGTCCACAGCACGCGCGTCCTCGCGCCCTACGCGGACTACCTCGTGGTCAACGTGTCCTCGCCCAACACGCCCGGACTACGACAGCTCCAGGAGCTCGACGCCCTGCGGCCGCTGCTGGGGGCTGTGCGGGAAGAGGCGGACCGCGTCACGTCACGCCGGGTGCCGCTGCTGGTGAAGATCGCGCCGGACCTCGCGGATGAGGACGTCCTCGCGGTGGCGGACCTTGCCCTGGACCTGGGCCTGGATGGCATCGTCGCCACCAACACGACGATCGCCCGCGAGGGGCTGGGGCTGCGGACCCCCGCCGAAGAGGTGGCCGCGGACGGCGCGGGCGGACTCTCGGGGGCCCCGCTGCGGCGTCGTTCCCTGGAGGTGCTGCACCTGCTGCGCGAGCACGTGGGTGACCGCCTGGTCCTCGTTTCCGTGGGCGGAGTGACCACGGCCCAGGACGTCCAGGAGCGGCTGGATGCCGGCGCCTCGCTCGTCCAGGGCTACACGGCGTTCCTCTACGAGGGGCCGTTCTGGGCGGCGCGGATCAACCGGGGCCTGGTGAAGGCAGCGCGCCGGGGCCGCTGAGATCCCCAGCTGTTGTCGTGACGAAGGGCCGGTCCACCGCTCGGTGGTCCGGCCCATCGTCATGGCAGATGACGGGCACAACGGCCCGTGGTGGATCAGGCGGGGCGCTCACCGCGGCGCACCTGTGGCTTGGGCAGGCGCAGACGGCGGATGGTGAAGGTGCGCATGGCGGCGTACCAGCGGGTGCCGCGCTGCACCGTGCCGAACTTGCGGCGCAGGGCCGAGTGCATGCGCGTGGTGGTGATGGCGGCGTCGACCACGCACAGCACGATGTACCCGTAGACCATGTAGATCAGGGTCAGAGCGGCGGACTGCAGCGGCAGGAACATCACCACCAAGATGAGCAGCAGCACGATCAGCACGTACTCGCCGATGTTGAACCGTGAGTCCACCCAGTCGCGCGCAAAACGACGCTGGGGCCCGGCGTCGCGCGGACCCAGGTAACGCTCGTCGCCCGCGGCCATGCCCGCCTGGGCCTGCGCTCGGCGCTCCCGTTCGAGCTGCTTCGACTCCTCCTTTGCAGCCTTGCGGTCCTCCGGGATCAGGGGGCGACGGCGCGCGGCCTCCTGCTCCCTTCGGGTGGGCGTGGGCCGACCCTTCTTTCCGCCCGTGGCGGCGCTCTGCGCACCCCGCACGGAGGAGTCGGTGGAGTCCTTCACGGCCGTGGCGCGCACTGCGGTGGAACCCGAGGATTGATCTGCCTTCTTGCGTCCAAACACCCGACCAGCCTAACGGAGGGCAGCGGCCTTTCCGCCCGCGTGACCTGCCGGTGCCCAGGTGTCCCGTCTACGCTGGGACCATGAGCACAGACTTCACCCGCCCCAGTTCACAGACGGTGGGCGCACTGCGTCGCCGCGTCGTCGATTCGCGAGCGGAGCTGCTCGCGGACCTCAGCGCCCTCGTGGCGATCCCGGGCATCGCCTGGGACTCATTCGACTCCGCGGACCTCGACCGCAGCGCGGACGCCGTCGCCGGGCTGCTGCGCGAACTGCCCTTCGACGACGTCGAGGTGCTGCGGGTCCCCACCGCCCCGGACGAGAAGCCGGGCCACCCCGCGGTCGTCGCCCGCAAGGCCGCGGCCACCGGATTCCCCACGATCCTGCTCTATGCGCACCACGACGTGCAGCCCCCGGGCAGACGCGAGCTGTGGGAGACCGAGCCTTTCGAGGCCGTCGAGAAGAGCGGGCGGCTGTGGGGACGCGGCGCCGCGGACGACAAGGCCGGTGTGATGGCCCACGTGGGTGCCCTGCGCGCGTTCTTCGAGCAGGCGGGAAGCGAGCCCGGGCTCGGGATCTCCGTCTTCGTCGAGGGGGAGGAGGAAGCTGGTTCGCCCGGCTTCGAGGCCTTCCTCGATGCCCACCGGGACAAGCTCGCGGCGGACGTCATCGTGATCGCGGACTCCGCCAACTGGGAGGTCGGGGTGCCCGCGCTGACCACGAGCCTGCGCGGCGTCGTCGGCGGCGTGGTGGAGGTCCAGGTGCTGGACCACGCCGTCCACTCCGGCATGTTCGGCGGCCCGGTCCTGGATGCCCCCACGGTGCTCTCCCGACTGATCGCCACCCTTCACGACGACGACGGCGCAGTGGCCATCGAGGGGCTGCTGAGCGAGGACCACACGGACGTCGACTACGACGAGACCCGCTTCCGCGCGGACGCCGGAGTGCTTGACGGAGTGCAGCTGACCGGGCGCGGCTCCATCTCGTCCCGGCTGTGGACCCAGCCGGCGCTGTCGGTCACCGGCATCGACGTCACCGAGGTGGACAAGGCGTCAAACACCATCGCCGCGACGGCGCGCGCCAAACTAAGCCTGCGGATCGCTCCGGGTCAGGATCCGAAGGAGGCGGCACAGGCGCTGCGCAAGCACGTCGAGGACAACGCGCCGTTCGGCGCCCACGTGAGCTTCGAGCTCGAGGAGACCGGCCCGGCCTTCAGCGCGGACACCGAGGCCACGAGCTCGCAGATCGCCCTGTGGGCCTTCGAGCAGGCATGGGGCCGCCCCGCCGTGACCGCCGGCATGGGAGGCTCCATCCCCTTCACCGCCACCCTCACGCGGGCGTATCCTGAGGCGCAGATCCTGATCACCGGAATCGAGGACCCAGACACCCGCGCCCACAGCGCCAACGAGTCCCTGCACATTGAGGACTTCCTGCACGCCGTCACCGCGGAGGCACTGGTCCTCGCGGCACTCGCGGAACAGGGCGCGCCGGGAACGGAATGATTCCTCCCACCTGGACGTTCGAATTGGCAGAAGGGTCAGACAGCACCCCGGGGTGAGCCCAGGGTCGAACAGAAAGTGAGCACCATGAGCGTCACGACCGACAACGAGACCATGCAGGACCTGCCCACCCACGAGGTGCTGCTCACCGACAACGCCGCGCAGAAGGTCCGCGACCTCCTCGAGCAGGAGGGCCGCACCGACCTCCGGCTGCGCGTGGCTGTTCAGCCCGGTGGCTGCTCTGGGCTGATCTACCAGCTCTACTTCGACGAGCGTGTCCTGGACGGCGACCACGTGCGCGACTTCGGGGGAGTGGAGGTCATCGTGGACAAGATGAGCGTCCCCTACCTCAGCGGTTCCACGGTGGACTTCGAGGACACCATCTCCAAGCAGGGCTTCTCGATCGACAACCCCAACGCGCAGGGCTCCTGCGCGTGCGGCGACTCCTTCCACTGAGTCCCCGCGGGGACACCGCGCAGCAGCGGGGGTGTGCACGGCCCACGGGCCGGGTACACCCCCGCTCTCCGTGTCCGGGGTGGTTCCGCAGCTGCCTTGCCCGGCGCAGATCACGATGTCGCGGGCCCGCGTGGAAGCGGTTTTAACGAGCTCCGGGCCCGGATTCCCGGGCGACACGGCGTGCTGACACAGTGTCAGCACATGGAGGGGCTGAGGGGTAAGCTTCCTAGGGAGAACCATTAACGGGCGACGTGTCCTCTCTGCCCTCGCGCAGGGCCGATGCCGAACCCACGTACAGAAGAGGAAGGGCCGTCTGTGAGTTCGCAAACTCGAACCGGCACCCGCCGCGGCCGAGCGCTGAAGGTCTCGGCAGTGGCAGTCCTGGCGACGATCTCGCTCACCGCGTGCTCGGAGCAGTCGAAGGTGGGCTTCCTGCCCACTGAACGGGGTACCACCGACAACGCTGACCAGGTCATGGACCTGTGGATCGGTTCCTGGATCGCGGCACTGAGCGTTGGCCTCGTGGTGTGGGGTCTCATGCTCTGGTGCATGGTCGCCTACCGCCGGCGCAAGAATGAGACCGGTTACCCTCGTCAGCTCGCATACAACGCCCCGCTGGAGATCTTCTACACGATCGTCCCCATCGCGCTGATCGTGAGCCTGTTCTTCTTCTCCTTCCGTACGCAGACCGCCATCACCGACCGCTTCGACAATCCCGACGCGAAGATCCAGGTGTACGGCAAGCAGTGGGCGTGGGACTTCAACTACCTCGACGAGGACGTCCACTACCAGGGCGTGCAGGCGCACCTCACGGGTGAGCCCGGTGTCGAGGAGACCCTGCCGACTCTGTACCTCCCGGCGGACAGCAAGGTCGAGCTGGAGATCTCCTCCCGCGACGTCATCCACTCGTTCTGGGTCCCGGCCTTCCTCGAAAAGATCGACATGGTCCCGGGCCGTACGAACTACATGAGCTTCACCACCGGTCGCGAGGGAACCTTCGCCGGCAAGTGTGCCGAGCTGTGCGGCGAGTACCACTCCGAGATGCTCTTCAACGTGTCCGTCGTGAGCAAGGACGAGTACAACGCCCAGATCCAGAAGCTGCGCGACGAGGGCAACACGGGGATCGTCGGCGACGAGTACAACCGCAACCCGAACCTCAACGCAACGTCCAACAACTAGGGGATAGGCAATGTCTACGCTCGAATACTCGCGGGACGACGCGGCCACGGCCGCACCCCGCGTTGTCCCACGCTCCAAGGGCAAGGTGATCGTCAACTGGCTCACCTCGACCGACCACAAGACCATCGGGTACATGTACCTGATCTCGTCCTTCATCTTCTTCTGCGTGGGCGGCGTTATGGCGCTGCTCATCCGTGCGGAGCTCTTCGAGCCCGGCATGCAGATCCTCGAGACGAAGGACCAGTACAACCAGCTGTTCACCATGCACGGCACGATCATGCTGCTGATGTTCGGCACCCCGCTGTTCATCGGCTTCGCAAACGTGATCGTCCCGTTGCAGCTGGGCGCACCGGACGTCGCCTTCCCGCGACTGAACGCGCTGGCCTTCTGGTTCTTCCTCTTCGGCTCGCTCGTGGCCGTCTCCGGCTTCATGTCCCCGCAGGGCGCCGCGTCCTTCGGCTGGTTCGCCTACGCACCTCTGAACAGCACCACGTTCAGTCCAGGGGTTGGCGGTGACCTCTGGGTCTTCGGCTTGGGCCTGCAGGGCTTCGGCACCATCCTCGGTGGGGTCAACTTCATCACCACCATCGTGTGCATGCGCGCTCCCGGCATGACCATGTGGCGCATGCCCGTGTTCACCTGGACCACGCTGATCACCGCCATCCTCATCATCATGATCTTCCCGCCGCTGGCTTCCGCGCTGTTCGCACTGGGAATGGACCGCCGACTGGGTGGTCACATCTTCGATGCTGAGAACGGTGGAGCCATCCTCTGGCAGCACCTCTTCTGGTTCTTCGGACACCCTGAGGTCTATGTGCTGGCGCTACCGTTCTTCGGCATCGTCTCCGAGATCATCCCCGTGTTCTCCCGGAAGCCGATCTTCGGCTACAAGGGCCTCGTTTTCGCGACCATCGCCATTGCGGCGCTGTCCGTCACCGTGTGGGCACACCACATGTACGTCACGGGTGCTGTGGCGCTGGGCTTCTTCTCCTTCATGACGATGATGATCGCGGTGCCCACGGGTGTGAAGTTCTTCAACTGGATCGGCACCATGTGGCAGGGCTCGCTCACCTTCGAGACACCCATTCTGTGGGTGCTGGGCTTCCTCTTCACGTTCCTGTTCGGCGGTCTGACCGGCATCATCTTGGCGACCCCGCCCCTGGACTTCCACGTCTCGGACACCTACTTCGTGGTGGCGCACTTCCACTACGTGATCTTCGGAACCATCGTGTTCGGCATGTTCGCGGGCTTCTACTTCTGGTGGCCCAAGTTCACCGGCAAGATGCTCAACGAGCGCATCGGCAAGATCCACTTCTGGCTGCTGTTCGTCGGCTTCCACATGACGTTCCTCATCCAGCACTGGCTGGGCGTGGACGGCATGCCCCGCCGTTACGCGGACTACCTGCCGGAGGACGGATTCACCTGGATGAATCAGTTCTCGACGGTCGGTTCCATGCTGCTGGGCGTGTCCATGATCCCGTTCTTCTGGAACGTGTACACCACGCACCGCAACGCCAAAAAGGTCGAGGTGGATGATCCCTGGGGCTTCGGGGGTTCTCTCGAGTGGGCGACCTCCTGCCCACCCCCGCGCCACAACTTCACTTCGCTGCCCCGCATCCGCTCTGAGCGGCCCGCGCTGGACCTCCACCACCCGGAGCTCTCCGCGTTTTCCAGCCAGCAGTACGACGCCGAGATGCCCCTCGTGGGCGGTTCCGGGAGGAACGGACGATGAAAGCAACCATCAAACTGTTCCTGATGCTGGCCGTGTTCTGCCTGGTGGTCGGGTTCATCTACGGATACGTGACCGACTTCCAGGAGCTCGCGGGCTTCCCGGCGCTCCTCGCTCTGTCGGCCATGAGCTTCATGCTCGTCATCTACCTCTGGCTCGTGCAGCGCTCCGCCGGTGGCAGCCTGCCGGAGGACCGCGAGGACGGCGAGATCGTGGAGATGTCCGGCGACTACGGTGCTTTCTCCCCGTGGAGCTGGTGGCCCCTGCTCCTCGGCATCGGCTGCGCGTTGTTCGTGACCGCGCTGGCCGTTGGCTGGTGGATCATCATCCTGGCCGCTCCTGTGGCCCTGCTGGGCCTCCTGGGGCTGATCTTCGAGCACTCCCGCGGAGACCACGCGCACTGATCGACCACTGAGCACCGTGATTTGCGACGATGCCCGCTCCATCCACGAATGGGGCGGGCATCGTCGTGTCTCCGCGCAACAGAGAGGAGCACTGCAGAGCAGCTCCGACACCACGTGCTGCAGGCGACCACATACCAGGGTCCATGGAGCAGTTCGTGACGGCAGGGGCGTAATGGGCGTAAGCTGATGCGCCTGTCCCGATCGGTGTGGGCGGAGCGCAGGTCGCAGTCAGGTCCAACGGCATTGGCCGCGCCGTGCTCCAGAGCAGCGTCGGTGCCGAGAAGCGTGGGGCGCCGTGAGATTGACGGCCTTGCGGGCACCAAGGTCAACCCGAATGCTTTCGACATGGACGTCACCGCTCGGCGCTGCGGCTACTTCTTCACCAAGATGCTCATAGCAACACTGGGCAGGGAGGTTGATCAACGGTCGGGTATCTCGCTTACCGGTCGTCGGACTCGAGCGAGAGACGCTCTGCCATGTCCGTCCCGATCTGACGAATGCGTTCGCGTGCTCCTTCGGGGGGAAGTATCTCGATGTGGTTGCCGAACTGGAAGAGCTGACGCACCGTACGAGGTCGAGTCGGCTTTCTAGGAGGCGGACGGTCACGCTCACCCGACCCGGCGACTCGGCGCGTTCTTTCAGCGCCGCCCACACGGTGCGCCGCGTATGACCTGACCGGAGGGCGGCCGGTGCGTCGAGCGGCGTGCAGTCCGAGAGCTGTTCCAGAGTGAACAGCCGGCCGGTGCCCTGCTCGTCGGCGATGAGGTACCGGCGGCCCGACGTCGCTACGAGCCCGTACGGGTCGACGATGCGGGGCGATGCCCGCCCGTCAGCGCTGCGCGTGTACTGGATTTGCATCCGGCATAGGTGACGAAGCGCCCAGGCACGTTCGGTGATGTCCACTTCCGCACTCGGCTCTACCAGCCACACGCTGCTGTCGACCGTTACCAGGTCAGCCAATCGCGTCACGTTCGAGGCCCCGGACGCCGCGGTCTGACGGACGGTGATTTTGCGCGCGGCCGTCTCATGCACCGCAGGCAGTCTGAGGCACTCGAAACTTTCAACGCCGCGACATCCCGCAGCACCGTCCGCCGGGACACCTCCAGACGCTCGGCGTGCTCGGTCGTGGGCATGCGCTGGCGCGTCTGCAGGAACGGCAGGAGGCGCAGCAATTTCGAGGCCTGCAATCCGAGCAGTCCTTTCAGAAAAAGATGACAGGTCCTGTCGTGGTCTTCAGTCGCGCTACATGGCTTTCGACGTTGCCCCCGGCGTCCTGTTCGCCCCGTGGACCAGACGCACCGAACACGCCGTCTCGAGCGCCCCCCGCACGAGCAAGCTCGGGCTGTGATGAGCACCGGCCCGGCCTCCACAGTTGACAAGACCTTCACGAGTTGGGTCTCACAGTGCGTCCACATCGCGACGGAGCCGCACGGTGACGTCTTCGGCCACACATTCGCGGCTACGAATCCGGACGGCAATCTCATCCCCGTCTCCCCGGTGGACTGACCCGCACGAACACTGACCATGTCATTCGGTCCTCGAAGGGACGGTCGCGCCCGATGGTCGGCCCTTGGGCGTGTCTGCCTCCGGGGGGCGACTTCATCACGGAGGCTGTCCGGGCCCGCGGGATGGTGTCACCTTCGAGCGAGTCCCAACGCGTGATGGTGGTACCTGCTGGTTGCACCCGCCGTGTGGCAACTGCGAGGCGCGGGCGATCCCGCCCCGAATCGGATGCGGTCGTACCCGCCGCACTGCACACACGCCAACGTGGAACGCTCCCACCGGCCTGTGGCCCATGGCCGGGCCTGGTCCTGCCGCTACACTCGCGGTCCACGGCGTGGTCGCGATGTGGACATGAAAAGGGCCCGTGGAGATCAGTGATCTCCACGGGCCCTCCTGAGCCCCATCCGGGTCCGACGGGGGAGCGGTGCTACTTGTCGAGCTCGCCCTGGTGCGAACCGGCTCCGACACCCACGGGCTCCGCGTCGTGGCTGTGGCCGTGTGCCGCCTCGAGCTCGGCCGGTGTCACGGGAGCCACACGGTCCTCGAAGAACAGGCGGCTCAGGCGGCCACGCAGCTTCTCGGAGGAGGTGACCTTGCCCTTGGCATTGGCACGGGCTGGCAGGACCGGGCGGTCCTGGAAGTCCACCAGCTTGTACCGCTTGTACTCGTTCAGCGGCTCGTGAACCTCTACGAACTCACCGTGGGGCAGGGCCTGGATACGACCAGACTCGCGACCGTGGAGGACAATCTCCCGGTCCTTGCGCTGCAGGGAGAGGCAGAACCGGCGAACGATGATGAACGCGAGGATCGGGCCGAGGAAGTACAGCGCGCGCAACCAGTAGATGACGTCGTTCACGGCCATGTGGAAGTGCGTGGCAATGAGGTCACCGCTGGCGGCCATCATCTGCACCGCGTAGAACGTGATGCCTGCGGCACCCACCGCGGTGCGGAACGGCGCGTTGCGGGGGCGGTCCAGGATGTTGTGGACACGGTCATCGCGAGTGACCCATCGCTCGATCCAGGGCCAGGCGAACATGACCACGAACATGCCAGCCATGGGGATCAGCGGCAACAGGATCGCCAGCGGAACCGCGAGGCCGAAGATGCTGACCTCCCAGGAGAACGGCCAGTTGCCGGGCATCAGGCGCAGTCCGCCGTCGGAGAAGCCCATGTACCAGTCAGGCTGCGAACCGGCCTGCACGGGGGAGGGATCGTAGGGACCGTAGTTCCAGATGGCGTTGATCGTCGTGGTGCCCGCAATGGCAGCGAGGATGCCGAAGACGATGAAGAAGAAGCCCCCGGCCTTGGCCGCGTAGATGGGGCCCACGGGGAAACCGACCACGTTGTCCTCAGTGCGGCCGGGGCCGGGGTACTGGGTGTGCTTGTGGACGACCACCATGAAGAGGTGAATCACGATCATCACCAGGATCAGCGCGGGGATGATCAGCACGTGCACGATGTAGAGGCGGCCGATGATCGCGTGACCCGGGAACTCGCCACCGAACATGAACATGGAGATGTAGGTGCCGACGATCGGCATGGACTTGGCGATCGCATCAGCGATGCGCAGGCCGTTGCCGGAGAGGACGTCGTCCGGGAGGGAGTAGCCGGAGAAGCCGGCGACGATCGCGAGGATGAAGAGCACGCAGCCGACGACCCAGTTGAGCTCGCGCGGGCGCCGGAACGCACCGGTGAAGAAGACACGAAGCATGTGCACGGACAGCGCCATGACGAACATCAGCGCGGACCAGTGGTGCAACTGGCGAAGGAAGAGGCCGCCTCGGATATCGAACGAGATGTTCAGCGCTGAGGCGTAGGCCCCGGACATCTCCACGCCCTGCATGGGCACGTAGTTGCCCTTGTACTCCATGGAGGTCATGGTCGGGTCGAACCAGAATGCCAGGAACGTGCCCGAGAGCAGGAGGATGACGAAGCTGTAGAGCGCCACCTCACCGAACATGAAGGTCCAGTGGTCCGGGAAGACCTTGCGGCCGAACTCCTTGACCATGGCGGAGGCACCCACGCGGGTGTCCACGAAGTTGGCAATGCGACCGGTGCCGGTGCTGGGCCGGTACTCGAAGTCTGACGAAGTAGACATTAGTTCCCCTCACCCTGCATTTCCTTGACTGCGAAGTCACGCTGGGAGTATGTCGGTCCCACGGGCTCGTGGAAGTCGCTGCGCGCCACGAGGTAGCCGTCGGAGTCAACGGAGATGGGCAGCTGCGGCAGCGGGCGGGAAGCCGGGCCGAAGATGACCTCGCACTCGTTCACGAGGTCGAAGGTGGACTGGTGGCACGGGCACAGCAGGTGGTGCGTGTGCTGCTCGTACAGAGCGATCGGGCAGCCCACATGGGTGCAGACCTTGGAGTAGGCGAAGATGCCGTCCACGTTCCAGTCCTTGCGCTCCTCCGAAACGTTCACGGTGTCGGGGTCCAAACGCATGAGAAGAACCACGGACTTGGCCTTCTCGTTCAGGTAGCCGTCCTCGTGGCTGAGGCTGTTGAGGCTTTCCGGCACCACGTGGAAGGCGGAGCCGAGGGTGACGTCTGAGGCCTTGATGGGCGTGCCGGACGGGTCGCGCACCAGTCGCACTCCCTCATCCCACATGGAGTGGCGCAGGACCTTGAGGTCCGTGGGGCCGAGATCCTTGAGCAAGCCGACGAAGGGGAGGGGCATCAGCACGGCCGCACCGATGAGCGTGTTGCGCAGCAGCGGGCGACGCTTGACCCCGGACTCGTCGTAGATGGTGTTGAGGATGCTCTGTGCTTCGGCGCGATCCTCTTCACTTCGGATGTCGTGGCGCATCTCGACGATCTCGTGATCCGGCATGAGCGTGCGGGCCCAGTGGACCACGCCGATGCCGATGCCGAACATGCCGAGTGCGATGCCAAGACCGAGCAGCGTGTTCTGAAGACGCAGCTGGCTCGTGGGCTCGGTGTTCACCGCGTCGTACAGGGGGCCGTCCACGCGGATGCCGAAGTACGCCACGAAGAACAGGACGGACCCGACCATGGAGAGCAGGAACAGCAGGACCACCTGGTGCTCTGCCCGCTTGGCAGCTTTGGGATCTACGTCGGTCACGCGGGGGCGGTGCGGTGGAAGCCCCGGATTGGGGAACTGGTCCTGCTCCGCTCCGTCCGAGGTGACAACCGCCCCGCTCTTGTGGGGAGTGCCGTCACGATGGTCGCCCATGTGGTCCCTCATTCTTCTCTTGGTGCTGTGAATAGTGTCTAAAGTGCCGACGGGTGACCGCCGGCGAGTGCTCTCAGGCGGAGCGGGAGGTCAGCCACACGGTGAAGCCAATGACGATCACCAGGCCGACGGTCCAGATGAAAAGGCCCTCGGAGACCGGGCCGAGTGAGCCCAGGCTGAACCCACCGACGGTGGTGTTGTTGTCGAGGGTCTTCAGGTACGTGATGACGTCCCGCTTCTCTTCCGGCGTGATGTTGGCGTCGTTGAAGACCGGCATGTTCTGCGGGCCTGTCTGCATGGCCTCGTAGATGTGCTTCTCGCTCACGCCCATGAGGGACGGGGCGAACTTGCCGCGGGTCAGGGCGCCGCCCTGGCCGGCCGCGTTGTGGCACATGGCGCAGTTGGCGAGGAAGACCTGGGCACCGTTGGCGGAGTTGCCCTCGGAGATGTCGAGGTACTCATCCGCGGGAACACTGGGGCCGGCGCCGAGGGAGGCGACGTACGCGGCGAGCTGGCTGGTCTGCTCCTCGTTGAACTGCTGGGGCTTGACCTGCGCCTGGGGACCCTGCATCTGCATGGGCATGCGGCCGGTGCCGACCTGGAAGTCCACAGCGGAAGCACCCACGCCGATCAGGGAGGGACCGGAGCTGGTGCCCTCGGCCTTCATGCCGTGGCAGGTGGAGCAGTTGGCCATGAACAGCTTCTGCCCCTCCTCGATGTCCTGAGCCGAGTAGGTGGTGGTCTCGGCCTTCGCTTCGTTGGTGGTTGTGGCAACTGCGTAGAGTCCACCGGTCAGAAGCAAAGCCATGACCAACAGCGCGAGGGCTGCCATGGGATGGCGGCGCTTTTGTGAGAGTGCCTTCACGTCAAACGTTCCTTTTACTCGGTTCTGAGACTTGGATGGGTGAGGTCCTGCGGCTGGCTACTTGATGAAGTAGACCAGCAGGAACAGGACGATCCAGACCACGTCGACGAAGTGCCAGTAGTACGACACCACAATGGCCGAGGTGGCCTCGTAGTGACCGAAGCGCTTGGCAACGAAGGCGCGTCCGATGATGAAGAGGAATGCGATCAGACCGCCGGTCACGTGCAGGGCGTGGAACCCGGTGGTGATGTAGAACGCAGAACCGTACGCGTCGGCGGAGATCGAGACGCCCTCCGAGACCAGGGAGGCGTACTCGTAGACCTGCACGGAAACGAAGACCGCGCCCATGAGGAAAGTGAGGGCGAACCACTCGGTCAGTCCCCACTTGTTGAGCTGGAGCAGTCCGCCGGTGCGGCGGGGCTGCAGCCGTTCGGCGGCAAAGACCCCGAACTGGCAGGTCACCGAGCTCAGCACGAGAACGATGGTGTTCACCGTGGCCATGGGCACGTTGAGCACCTCGGTGTTCTCGTGCCACACCTCCGGGGAGGTGGCGCGCAGGGTGAAGTACATGGCGAAGAGGCCGGCGAAGAACATCACCTCGGAGGACAACCACACGATGGTGCCCACGGAGGTGAGGTTGGGGCGAGTGATGGTCGCCGTCACCGGTTTGGCTGGGGTATGAGTCGCAGTTGTCACAGAGACATTATGTCGCCAAAACTCTCGGCGAACCAACCACCACCGCGTTGGGCTCGCACCGTGTCGCGGCTCCGGCTCATGATCTGGACCACAGGCAGGGTGTCCCGCGGACCGGTGCAGCAGCGGCGCCGTCGTGCCCGCGTGAGCACGGCATCCCGGGATCCGCGGGGGTCCAGGACGGACGGTAGAGTCGGCACCGTGACTACCTCCAACGATGCGCGGACCCCCTACCAGTGGCCAGATCTGCTGGCCTCCCTGACCCAGGGCGAGGATCTTTCCCGGGAGCAGTCGTACTGGGCCATGGACGAGATCATGTCCGGTGAGGTCCAGGACGCCGTGATCGCAGGGTTCCTGATGGCGCTGCGGAGCAAGGGCGAGAGTGTCGGCGAGCTCAACGGGCTCGCGGACGCGATGGTCGGCCACGCGCGTCGCATCTCCGTGCCCGGGCCAGCCCTGGACATCGTGGGCACAGGGGGAGACCGCCTGTCTAGCGTGAACATCTCCACCATGTCCGCCCTGGTGTGCGCGGGCGCGGGGGTGCGGGTGGTCAAGCACGGCAACCGTGCCTCGTCGTCGAAATCGGGCTCCGCGGACGTTCTCGAAGCCCTCGGCGTCCAGCTGGGCATGCCCGTGGACCGGGTGCAGCGCGCGGCGTCGGAGGTGGGCATCACCTTTCTCTTCGCGCAGACGTTCCACCCGTCGATGCGCTACGCGGCGGCGGTTCGCAAGGCACTCGGCGTGCCCACGGCGTTCAACTTCCTGGGCCCCATCACCAATCCGGCACGCGTGGAGGCCTCCGCGATCGGGGTTGCGGACGGCGCACTCGCTCCGCTCATGGCCGGGGTCTTCCGCAACAGGGGAGACCGGGCGCTGGTCTTCCGTGGCGGTGACGGGCTCGACGAGCTCACGGTCACGGCGCCATCGGCCGTGTGGGAGGTCAGGAACGGCGAGATCACGGAACACACGCTGGAGCCGCTGGAGCTCGGCATGCCGCGTGCGACCGTCGAGGACCTGCGGGGTCATGACGCGGCTTACAACGCGGGGGTGGTGAGGGACGTGCTCGACGGCGCCCCGGGGCACGTCCGCAACGCGGTCCTCCTCAACGCGGCGGCGGGTCTCGTGGCGGTGGACGAGCGCGCCGAAGGTCCGTTCGAGGACCGGTTCGCCGCCGCGCTCACGCGCGCCGCGGACGCGGTCGACTCCGGCGCTGCCCGTGACGTCCTCTCCCGCTGGGTGGCTTTCTCGGCGCAGTGACGCTGTCGCGCGCCGGTCAGCGCCCTGTCCTCGCACACCCCCTGCTGGTGAGGCTCCCTAATTGCAAAGGGTCGGGTTCTGCTATGACGACGCCGCCGCCCGCTCCTGTCCCCGGGGCCGGCGGCGTGTTTCGTGAATGGGTGTCAGTCGTCGATGCCCAGTGAGAACGCCGCATCGAGGTCGTGGGTGCTGTAGGTGCGGAATGCGATGTTGGTGCTCGTGGAGACGACTCCCGCCACCTTGGAGAGCTCGTCCGCGATCACGTCGGCCAGTCGTTCGTGCTGCTGGACGCGCACCATGGCGATCAGGTCCCACTCACCGGTCACGGAATAGACCTCGGTGACGCCGCGGATGTCGGAGACCTCCTGGGCGACCTCCGGAATCCGGTCCGAGCTTGTCTTGATCAGGACGATGGCGGTGAACATGGGCGTTCCTCTCCGAGGTGTTGTCCCCGCCTGGTGGCGGGGATGGAATTGACCGGTCGGCCAGCTCTTGCGTGGCTCAGCGTTCCCGGGCATGGTCGACGGCACGCGCCACGAGCCGGTAGCCGAGCAGGAAGATCCCGAGCACCACCAGACTGACGATCACGAAGGACAGTGCCGTTCCCTGGCCCGTGACTGCGCGCAGCAGCATTCCCACGATCTCCGCGGAGAGCCAGACGAGCACACCGGTGGGCCAAAGGGCGGCGGGGGAGCGGGAGCCCCGGGACACGGCCCAGCCGATCAGAGCACCCACCAGGAACGGCCACGCCGTGGTGAAGACCCCCGTGAGGTCCTCCCCGTGGCTGACCCGGCCGATCCCGGCGAAGACCACCACAAGAACCACGTCTGCGGCGAGGAAGAGAGGCCAGCGCACCGGGGGGTGGACGGCGCCGTGGGGCTCGCCGTTGCTGCTCGCCGCTCCTGACGTGGACGCCGATCCGGGGGAGTCGGGGTGCGGTGGAGTGGTCGGGGCAGGTGTGTCTGAAGCTGCAGAATTCATGCACTCGATCTTAGCGTGCGGAAATTTCTGAAGTCAGACCTGAATGTTGAAAACAGTATCTTAAGGCTCACCTGGAAGTTAAAACGTGCGATAAGTTCCCTCTGCTGAGGTGATCGGTTTCAGCCCTCGAGTGCTCGCAGCTCGACCCGTTGCCCGCAGGCCGCGGACCCCTGCGCGGCGCGGTCCAGGGCTACGGTGTCGTTCGGTGCCTCGATGATCCAGAAGCCTCCGAGGGCGGTGGCCGAGATGGAAAATGGCCCGGGCGAAACCCGAGGAGTGGTTGCGGCGGCGCCTACTGCATCCACGGTGTGGGCGAGACTCGGGGGAGTGAGGGATCCTGAGAACAGGAGCTGTCCCGCTGCCTGCAGGTCCTCGTTGAAGCGAGTGACCGCGGCCACAGCCTCGTTCATCTCCTCCTGCGTGGCGTAGACCGCGCCCGAGCTCTGCGCGTCCGCCTGGTGGAAGACGGAGATCATGAATTGCGCCACAATAGATCCTTTCGGAGGGCGGATCGTTCCGACTGAGATGTGTGCCACCCCATCTCGCCAGATCTCGGTTGCTGCGACCAGGGAGCGAGTTTTGTACCAGTCGGAGCCCGCGGCGTATGCGTTGTGAGCGAGAGGGGTTGTCACGTGTTCGAAACCGGCACGTGGTGGCGGCGCATTCGAACATCGGAGTTGAGGCCGATGAGCTCGGCTCACAGAATCGGACGTCGTGTGGACGGGATGCCGCGGTCGGCGCAGGAATGGCGAGTTCTCCGACGTCTCCAGGCTCCTGATGGCGTGCGGCTGCGGGAACTGCCTGTGCTGCGGACCGAACAGCCGCTGTCTGTTCTATGAGAAAACAACCATCACGTTGCAGACACGTCTGTCCGATAATGTACATTATGTAAAGTTGGGCCAAGAGAAGGCCAAGAGGGGCTCTCCCCTCCGCCTCGTTCACCTCGATCCCTCAACTTCGCGCCCCGGCGCCTTCCGGCCCCACCCGCACCACGTTGCGTCTGCTTGCAACGCACCGCCGCACCCGCACGCCACCCTCCCGGTCATCGTTCTCCCGCTCCCGTCGCTCCCTGCCCGGCACGAAAAAACCCGCCCACCTCGGAACTCTCGTCCCGTGGTGGGCGGGTGCCGCGTCGTCGTTGCCGGACTGTCAGGCCGTGGCTCCGGCCTCCGTCGCGGAAGCCTGCCGCGCGGCGTCGCCGTAGTGCACCTGCTCCCCCTGCTGGGACACCGCGGGCTGCTGGCCCGTGGCACTGTGCTGCGCCTGGTACTGCGGGCGGTGCTCGCGGTGGTGAACGGGCTCCTCCTTCGTCTCGTCCTTGCCCGTGAGGGCGGACTCGTTCTTGTGGTGGCCCAGGATGGTGAGGACGGCCCCCAGGATGACCCATCCGATGAGTGCCCAGATCTGCCCGGCGATGTTCGCCTCAGGGAAGTAGGACAGGTCGCGCAGCAGTGTGCCGGACAGGCCCGGAACGAGCCACTGGCCGATCTCACCGAACGGCGCCAGGATGAATTCCTTGGGTGACTGCAGGGCAGAGATCGGGTTGCCGATGAACATGGTCAGCACCGCGCCGATGGCAAGGCCCGCACGGCCGAGCAGCGAGCTCAGGCCCACGATCACGGATGCCGTGGCGGCGATTCCCAGGCCCACGGCGGCCCAGTTGGCGAAGAAATTGACGATCAGGAACCCGAACAGGCCCTGCAGGATGGCGGTGAGCATGAGACCGCCCAGCACGCCGTAGAGCGCGATTGCGAGCAGGTGCTTGCGGACGCCGGTGACGAGCGTGGAGATCAGCACGCCGCCGATCATGCCGCCCATGGTGAGGGGCAGGCCGGCGATGGCGAGACCGCTCCCCCGCGGATCGTCCTCGGACAGGGGTACCACGTCCGTGGTCTTGACCGTGGGCGGTGTGCCCGCCTGCTGCCCGGAGCCCTGCTGGCCCTGCAGGGCGGCGAGCCCGCTCGGGCCCTGGCTCAGGGCGGAGGTGATCTTCTGCAGAGCCTGCGTCGTGTTCTCGATGACCTGCTGGTCGATCCCCCGCTGCATGGTGGTGCCGATGCCCGTGAGCATCTGGAACGCGACGGGGCTGGCGGCGCTGGCCGTCAGGATCTCGGGCTCGCCGCCCAGGACGATGCCGCCGTAGACCTCGCGGGTCTTGATGCCGTTGATGATGTCCTGGCGGTTCGCCACCGGGTGCAGCTCGAGCATGTTGTCCGGGATCTTCTCGGAAATGGTGGCGATCTGCTCCTGCGTGCCGATGATCGCGACCGGCAGGTTCTCGGTCTTCGACGTGGCGGTGGGCCACGCGAACGCGAGCAGGACGATCGACACGGCGACCGTGGCGATCAGTGCAGCACGGACGCTCTTGGTCCATGCGGGCCTCTGGCGGGGCTCCGGGGTCCTGACGTGCGACACGACGCACTCCTTCCACAAAGAATGTTTGTTCTTGAAGAGTGTGGGCCCCCTCCGATAACATGTCAAGAACGATCATTCGTTTTTGGAGGAACACGTGCCCAAGGTCACAGAAGAGCACCGGGAACACATGCGTCGGCGGATCCAGGAGGCGGCGTTGACGTGCATCGGCCGCAAGGGGTTCTCCGCCGTGTCCATGGCGGACATCGTCGCTGAGTCAGGGCTCTCCGCCGGCGCCGTGTACGTCTACTACAGGGGCAAGGACGAGCTCTTCCTGGATGCCAGCCGCGGCGTGATGCGCGACCGCCTGGGCATGCTCGGCCGCCTGCGGGAGCAGCGCCCCCTCCTCCACCCGGCGCGCGCCCTGGCGTTCGTGGTCCAGGACATCCCGGAGCGAGGCGCCTTCCCGGGACTTCCCGTGCAGGTGTGGGGCGAGGCGGTGCGCCGCCCCGAGATGCAGGGCGTGGCACTGAAGATCCTCGCGGAGGCACGCTCGCACCTGAGCAGCTACCTCACCGACTGGCTGGTCACCGAACGGGGCCTCGGGGACGACGACGCCGCGCTGCTGGCCGAGCGCCTCGCCCCCGCCTTCATCGGCATCGTCCAGGGCTACATGGTGCAGGTGAGCCTCTCCCCCGATCCCGACCGGACCCACGAGAACTACGTGGCGGCCGTGGAGGCACTGCTCAGCGGTGTTCTGTCCCCGGCGTCGTCGCCCCGGGGCGAACCGGCGCCGTCAGCTCAGAGCACCGAGCGGTAGACCTCCAGGGTCTGCTCCGCGATGGACTCCCACGCGAAGTGCTCCTCCACGCGGCGTCGCCCGGCCTGGCCCATGCGGCGGGCGCGCTCAGGATCGGTCACGACCTCGGTCAGGGCCGCGGCGAAGTCGTCCACGAACTTCTGGGGGTCCAGGGGCGTGCCGGTGCCGTCGGTGACCTGGTCGATGGGGACGAGGCGTCCTGTCTCGCCGTCGACGACGACCTCGGGGATGCCGCCGGTGGCAGAGGCGACGACGGCTGCGCCGCAGGCCATGGCCTCGAGGTTGACGATGCCGAGGGGTTCGTAGATGGAGGGGCACGCGAAGGCGGTGGCGTGGGAGAGGATCTGGATGACCTCGCGGCGGGGAAGCATCTTCTCAACGAGGACCACGCCGTCCCGTTCGGTCTTGAGCTGGTCGATGAGGGTGTTGACCTCGGCGGCGAGCTCGGGGGTGTCCGCAGCACCGGCGCACAGCACGAGCTGGACCTCGGGGGGCAGCTGGAGGGCGGCGCGCAGCAGGTAGGGCACACCCTTCTGGCGGGTCACGCGACCCACGAAGACCACCGAGGGACGGGCGGGGTCGATCCCGTACTCCGCGAGGACGTCCGTGTCCTGGTCCTGGTGCCACTGGGAGACGTCGATGCCGTTGTGGACGGTGTGCACGCGCTCGGGGTCCACGTTGGGGTAGGAGCGCAGGATGTCCTGGCGCATTCCCTCGGACACGGCGATGATCGCGGCGGCGGCCTCGTAGGAGGTCTTCTCCGCGAAGGAGGAGATCCGGTACCCGCCGCCGAGCTGCTCGGCCTTCCAGGGGCGAAGGGGCTCCAGGGAGTGGGCGGAGAGCACGTGGGGGATGTCGTACATGAGGGAGGAGAGGTGTCCGCCCATGTTGGCGTACCAGGTGTGGGAGTGGACGAGGTCCGCGCCCTCGACGTCCTGGATCATGGTGAGGTCAACGCCGAGGGTCTGGACGGCGGCGTTGGCGGCGACCAGTTCGGTGGGAACGGGGTAGGCCGTGACGTGGGCGCCGTGGAAGTCGGGTTCGCGGGGCTCGCCGAAGCAGCGGACGTTGAGGTCCACGAGCGGTGCGAGCACGCGGGAGAGCTCGGCCACGTGCACCCCCGCTCCCCCGTAGATGGCCGGCGGGAATTCTTTGCTCAGGATGTCTACTCGCACAGTGTGAGCGTACTGCACATCACACGGGCTCCACGGGCGACGGGAGCCGCGCGGCGAGCGCAACACGTCGGCAACACTTGGGTTGGCGTGGTGGCGCGGTGCTCCGGGTGGGAGACAATGGCGGGAACGACCAGTCAATGTCGACGCCGCGTCGTGGTCCTTGGGGCCCTGACCCGCTCGGGAAGTGAGAGGTACTAATGTCACGACACAAGAAGGTCCTTGCCATCGTCTTGGCGGGCGGTGAGGGCAAGCGTCTGATGCCGCTGACCGAGGACCGGGCGAAGCCCGCGGTGCCGTTTGCGGGTGGCTACCGTCTGATCGATTTCGCTCTGTCCAACCTGGTGAACTCCGGGTACCTGCAGATCGTGGTGCTGACGCAGTACAAGTCGCATTCGCTGGACCGTCACCTGTCCGAGACGTGGCGGCTTTCCACGCAGCTGGGCAACTACGTGACGTCCGTGCCGGCGCAGCAGCGCCGCGGCAAGGATTGGTTCCTGGGTTCGGCGAACGCGATCTACCAGTCCATGAACCTGATCGACGATGCGGATCCGGACATCGTGGTGGTGGTGGGTGCGGACCACGTGTACCGGATGGACTTCTCGGACATGGTGCGCAAGCACGTGGAGTCCGGGGCGAAGGCCACGGTGGCCGCGGTGCGTCAGCCCATGGAGATGGTGAAGTCCTTCGGTGTGATTGAGACGGACGAGCAGGATCCCACGCGGATCGCGCGGTTCGTGGAGAAGCCGGACACGACGACGCCGCTTGCGGACGATCCGAACTCGTTCCTTGCATCCATGGGCAACTACGTCTTCGACCGGGATGCCCTCGTGGAGGCGCTGCGCACCGACAACCGCAAGGCGGACACCCACCACGACATGGGCGGGGACATCATGCCGTACTTCTCCGAGCGCGGTGAGGCGCGGGTCTACGACTTCACGCACAACGACGTCCCGGGCTCCACGGAGCGCGACCGCCAGTACTGGCGGGACGTGGGCACATTGGACTCGTACTACGACTCGCACATGGACCTGATCCGGCCGCTGCCGGTGTTCAACCTGTACAACTACGACTGGCCCATCTACACGCACCAGATCATGGCCCCGCCGGCCAGGACGGTGCGCGGGCCCAATGGCCAGGCGGGTGTGGCGTTCGATTCCATCGTCTCCCCCGGTGTGCTGATCACTGGCGGCCACGTGGGCTCCTCGGTGCTGTCCCCCAAGGTGAAGGTGGGGCACGACGCCCGGGTCACGGAGTCGGTGCTGATGCAGAACGTGCAGATCGGTGCCGGCGCCACGGTGCACCGCTGCATCCTGGACAAGAACGTGGTGGTTCCTCCGGGGACCACGGTGGGCCTGGACCGCGAGCATGACCTCGCGCGCGGCCTCACGGTCACGGACTCGGGGCTGACGATCGCTCCGAAGAACTATCGCTTCGAGAGCTGAGCGTCCGCTCCCGAGCCGCCTGCGCCCCGTCACGGATTCGCGTCCGTGGCGGGGCGTTCGCGTGTCCGGTCGGTGCTGGTGTGGCCGTCCCGCCCCGCCTGTCACAGGCCCTGAGCCGGTCTCCTGCCGCGGGCCCGGTACTCGGCCGCGAGGGCGGTGAGGAGGCCGGCGCCGACGCGGGGCGCGCGGCGGCGTCGTGGGATGCGGGTCACGCGTGTGTGGTGGTGCCTACACTGGGGCCATGGTATCCAGCCTGACCAGAGACGAAGCGACGACCAGAGCCGAGCAGATCAGGGTGGTGGACTACCGGGTCACGGTGGACCTGTCCGGGGCGGAGGACCCGCAGCGCGCCACTTTCGGCTCGGAGGTCACGGTGCGTTTCACCGCGGACGAGGGTGCGGAGTCCTTCATCGACTTCGTGCACGAGTCGGTGAGCAGCGTGGAGCTCAACGGCGAGCTGCTGGATGTGGACGACGTCGTGGAGGGTTCCCGGATCCGCCTGCCCGAGCTGGGTGAGGCGAACGAGTTGCGGGTGGTGGGGCGTGCCCTGTATTCCCGCTCCGGCGAGGGCCTGCACCGCTATGTGGACCCGCAGGACGGCAGTGTCTACATCTACACGCAGTACGAGCCGGCAGACTGCCGCCGGGTCTTCGCGGTGTTCGAGCAGCCGGACCTCAAGGCTGAGTTCCACTTCACGGTGCTCACACCGCAGGGCTGGCTGGTGGCGTCCAACGGCGAGCACCTGGGGGCCCAGCCGAGTGATGACGGGGACGTCCCCGGTGCGTTGAGCCACGAGTTCGCGCCCACCCAGCGGATCTCCAGCTACATCACCACCGTCCTCGCCGGGCCCTACGCCCGCGTCACGGACGAGTGGACGGGCACTGACCCCCAGGGCGAGTCCGTGAGCATCCCGCTGGCGCTCTACTGCCGCCGGGCGCTCGCCGAGGCCATGGACGCCGAGGAGATCTTCGCGCTCACCAAGCAGGGCCTGGACTTCTTCCCGAAGCTCTTCGCGTTCGCCTACCCGTTCGGCAAGTACGAGCAGGCGTTCGTGCCGGAGTACAACCTGGGTGCCATGGAGAACCCCGGGATGGTGACGTTCACCGAGGACTACCTCTTCCCGTCCGGGGCCACCCGCGCGCAGCGGGCGGGCCGGGCCAACACGCTGATGCACGAGATGTCCCACATGTGGTTCGGTGACCTGGTGACCATGCGCTGGTGGGACGACCTCTGGCTGAAGGAGTCCTTCGCCGAGTTCATGGGCGCCTACGCGTGCGTCCACGCCACCGAGTACACGGACGCGTGGGTCACCTTCACCCTGGCGCGCAAGGAGTGGGCGTACCGCCAGGACCAGCTGCGCACCACACACCCGATCGTCGCGGACATCGTGGACCTCGAGGCCGCGCGGCAGAACTTCGACGGCATCACCTACGCCAAGGGCGCCTCGGTGCTCAAACAGCTGGTGGCCTTCGTGGGGGAAGAGTCCTTCATGGACGCGTGCCGCGCCTACTTCCGCCGCTTCGCATTCCGCAACACTGACCTCTCCGACTTCCTGGACGTGCTCGACGAGGCCTGCGACCACGACGTGCGCGCCTGGGCCCAGCTGTGGCTGCACACCACCGGCGTCCCGGTGCTCGCCCTGGACGCGCCCGACTCCACGGGGCACGACGCCGCTGCACCTGCGGGCCCGAGCCTCACCCAGGCCGCCTCGCCCTTGCGCCCGCACGTCCTGACCGTGGGCGTCTACGGACGCACCTCGGACGGAGGCCCCGTCACGGTGAGCGGGCGCGCCGAGGTGCGCGTGCCCGCCGAGAACGGTCCGACTCCCCTGCCGGAGGCCGTGACCGCGGCGCTCACCGGTGGACAGGCCGTGCGCGACCCGTTCGTGCTCGTGAACGACACGGACCTCACCTACTGCCTGGCCCACCCGGATGCGCGCTCCCTGCAGCGGCTCGGCCACGCCGTGGCGGAGGTCGAGGACCCCCTGGCCCGCGCCGTCGCCCACTCCCAGCTGTGGGCCGCGGTCCGCGATGGCCGCTCCCACCCCGGGGACTACGTTCGCATGGTGGCCGAGCGGTGCACCGGGGAGAGCCACGCGGCGATCCTCACCACCGTGCTGGACCACGCGCACCAGGCACTGGGCGAGTACGTCCCCGCGCCCCACCGTGTGAACCTGCGCCGTGTGCTCCTCGACGCCCTGCGGGACGCGCTGCTCGCGGCGGCCCCCGGCTCGGACGGGCAGCTGATCCTCGCCCGGGCCTTCGCACGCGAAGCCGCCCGGGACGGCACCTACGCCCGGCACATCCAGGAGTGGCTCGGTGGCACCCGCGTGGTCGAGGGACTGCCCCTGAGCCCCCAGCTGCGCTGGTCGCTGCTCACCGCCGTGACCGCTACGGGCCACAGCACCATGTCCGAGCTGCGCACCGAGCACGCCCAGGACCCCACTCGCGACGGCCACCTGGGCCACCTCCAGGCGCTCGCGGCCATGCGCTCGGACCGGGCCAAGCAGCAGGCGTGGGAGCGGATCCTCTCGGGCGAGCTGTCCAACGACGAACTCAGCGTCACGATCGCCGGCTTCCAGCTGGCCTCCCCCACGGTGCTGCGCCGCTACGAGGACGCCTACTTCGCAGGTGTCGCGCAGTGGTGGGACGAGCGCTCCATGGAGATCGCCACCCGCATGGTCCGCGGCCTCTACCCGCGCGCCCTGGACGTGCGCGCCGCCGGTGCGGACGTCGTGGACGGGCACCGCGTGGTGCGCGCCACCCAGCGGTGGCTCGAGGCGCACGGGGACGCCCCGGCCGCGCTGCGACGAATCATGACGGAGCTGCTGGACGAGGCCCGGCGCTCGGTGGACCTGCAGGCACGGTGCATGGTGCGCTGAGCCGGAGTCGGAGCGTCCACACAGTGGATGAACCTCGATGCGCGGGGATCAACGGATAGCATGTGGTGACACGCCGCGGGTGGACACCCGACGGCGCTACAGCGAGGGAGACCATGACCGATTACGCGCTCAACGACCGGGGGTCCTTGGACGTCGTCACCGAGAACTTCTACGACACGGAGATCATGCGCGTGTTCGGCGGGCTCTCCGTGGGCCGCGCGCAGTCGTGGAACGGTTTCGCGGCGCTGGTCCCGGAGCCTGACAACCCCTTCGACCCCCGCACCGTGTCCGTGCGCGTGGGTGAGAACAAGGTGGCCCACCTCAGTGCCCCGGACGCCCACCGCTACTGGCACCCGCTCTCGCGCGTGATCGCCTCTGGCTACACCCCCGTGGTGCCCCTGCACCTTGAGGCCGAGTTGCAGCGGGAGGACGGCGTGGCGGAGGTGGATGCCCGCGCGGTGATCGACATCGCTCCCCCGGACATGCTCTTCCCCCTGAACACCGGCCCGGCCCAGGCGGCGGTGCTCCCCCAGGGCTCCTCCATCAAGGTGCTGGACGAACAGGAGTTCGCCGAGTACCTGCACTCGATCGTCCCCGCCTCCGGCGAGGGCCGCGTGATCCTCACCCTCGAGGTCAACAAGGTCCGCAACAGCCACGGCGTCACCGTGGACACTGTGGACGTGCTCTACGAGCGCAAGCAGGTGGGGCGGCTGTCCACGCAGATGTCCCAGCAGTTCATCCCGATCATCCACTACGCGTTCGAGCACGACCTGCTCACCGCAGTGTGGGGGACAATTCGGGGCTCTTCGTTCGAGGTGTCCATGACCCTGCAGGCCGCCCGAGCCTCCGAGGTGCCGGCCCAGTGGTTCGAGGAGCTGCCCAACGACGTCCCTGAGCTGCTCCCGGACGCCGAGCACTTCGACGTCCCCCCGGCCTACGTGGCCGTGGAGTCCGACCGCGGACGCAACGCGAAGAAGTGGCGCAAGGGCTTCACGGCCGCCTCCCGTGCGGAGCACGCCGAGGCCCCCGCGTTCACGAAGGACAAGCCGGTGAGCGGGCCCGACCAGGCGCAGGCCGCCACGGGAGGATCCTCCCCGACCAGGGCGGCAGGAGTGACGGGCGGGCTGAAACCGCTCGTCACGGGGCTGCTGATACTGACCGTCATCCTGGTGGTGGTCGGCGTGGTGCTGCTCGGCGTGGAGCCCCTGGCCACCACGCTCGTGCTGATCGTGGCCGTAGCCACCGGGTTCATGGCCGTCTACCTCCACAAGACGCTGTAAAGGGTCCTTCCACCCGTATGATTTCCCGCCGAGAACGGTTCCTGCAGATCGTCGAAGTGCTCACCAAGCACGGCTTCGGCTTCACCCTGGGCGGTTTGAAACCCCAGTGGCGCGCCCCCCTGGCCCGGGTCAAGCTGATCGACCCAGGAACGCTGCACACCCAGCCCGAGCACCTGCGCATGGCGCTGGAGGAGCTGGGCCCCACCTTCATCAAGCTCGGCCAGCTCGCCTCCACCCGCCCGGACCTGATGCCCCCGGGGTACTCGGAGGAGCTGCTGAAGCTGCAGGACCACACCCCGCCCATCCCCGTGGAGCAGATCCGCGCGATGATCGAGGCGGAGCCGGACTCCACGGCGGAGGAGATCCTCACCCACATCGATCCCGCGCCCGTGGCCACCGGTTCCATCGGCCAGGCTCACGCCGCCACGTTCGAGGGTCGGCAGGTGATCGTGAAGGTCCGGCGCCCGGGTGTCACCGACGAGGTCAACCGAGACCTGGAGATCCTCACGGACATGGCCTCGTGGGTCTCACGCTACTGGAGGGCCGCGCAGGACTACGACGTCCAGGGAATCGTGGAGGAGTTCAGCTCCTCGCTGCGGGACGAGCTCGACTTCATCCAGGAGGCCCGCAACGCGCAGCGCATGGCCGAGAACTTCTTGGGCCACCCCCAGATCCACATCCCAGAGATCTTCTGGGAGGCCACGAGCTCCCGTGTGCTCACCATGGAGCGGATGTTCGGGGTCAAGATCAACAACTACGAGGCTCTCGAGGCCGAGGGCATCGACCGCCACCTGCTGGCCAAGGAAGCCACGGACGCCATCTGCAAGATGGTCTTCGAGGACGGCTTCTTCCACGCAGACCCCCATCCCGGTAACCTCTTCGTGGAGCCGGACGGACGGATCGGAATCATCGACTTCGGTATGGTGGGCAACCTGACCGAGGAGTTCCGGGACCACCTCATCACCCTGCTGCTGGGCGTGGTGCAGGACAATCCGCGCCGGGCGGCCACCGGCCTGCTGGGTCTCACCGACAGCGGCGAGCACGACATCGCCAAGCGGGAGATTGAGAAGGACGTGGCGGTCATGATGCGCCGCTACGCCAACAAGCCGCTCGAAGAGGTGCGGGTGGGTGCGCTGATGGCGGACCTGATCTCCGTGCTGCGCCACCACAAGCTGCAGCTGCCCCGCCAGTCCGCACTGTTGCTGCGCATGCTCGTGACCGCCGAGTCCATGGGCACGGGTCTGGATCCCGGCTTTGACCTGGTCTCCTCCGTGCAGCCCTACGCGGAGCGGTTCATCATGCACAGGCTCTCCCCCGAGATGCTGCTCAACCGGCTGCGGTCCTCGGTGGAGGACGCCGTGCAGATGGGGGTGGACGTCCCCGAGTACGTGCGACGCTTCATCGTGGTGCTCGAGCGCGGTGGCTTCGACGTCCACCTGCGCACGGACGAGCTAAACCCCCTGGTCAAGAGCGGTGCCAAGATCGGGCACCACGTGGTGGCCGGCGGCGTGATCGCCGCGACGATCAACGGCACAGCGCACATCATCGCCTCGGACCCGGAACGGTGGCAGAAGTACCACACGCCGTTGATCGTGGGGGGCATGTCCACCGTGGGGGTGCTCAGCGGCTACCTCGCGATCTCCTCCAACGTGGACCGGGTGCGCCACCTGGCGCGGGTGCTGCGGGGCAGCAAGACGAAGAAGACGGTGCGCTGAGCGGGCGAGTCGGCCGCGCGGCGGCGTCATCCCCGGGGCGGACGCGGAGGGTGGGTACTCAGTCGGTGGGGGCCTCGGCCGTCGGCACCTGGTCCTGCGCCGAGGACGACGCCGCCCCGGCCCGCGCCCGCTCGCGCGCCTCCGCGAGGTCCTGGGTGGTCACGGGCAGGGGCTGGCCGGCGGCGAAGGCGCGAAGTGCGTCCGTGGTGGCCACCTGGGTGCGGCGCACGTACTTCAGCCCCGGGGTGTGCTGGGTGATGGTCGCGTAGGCGAGCCCGGGCTGCTTGAGGTTGGCCACCAGGGCGCACAGCACACCCATCCCCTCGGGTGTGAGCAGCCCCTCCAGGGAACTCGCCTCCACAGCCATGACGGCACGGTCCCCGTTGAACAGCTCGTAGTAGGGGCCGAAGTCGTCCTCGACGTAGCGGACGCGGACGTCCGGGTGGTTGGCGAGGTAGACCCCGGCCACACTCACCCCCATGATGACGTCCGTGAGGTGGTGGAGCATGGCGGTGACTGTGAGGTACTCCTGGGCGGCTCGGCGCCCGCGGAGCCGGATGCCGTGGGTGGCGGCCGCTCGGACCTCGATGCTGAACGTGGAGGGGCCCATCTGCCTGATGGTGAAGTCCTGCGTGAACCCGGACAAGGAGTCCTCCGCGAAGCCCAGGACACGCTTGGTGAGCAGCTGCAGTCCGGTGAAGCTCTCGCGGGTCTGCGCCTGGGGAAGTGGAAGCTGCCGCCCCTCGGCGTCGCGGTAGGTCACCAGGACCGACACGTGGGGGGTTCGGGAGCGCGCTGCCAGGGGGTTGCGTGCCACGGTATCTTCCTTCGGATCTCTGAACCTGTCAATGAATGTCACGTGCCATGAGACATGAGGCGTGACCTGAGCTGCAGGGAATTCGGATCGCGCGACGGGAGGGGTGCTCGCGTCCGGTCCTGCATTCGTATGCACACAGTGTAGGTGAGGCTGACTAGGGGAAACACCATTTTTCACCCCCGATGCTGTCGCCACTATGGTGGACATCGGGTGCGGCACAGATCACTGGGGCGCGGGAGCGTCCCCTAGACTGTTGCGGGGCGGTAGCGGCCGCCGAAAATGACGATCCACATGCGGCGCCGGTGCGCATTCGGCCCGAGACAAGGATGGACTCCAGTGTTCACGATCATGCCGATCTATGGCACGCGCCCGGAAGCCATCAAGATGGCACCCATCGTCAAGGTGCTGCAAGACAGCCCGGACTTCGAGTGCGTGGTCACCGTGACCGGCCAGCACCGGGAGATGCTGGACCAGGTCAACGAGATCTTCGACATCACCCCGGACCATGATCTGAACATCATCCAGCCGCGCCAGACCCTCAACGGTGTGCTCACCCGCACTGTGGAGGGCCTCGACAAGATCTTCGCGGAGACTGCCCCGGACGCAGTGGTGGTCCAGGGCGACACCACGACCTCCACCGCCGGGGCGATTGCCGCCTTCTACCGGGGCATCCCCGTGATCCACGCCGAGGCCGGGCTGCGTTCCTTCAACCTGTTTTCCCCGTTCCCGGAGGAGGCCAACCGCAAGATCACCTCGCAGATCACGTCTCTGCACCTGGCCCCCACGACCACGTCCAAGGGGAATCTCCTGCGCGAGGCCATCGCGGAGGAGGACATCGTGGTCACGGGCAACACCGTGATCGACGCCCTGCTGCACACCGTGGAGCAGCAGCTGCCGTTCACGGACCCGCAGCTCGAGGAGATCGCCTCCTCCGGCAAGCGCGTGCTGCTGGTGACCACGCACCGTCGTGAGAACCAGGGCGAGGCGATGCGCGGTGTCGGGCGCGCACTGGCCCGGATTGCGGACGCCGAGCCGGAGCTTGTGATCGTGCTCCCGGTTCACCGCAACCCCGCGGTGCGCGAGGCGGTGCTGCCGGCCATCGAGGGCAAGCCGAACGTGGTCGTCACCGAACCCCTGGCCTACGGTGAGTTCACCCGCATGCTCTCCGTGGCCCACGTGGTGCTCACGGACTCGGGCGGGGTGCAGGAGGAGGCGCCGTCTCTGGGCAAGCCCGTGCTGGTGATGCGCGAGAACACCGAGCGTCCCGAGGCCGTGACGGCCGGGACCGTGAAGCTCATCGGTACGGACGAGGAGCGGATCGTGACCGAGGTGGACCGGCTGCTCAACAACGATGCCGCCTACCACGAGATGGCCAATGCTGTGAACCCCTACGGTGACGGCAAGGCCGCGGAGCGCTCCCTGGCCGCGATCGAGCAGATGTTTGGTGTGGGGCAGCGGATCGAGGACTTCGAGTCCCAGGCCTGAGCCCGCTCCTCCCCCCCCCCCCGCCCCCCCCCCCCGAAGGGAATTCATCATGCGCATGACCGTCATCGGAACCGGCTACCTCGGCGCTACCCATGCCGTGGCCATGGCCGAGCTCGGACACGAGGTCCTCGGGCTGGACGTGGATCCCGGGAAGATCGCGAAGCTCTCCGCCGGCGAGGTGCCGTTCCACGAACCGGGACTGCCCGAGCTGCTGCGCACGCACGTGGCGTCGGGAGCGGTCCGCTTCACCACCTCCTACGAGGAGGCCGGGGCGTTCGGGGACGTCCACTTCATCGGGGTGGGCACGCCGCAGAAGCGCACGGGCCACGCGGCAGACATGACCTACGTGGATGCCGCCGTGGAGCAGATTGCGCGCGCCGCGGACCACGACTGCGTGATCGCGGGCAAGTCCACGGTGCCGGTCGGTTCCGCGGCCCGTCTGCAGGCGGTGGCCCGAGCGGCGTCGCGCCCCGGGGTCACCGTGGATCTCGCGTGGAACCCCGAGTTCCTGCGCGAGGGCCACGCGGTGCAGGACACACTGCGTCCGGACCGCATGGTGCTGGGCGTGGAGCAGGACGACGCCGCCCGGCCCACCTCCGGCGCGCAGCGCGCCGAAGCTGCACTGCGTGAGGCCTACGCGCAGCAGCTGGCCGCGGACACTCCGTTCATCGTCACCGACTACCAGACGGCGGAGCTCGTGAAGGTGGCCGCGAACAGCTTCCTGGCCACCAAGATCAGCTTCATCAACGCGCTGTCCGAGATCACGGAGACCGTGGGCGGGGACATCCGCACGCTCGCGGACGCCATCGGGCTCGACGACCGGATCGGACGGAAGTTCCTCAACGCCGGCGTGGGATTCGGTGGCGGGTGCCTCCCCAAGGACATCCGCGCGCTGCGGGCTCGTGCCTCGGAGCTGGGCCTGGACCAGTCTTTGCGGTTCCTGGCCGAGGTGGACGACATCAACCTGCGCCGCCGAGAGCACACCGTGCAGCTCGCGGTGGCCGAGTGCGGCGGCACCGTGAACGGCGCGCAGATCGCCGTTCTGGGCGCCGCGTTCAAGCCCGAGTCCGACGACGTCCGGGACTCCCCCCCCCTGGCCATCGCCGCCCCCCTGCACTCCATGGGCTCGGCCGTGCGCCTCTACGACCCCCAGGCGACTGCCCACGCCGCCCAGCGATACCCCCGCCTGGAC
>NZ_DGYR01000010.1:0-174 GCF_002398425.1 Kocuria sp. UBA5001
AGTTCCGGGAGATGGATCCCCTGTCCGTGAAGTCGCTGGTGGAGTCCCCCACGATCATCGACGGAAGGAACGTGCTGGATTCGGTGGCGTGGCAACAAGCTGGATGGCGATACCTGGCCATGGGCCGACGCACATGACCCACTGACTCAGCGGGGCATTCCGCACAATCCCCCC
>NZ_DGYR01000010.1:304-159244 GCF_002398425.1 Kocuria sp. UBA5001
CCCCCCCCCCCCCCCCCCGAAAGGACCCTCGTGGTCTCACGTCGCCCTTACCCGCGTGGTTTTCTGATCACACGCGTAACAGACATGCCCAAGGTCCCGGAGGCATGGTCCACTCTGACACTTCCCTATGCTGCGTGGCACTTTTCGTACGACGAGCACTACGCACCAGATATTGCTTATGACCAGGGCAGCCCCAGATGGGTTCTCGTCCATGGGCTATGCCTCTACGCGGGAGACAAGGTGCTGAAGGGCACTGTCGCGGAGCACCTTCTGAAGCAGTGGAACAGCAGTAACGAGCAGTTTCTGTCCGCGCTCGACGAGCTGGGCGGAAGACACATCATCCTCCGGGGAGCAGAGGATGCGGTGGAGGTCTATCACGATGCGGCGGGCATGCGCTCCGTGTACAGCTCCAGAGAATTCAACACCGTTAGTTCTCATGCCCACCTCATCAACGTTCTCCACCCGCACCGGGAACGCAAGGAGAGCGAGGGGGCCCGGGCCCTCACCCACAGCTGGGATCACACAAAGTATGTCGGTATCGAGCCGTTGTTACCGAACCATCGCTTGAGGCTGCCTGACTGGACCGTAGATCGCTATTTCCCGCGCACCACGAACGCCTACGCAGGGTGGGGCCTCGAGGCGAAGCTGGATAGATTCCAGCGGCTCTGGTCGAACCAACTGGCCCGGCTCAGCGAACTCGACAGCAGCCTGGTGATGTCCATCACTGGTGGGGCCGACAGCAGGACCTCGCTTGCACTGTCAGCGGACTACTTGGAGGAAATAGAGTTCTTCACCTATACGGCCAGGAAGATTCCCGGCTCGAAGTGGAGCGAGTCCATGGCACTGGACCGCGAGCTCGTGGAGCAGCTCAAGAGGTTCGTGTCATTCAAACACCGCTACTTCGAGTCGGAGAATCGAGACACGGACACAATTCGCGAACTCGAACCGCTCTTGAAGGCAAACTCCACGCAGCAGCATTCACGCTGGCTGGTCGCCTTCTACGCAGCGGCATTCCCCGGGGAGGGACATATCCACCTCCGAGGAAACGGGTACGAGATCGGCCGGGCCTACTGGGGGCTCACGGAGGACAACGACACCCTCGCCAGCCTCAAGAACCTGTACATGCAGATCACCAAGGGTGACCAGGGTTACGTCTCACCGGAGGACAGGCGCGCGTACTACGACCAGGGGGTTCGCAAGTGGGGCTACGACGGCGAACGCCACGGCTACCATGTTCGTGATCTCGCGTACTGGGAGATCCGGTGCGGTCGTTGGCTCTCCGAGATTCTTAACGAGACCGATCTCGCCTTCCAGACCCTTGTCCCAATAAACGTCAGAGCTTTGCTGGACATCTCACTGTCCATGACGCTTCAGGAACGCCAGGAGTCATTCATCTTCTGGGAACTCATCAACCGTTCCATGCCCGTGCTGAACTTCCCTGGCAAGAACGACGTTCGAAACCTGTATGAGCAAATGAGGGACGAGAGGCTTTCCCACGAAGGCAGGCACACCGCGGCTGACACGGCCAAGCTGAGCGCCACGCTCGAGGTCAGGGGGCCAGTTGGACCGGTTCTGGAATTGGATGCCGTCGGAAACGAGCTCTCCCTGCCTTCCTACCGGTTCACGCCACACACCACCGCATCACGGGCTTTCCTCGCCCCGACCTCCATGCTGCCGCAGACCCTGACCTTCGTCGTCGATGCCCCCTACTGCAATCTTCGGGCGGTCGGTCAATTCCAGTTCGAAGTTCACCTCGACGGGCGGCCCGTTGCGTCCTGGGACGGTGCCGCCTTCAAACGTCCCGTTCACGTGACTGTGGACGACCTGACAAGAGAAACTGCGGTGTCAATCGTCATCCGATCACTCTCGAACCAGCAGGGCAAATCGTCGTGGGAGTCGGCATCTCAAGCGTTCATTCGAGCAATCTCCTTCACCACTTCACCACCGTCTGCGCGGGAGCGTCGGCCCGCCGTGTGGACGGATGCGCCCAAGTGATTTCGATGTCTGCAGACCCTCAGCCGGGCCCCCCCGATAGGGACTGTATAGGCAGGTTCAGTCAACAGCGCAGCCAGCAGCAGCGAACGATGCACGACAAGACAAGGCGAGCAGCCCAGATGAAGTTGCGGCGCCATCAACGGGCACAGAAGGTACCTGGATTGAAAATAGTGTTCAGTGAAATCGAGTTTGCCAACGGTGTGCTTAGCATTCCATTCCACGAAGAGACCCGCACGGACAGTTTGACGTTCACCCTCCCCCAGGACTGGGTGCTCGATACAGATCTGGTGGCCCTGGCGCTCACAACGCTGCTCGGGACGAAGTACTCGACCGTGGTTTTCTCGGACGCCATCTCCCCGGAGACCCGCGGGGCGGTCGAATCCGTGACGCAGGCTGAGTGGGTCACAGGTGCTGCGCGCAGCCCCGTAAGCGATTCTCCCCCGCAACGCAACGACTTGGCCCTCAACTTCAGCGGCGGGTTCGATTCGCTGGCGGCACAGGCCCTGCTACCCAGGGACGCCCACCTAATCTCGTTGGACTTCGGCGGGCCATTCGCTCGCGAACGCGAGTTCTTCAAGGACTTTCCGACGCACACCATCTCCACCAACTTCCGCGAGTTGGGATTCAGCCTCAACACGTGGTCGTTCATGGGTGTCGGATCCATCCTGCTTCGTGACTACCTCAATCTTCAAACCTACTCCTTCGGTGCCATTTTGGAGGCCTCTCCCTGGCACTTCAATGCCGGGATGACGTCGGGGAACCTGAGGCAGGCGTGGTTCAACCAGGCGGGGCTCACCATCTTCAACCCGGTGATCGGCCTGACCGAGGTCGGAACAGCCATGATCATCCTGAGCCACAGGCCGGAACTCGCACTACGGAGTCTCGCATCCGTCGCGGGAGCAGGAAGCCTCAAGCACACCAGGAAGCTTCTGCTTCTCCATGCCGCCGCTCGCCACGCTCCAGGCCCCATCAGTCTGGACCCGGTGAACGTGGAACAACCTCCGCTCGGTGTCTTCGGAACGAATCTGGCCAATGATTTCCTGAGCTTCTACCTGTACAGGGTCCTAGGACCCGAGTACACCACGCTCCTGGTCGGAGACATTCCGGCTGACGTTTTGAACAGGATCCGGCCACTGTCGTTGGATTTCTACGAAAAAATCAACACCAATTTCTATTCGGGGGTCTCCCCTTCGCTCGCCGCGCACGCCCTCCACGAGGCCGCGGTCTCGCAGTGCGTGCCCTACACCTACACGGATTGGCAGGAGTTCCTGGAGGTCAAAAACATCCTGGCGCAGTTCCACGAATTTCCGGCGTGAGTCCGGGCCCCCCACCATCGATCGCTACTTGTGAACTGGAGCACCCATGAACATTCCGACAAAGGACGCGGACCTCGTTGACGTGACAGTCATCATCCCCTTCCGCAACAGGGGGGTCTCCCGGCTCAGGCGCGCCATCGAGTCGCTTGCTGCGGCGGCGCCGGGCCTGTCTGTGCAGGTCATCGTCTCGGACCTTGGAAGTGATGACCCAGGGACAGCGCGGTCAGTCTGCGAGCGGTCGGGGGCTGAATGGTTGCGTCTGGAGTCGGACCACTGGAACAGGTCCGTGTGCATCAATCGGGCGTTGGCCGTTAGTCGTGGCGAATACGTGCAGGTGCACGACGTGGACATGATCTGGACCCCCGGGAGCCTGGCGGCGCACCTGGATCAAATTAAAGCTCACCCGAAATCCTTCATCAACTCACAAGTGTGGGATCTACCGGAGGACCTGACGGAATACGCACTCACCACTGCAGAACCTGACTGGGCTTTGTTCCGCGAGAAATCCGTATCCCATTCTCGGTGGGGGCACGGTCTCGTTCTGGCCCCTCGATCCGCTCTCCTGCGCATCGGTGGACTGGATGAGCGAATGCACACCTATGGGGGCGAGGACCTCGATCTCACCAAAAGGCTCAAGCGAACAGGTTTGCGTCAAGAATGGGTGGGACACCGTGGGGACGAGCTCTTCCATATCTGGCACGACCGTATCCCCAGTATGGCTGCTAAAGATTCGCGGGTTGCTGCCGCCATTAAGAAGAACCGCGATCTCTACTACAGCGATGACTCTGTGATTCGTAATGTTCCCACCTCCGGACAAACGGATGAACCGTTGGTCTCGGTTGTCATCGCCACGAGGAATCGCAGTGCTTACCTCGCGGAATCCATTTACTCCGCGCTCTATCAGACGGTTCGTAGCCTCGAAGTGCTGGTTATCGATGATGGATCCACCGATGACACCGAAGCCGTCGTGCGGCAGATCGAGGATCCCCGCGTCCGGTACGTCCATCAGGATGCCACCGGGGTCGCCGCCGCACGCAACCGCGGGACCAAGGAGGCGCGGGGTTTTTACATCGCGGTGCTGGACGATGACGACCTCATGCGACCGGACCGACTGGAGATCCAGCTCGGTTGTCTCGATGGCGCGGCCCAGGGTTGCGTGGGAAACCTGCTGCACTTCTACGATTCCGATGGGCAGATGTACTACTTCTCTGACGCCCGGCCGACGACGGCCGGCGCCTTGCCGACAGGGGGGTTCGCTGGGCATCCGGGCTGGCTCGTCGAGAAGTCGCTCCTCGAGCAGATCCCCTACGACGAGAGCCTCTCCTCGGCGATCGACACTAATGTGGCTCTTCGCGCATTGCGCAGTGGGTTCCGTTTCCGTCATTGCAACCAGTTCGTGACCCTGCGGCGGATTCATGAGAAGCAAGTGACCATGGTGGACGGCCAGCAGCAGAAGCTGGGTGCGCGGCTGACTCACGTGTGGTTCCAAGGCGGGGTGGATCCACAAACCATGAAGCACGCCCAGAACAATTACTCCAAGACCACAGAACGCCCCGTCGACGCGGTAAAAACCACCCCCACCATGCGCCCCTGGCTACCCGATCACTTGGTGACGCGCACAGTTCAACTGCGACCCAGTGACATGCTGAAGACTATTGATCTGCCGCTCCCACATCGTGCCGGATCAGCCGTTTCCATCATCTCCGGCACGGGTGAACAGGTCGGCTCACCGCTGCAGGTCTCGGGTGTGACGTGGCCGCAACTGGCGGCCTTGCGCCGTAAGAACGTGCCTCATCACGTCATCGAAAGTGACGAGGAGTCCTCAGGGATCAAGAGAGGGCTCACCGTGCTACCTCCGACCGGCGAGGACGAGGTCGAGACCGGCGGCGAGCCGCTCGTCGCTCTCAGCGACGCAGTTGAAAACCTCATCCAGGCAGAACGAGACAAGCTGCAACCGGACGAGTTCCTCGTTTGTTGGGAACCCGCGGATCCGCAGGACGTTGTCGACGAACCCGAGCTCTCGAGTTCCCACCGTCCTGCCGTGAGTTTCTCCTTGTCGAACAGCGCAGGCACACGCCGAATCATCCTTCAGCGGTCTGCCGATTTCGCCGACCTCGTGGAAACAGTGGGACGAGCGAGCGGCCTGATAAAGGCGTATTCACCCACGGCCAAGTTGCACCTGCCCTACATTCATCGCAAGGCAATCGAGATGGGACTGACGGCGTGAAAATCAACCGAGACCAGGACGAGCTGCAGCGACAGACTCTGTCCTATGAGCTGGGAGAATATGACGCGCAGCCTTCTGCCCCGGTCCTCATCGTGGATCGGGTGCTCAGCCAGGCCATCGAACCGAGGCTGGGGTTGGCCGAGGCACTCGCATACTGGTCGTCAGCCAGCGGACCCGTGGACACCCAGGATCACCTTGCCCCGGCTACACTCGAGGTCCTTCGAGAACTTCCGGGTTCCGGATCACGCGTGATCACCAACGTGCACTGGAAGTACGCGGATGTGCGACGCGGTTCGCTCGAGATCCGTGTTGACGACTGCCTGCCCGGTTATGACCCCGGGAGCCATATGGGAGGCACTTCTGCCCAGTTCGCACTGCATCTGCCCGACACCGGTCGTGCGGCTGGGTCGATGACCTTGCTCCGTGACGGGTGGATTCCGACAAACGCCGCAATGGTGGGGTCTTCCCCCTCGCCCGGTCTCGATCGGATGCATCGGCGGCTGGCCGTGCTGCTCATGGTGAGCGGTGATTTGGACGCGTCAGGATTCACGATTCCCTTGTCATGGGTCCACGACCTCGACACGTGGAGTTCTTATCAGTTGCTGTTCAAGACAGTAGGCCTGGACCTGGGCTATTCCAAGACCTCGAAGGATCCCCATCATGTCTGAAATGCTGTCCGACGCGCGTTGTATTGCCACGCAAAACGGTTACCGAATCACCGTCACCCCGCCCAAGCCGTTCACCAAAGTGTCCCTGCAGTTCCTCGACGGGTCTGACGGGGCCGCCGAGGTAGTTCTGGAATCCCCGGCCCCGGACAAGGGCCGGTGTAATTGGCTGGAGAGAGACGCTGAGGGACGACCGATCGAGCAGATTCAACCGCCGGACGAGATCGGAATGCGCAAGCTCAAGATCTATGCGGCACTGGATCCAGTGACCGAGTGCTCCTTTTTGGTCCGCCATTCCGAGTCCGACGAGGGATTGAAATACCTCAGCTACGTTAGTATCACGGTCACGGAATCCGATGGGTTCCAGCGCCGGTTGGGATTTCTAAGGATCAGGTGACGGCGTCCAGTCGTTGCGGCGGTTAACGTGCTGCTGCAACGACCGGGCATTGAGGCAGGGCGGCGGTTCTCCTCTCCGCATTAGACCGCTGGCGATCTGCTAATCCAAAGTGACGGTGACACCGTCTGCTGCGAAACGGAGCTCTAAACCGTACGTCCCGCAGAGTGATCTCAACAGCTCGAAGGCTTCTTCCCTGTCGTCAAGGGATACGGCCTTGTTGAACTTCGGCAGGAACCACACGGTCACGTAGCGCCGCATGCGCCGACGAACGTATTCATCGAACAAGTCATGCTCGCGTAACCATCGACTCCGCGCTTCCTCCAAGGGGATGTACTTTCGGAAGAATGTGGGAGTGACGGTATTCACCATTGATCCAGCAACTTCGCCGTAATACGTGTGAATCGGTTTGTCCACCAGGGCGACGGTCCGAGCCCCGTGAAGCATTTGCTGGAAGAACAGCGAATCCTGCCCGAGTGCCCCTACCGGTTGCTCGAGGTGGAGAGACTTTAGCCATTGGGTGTCGGCTACTAGTGCCTGGATACTCATAGGCTGGAAATCGATACGGGTCAGAGCGTCGTGCGGCACCTCCCCCACACCGTGCTCGTTCGTCCGGATCGCGGATCGCAGAGTTCCCACGTTCCTGGTGAGGGTGCGGGTCTTGGCATAACGGAGCATGTCACCTATGGCGAAATCCACCCCGGTTTCCTGACAGATACGCAAGAGGGCCGCATACCCATCTCCGACTCCCTCATTGTCGGGATCCAAATAGGTGACCCAGGGGGTCGAGGCCATCTCGAGGCCCTTGTTGCGAGGCCGAGATGCGCTACCGGAGCCACCCGGCGGGAAGAGGTAAGTGCGTACGTTATCCCACAAGCCGGCCATTTCCCGGACGATGGCGCGAGTTTCGGGCGAGGTCGACCCGTCGTCGACCAGGATGATTTCCATATCCGGGAACGCCGTGGAACGGCGTAGCGATTCCAGACATTTCCGAACCAGGTACGGCCCGTTGTTGTACACGGGCACGATGACTGACAGGAGTTTGGGACGCCCCAATCCGGCCGGTGCGTAGCTACACCCCCCAGGCTGAATCGCCGACGGGTCCATGACGAAGGTCCCGTCGAACTGCGCCTCGTCCGCTCCGATCCATGACGCCACGACGTCAACTTCCTTGCATTCGTGGTCTGACACGATCTCGAAAACCCTGGATTCAGGCGCATCGACGCTCATGCACACGGTTGACACGGAAGCCATTCGGAAGGCGTTGATCAGGTCCTGAGCCAAGTAGTAGTGGCCCGTCGTTTGACGCCCCACGCGGATGTCGATGACTGCATCACCCGGTGCCGGCTCGTACATCCCGACACGGCGGAGGTCGACGTCAGGCGTCACGACCTGGCTTGCGAACAGCTCACTGTCCGAATCGTCCTCATTGGCCCGCCAGAGCACCACGGTCTTCCGTGGGGTGTCTTCCAGCCCAGTCTGTCGCAGGATCTCGGACATCAAGCGGTCCGCCGTCTGCCGGGCGAAGGCGCGGCGCACACCTTCCATCTGGAGTCGCCTGAGATGCGGCCGATCATGGCCCAGCAATGCGACTTCCAGCTCGGCGTCGTCCGATCCGTCCGGTAGCAAGACGTGCGGGTAGTCGTTGTTCATGGCCACTGAATACGTGGACATGCACACTCCCCCGGAGGCGAGTGCCTCCAGCGTCTCGAGGGGATGGGCGTGCCCCGCGCCCGGCTGCAGGTGCGCCAGGACGTGGAGGTCGAAGAGTCGCAGGACCCTGGACCTCAGTTCATCATCCGGTTGGTAAGTCAGGAAGTTGAGGTACTCCGAGGGGAAAAGCCCGCGTGACTTTTCTGGAACTCCGTTCATCACGGCAGAGCTGGCCAGGGTCAGTTTCGTGTCGTGCCGTCGTAGACCTGAGAGAATACTCCGCCACGCCCGTAGTCGGTCCGGCTGGGCGGTACTGGGCAGTCGTCCGGAGAACAGGGCTCCACCGGCCCGGTGCCGTTCCCTCCCCACCGGCGAGAACCGCAGGGGATTGAAATGGGAATCAACAACCATGACGCGCCCTGACGTCGTCATGTGTTTGTCGTACCGGTTGGGGCCCTCCGGGTCCGTGGTCAAGAGCCAATCGACGGTCCCCGCAATTTTGCGGGTTGCGTCCACACGCCACGGATCGGACAATGTCATGCCCACGGTGGGGATACCGAACTCTCGCGCGGCGGGAATGATACGCCGCGCCAGAACATCGAGTTCGTCCGCGGTCAAGGGTGGTTCGCGCCCCACAACAGGCAAAGCGACCAAGAGGACGTCGAGTTCTTTCACGTGCTCGGAATTACTGTCCATCCCCAGCCGGCGGATGTCCGCCGTGCCCTCCACCAGGTCCGTGATTTCCCGGCCACCGACGACGCCCACTCGGCGCTGCGTTACCCGCAGCATGCGACTCCCGAACGATGCGGGAAGTTCTCGCGCAACAGATTCCAAATCGGTCATGCGGGAGGAGTCGGCCACCTCCGAAACCTGCTTGACGAAGTCGGGCGCGGCGGGATCCAGGTACGGAACAACTCGGCCCCGAGCGGATTCTCGCTGGAAGCCCTCCGTGGCATAGTGCTCGACGG
The DNA here is from genome assembly GCF_002398425.1 of Kocuria sp. UBA5001. Taxonomy (NCBI): domain Bacteria; kingdom Bacillati; phylum Actinomycetota; class Actinomycetes; order Micrococcales; family Micrococcaceae; genus Kocuria; species Kocuria sp. UBA5001. Next base: position 9,523 of record NZ_DGYR01000010.1, read on the forward strand.
CGCGGCGGCTGCGTTCGGCGATCCATTCGGCGGTGGCTCGACCGTGTTCCGTGCGTGTGGCTTCCTGTGCCATGTTGAGGTGCTTCATGAGCTGGTCCCGCTCCCTGCCGCTTTGGAGCGGAGAATTTGGATGGTTTCGATGTATTCTCTGATCAGTGCATCGCGCTCGCGGATCGCTTCCAGGTACCGCGCGTTGTCCGATCGGGCCTGACGCAGTTCTTCGGCCGCGGTTCTCGCAAGGTCCACTTCGTGTTGGATCACATGGATCAGGTCGTTGATGTTGTCCATCTGATTGCCCGGTCCTTTCAGTGCGAACAAGCTCGGACGTTCGGTACTAGACATTGATGTGGGCAATGGGATCTCCGAATCCCTCGACCCGTCCTGTGGCCAGGAACGCCTCGTCATGCACGTTCCAGGTGTGCTTCTGCCGGCCTCGTAATTGGCAGAAGTTGAAGCGATCGGCCGAGTAGATCACGCCACCTGCGGCCCGAACGTCTTTCAGGAAGGTAGAATCCTCCCCGCGAGTGCGATCGCCGAACGGGTGATCGAGGAACACTTGCCGGTCTGCCGTGATCGTGGGTCCGATGATGCCGTCCACGAATCGATGCTCCTGGTCCGGCTGGCGACGCAGGATGATGTCGCGGTCCGCAAGGTGCATGTAATGCGCGGCCTTTCCCACAACGTCCGCGCGGCTGTGGAACTTGGCACGTAGCAGGTCCTTCAGGTATTGGGGACCGTAGTAGTCATCGTCGTCCATCTTGGACAACACCGATCCATCGGCGATCGCGGCCCCCTCGTTGAGCATGTATCCGAGGGAGCGGTCTGCGGCCACGGTGTGCTGCACCACCTCAACACCCGCGACGTCACGCATCAGCGCCATGTCGTCGGTGGAAGGGTCGAACCCGTGCGTCAGGAGGATCAACTGGATTTCGACGCCCTTTTGTTGTCCCACCATCTGCGCGATGTGCTTGAGTTGCTGGGGACGCACCGTGGGCACCAGGACACTCACCCGGGGCGTGGTGAGAGGGCGGTGCTTGTCCGGGACGAGCTGCTCGAGAATGGCCTCCGCGCGGTGCGCATACGTGTGGCGGTCCCAGATCTTGCGCTGGGCGCGGTGAACCATGCGGTCTCGCAACTCGGGTGACTGCACGAGTGAGCGCAGGTGATTCTCCGCTTGTTTGCGCGAACTGGCCACGAGGATCTCGTCTTCCGCGAAATACTCGCGGACCGCCGCGGACGGTGTGGTGACCACGGAGGTGCCACACGCGGTGATCTCGAAGAGTCGCCGGGCGCACATGGTTGGTGAGTTGGTGACCGTGTTGACGTTGAGGAATACCTCGTATGCCCTGTACGCGCGGAGCATCCGGTCGTAGGACAGCGATCCTACGACGTGCTCCCCCAGCTCTCCGGGGAATTGGTACTTCTCGATCTCGCCCAGGTACCGGGAGAAGATCTCCAGTCGGTCACCGGTCTTCTTCTCCGCGTCTATGGCCCCTCCGAGCAGAAGCTTCATTTGATCTCGCCGCTGCGGGAACTTGTGGGCGAAGTACATTCCGCCGAAGGCCACACCCCGCACGTCGCGCTCCACGCCGTTCCTGGCCGGGCTGTGGATCTCGGTCTGCGCCGCGAAAGGCATCACGGCCACCGCATCATGGCCGAGATCCTCGCGGTATTTGGGGATCTTGTTGGAATCGGTGGTGAGAACCAGATCGAAGAGCCCCGCAGAACCCACGAAGTCGGCGTAATGGGGCGGGTCCTCCTTGTTCCAGAACACCGTGGGTATCCCGGATGCCCGACACCACACGACCAGGTCGCGAAGTTCAGGACTGTAGGAGCGTTGTTTACCGATCAGCCGTGCCCATTGGTCGCCGTTGCCGTGCCATGCGGATTCGACGAAGAGCACATCGATTTTCTGACCCTTCATCTGCGAGACCCAGTCATCCCGCCGCAGCCGAATGATGTTCCACTCGTGGGAAAAGGCATCTGCGGTGAAATCATCGAGTATCACCGCGGCGGTGATGTCCGGACGTCGGGGGCTGACATCTCGAGGTTCGTAGGGCTCGAAGTCGACACGATGGGCTAGTTCGGGAGCCTTCGGTTTGGGGGGTTCCACCGCGGGAGTCACCTTGGTACGACGCATCTGCCACGAGAGGAGTTCGCGGGGGCCTCCCTGTCGGAAATGCCAGAGTGCGGTCCGCACCTCGGTAAGAGATTCCTGGCGACGCTGCCATTCCACCAGACCGGGTAGGCCCTTCGTGCGGAGGTGCCAGAGGCCTGCGCGTGCGGACTGAAACGGGGATGGGGGGTTCATGCGACGGATCCTTAGAACGCTACGGGGGGCTAGTGATCGCTGGTGTGAAGATTGATGTCGGTCAGAAAAACCTGTGCCGGGGAGCCTCTCCTCCACTGGCAGAGGCGGACAGCCACAATGGTCACGTCCGGTGGCGGAGTGAACTCCTGGATATATCGGGTATGACCCTCGCGAAGAGGCAGATAGACGAATTGATGCACCAAGGGATCCGCGGACCATACCGCGGGTCCGATGGGCTGGGTGTAGGTGGTGCCGTCTCGTTCCGCCTCCACGGAGACCAGGAAGGACCGCAGCAAATGGGTGCCGCTCGCTCGCAAACCGGCATTCAAGGTGACGGGTCGTCCCGGCTGGGGATCGCGTAGCGCGAAACGCGCACCGTGGCCGCGTATGTCGATCTCGGTCGCGGCCTGTGGGCCGATGCCCCGCAGATTCGCGATGGCCTCGCTGAGCCCGCGCGCCGTTGGTTGGATGACTACCTCCCCCAGGCCCCGGGCCGACCGCGTCTCCCGCCCCCCACGAAGATCCGCGACGAGCTGATCCAGGAATAGCGACAACTCATGTCGTGGAGCGGGGGTGTGCTGGGGCCCCCACGTGGTACCCAGCACGGCCGTCAGAGGTCTGGGCGTGGCCAGTTCCCCCAGCCACGGGACGACGTGACTGTGAAGGTGCAGATCGTCGTTGACGTTGAGCAACAGGTACGTGTGCCGTGGCGTGTTTCGGCTCGGGGCGTCCCACAGTGTCGCGCGTGATTCCACATCACCGGGCGAAGGCAGGGGTGCGCCCGGATCCCGCCAACCACCCAGCTCAAGCCACTTGCGGTACAGACTCGGCTCGTAGCGCTCGAGGCTGAGCTGCGGATTCGCGGCGACCACCACAGTGTCAGTCAGTAGCTCGCCCTGGGTGAGAGCCGCGAAACCGCCGGCCGAGCTCCCGAAGAGGATGACCGGCCCCCTGCACAATTGATCGAGGATCTTCGTCAGGAGCCGTGTCACTTCACGGGCCAGATCTACCTCGGGGGTACCGAGATACCAACCGATGCGCAGCTCCTCCGATGCGCGCAACAAGGCATCGTGGACGTGTACCCGATTGACGGGCCCACTTCGTGCCTCGATTTCATCCAGGAGGCCCGTTCCCTGGAAGTACGGCCGCGGGGCACCCGCCAAGGCCGCCCCGTTGAAGGTGACGAAGGTGACGTCGGCGCCTCGGTCGGCAACCAGCACGTCGGTGACGAGACCGTGTCCATGTTCCACGGAGTGCAAGCCGTCCGGAATGGATTGCGCCCGTACGAATGCATCCATGTCGCCGTACGAGTAGTGCTGGCGCTGTGCTGTTCTGCGTGACCTTGCGCGTGTCATATCGGGGGCTACGACGTTACGCTGCCGCTCAGCGCCACAGACCTTTCGTGTCCACCACGGCCTTGCCCTTGAGCGCGGTGGCCGGCAGGGTCTTGAACTCGTCGTGGTCCACGAGCAGCAGGACCACGTCCGCGCGCTCGATGGCGTCCTGGTAGTCCGCGAACTCCACATTCGCCAGGCCTTGCAGACCCTTCGGCAGCTCGGAGACATTCGGCTCCACGGCCAGGACCGTCGCGTGGCTCACGTGCTCGGCCAGGTCCTTGGTGATGTTCATGGCCGGGGATTCACGCAGGTCGTCGATGTTGGCCTTGAACGCGAGGCCCAGGGCTGCGATCACCGGGGACTCCACGTGGGAGCAGGCTTCCTCCACCTTGGAGATGACCCACTTCGGCTTCCCGTCGTTGACCTCGCGGGCGGTGCGGATCAGGCGTGAGTTCTCCCGGTCCGCGGCCACGATGAACCACGGGTCCACCGCGATGCAGTGCCCGCCCACGCCGGGGCCCGGCTGCAAGATGTTCACGCGCGGGTGGTGGTTGGCCAGCTCGATGAGCTCCCACACGTCGATCCCCAGGTTGTCCGCGATCAGGGAGAGCTCGTTGGCGAACGCGATGTTCACGTCACGGAAGCTGTTCTCCGTGAGCTTGGACATCTCCGCCGTGACATCGTCTGTCTCGAGCAGCGCGCCCTCGCAGAAGGACGCGTAGACCTCGCGGGCACGGCGGGCGGCCTCGGGGGTGCGGCCGCCGATGATGCGGTCGTTGGTGATCAGCTCCTCGAGTGCCTTGCCGGGCAGGATGCGCTCGGGGCAGTAGGCGAAGTGCACGATCGGCTTGCCGTCCGCACCGTCCTGGGAGAGGTCCGGGCGCAGCTCCATGATCTTGGCCGCAAGCTTCTCGGTGGTGCGCGGCGGGGAGGTCGATTCCAGGATCACGGTCTCGTCACCGCGCAGCTGCGGGGCGATCGACTCCGCGGCGGACATGATGTAGGTCAGGTCCCCCTCGTAATTCTCCTTGAAGGGAGTGGGCACGGCGATCACGAACGCGTCACCGTGCTGCATCTCGGTGGTGGCCGTGAGTCGACCGCTGTCCACGGCCTGCTTCAGCTGCTCCTCCAGACCGGGCTCCACGATGGTGACCTCACCGCGCTGGATCCGCTCGACCGCCGAGGCGTTGACGTCCACACCGTGGACCCGCACCCCGTGGTTCGCCATCACCACGGCGGTGGGCAGGCCGATGTAGCCCAGCCCCACGAAGACGACTTCCAGCGGTTCACTCATTGACACACCTCATCTGGTCGGCGCGCAGCCCCGTGCGGGCGCACGCGTGGTTCTCGTTCGAGACAACGGGAATTCGAAAAATCATATCGTCACGTGCTTTTTATTGTCCCCGAAAAGTACGACGTCGCCTGTAGCCAGCGCTGCGGCGTCGGACACCTGCCACGTGTGACTGTGCGCGCCGCGGAACTGCACGAAGTTGAAGCGGTCCGCGGAGTAGATCGTGTAGCCGGCCTCGCGCACCGCCGCGAGGAAGGAGGTGTCCTCCCCCGTGCTGCGCCGTTGGAACGGGATCTGGCGGAAGACCTCGCGTCGACCGGTGATGGTGGGGCCCATGACGAAGTCCGTGTACCGGTGCTCGCGGCGCGGAAAGCGCAGCAGCGTGGCGTCCTGGGACTGCACGTGCATGTAGTGCGCCTGCTTGCCCACCACGTCCGCATTCGCGAAGGACAGGGCGTCCAGCAGGTCGGCGAGGTAGCGCGGGGCGTAGAAGTCGTCGTCGTCCATCTTGGAGAGCACGTCCCCGGTGGCGTGTTCCACGGCCAGGTTGAGGCACTCCCCCAGGGTCAGCGAGGCGTCCGCGGCCACGGTGGTGACCCGCAGGCCTGAGTCGTGAACGGCGTCGGCCACGGCCGTCGTCGAGGGCGCGAAACCGTGGGCCACGAGGACGACGTCCAGCGTCACATCCCGCTGCGCAGCGATCCCCGCCAGGGCGGTGGCCACGCGGTCGGGCCGGTTGGTGCACAGCAGCGCGGTCACGGTGGGGCGCACTCGGGCGACCGCGAGCTGCGGGGCCGCGCCCTCGAGCACCGTCTCCACGCGGTGCGTGTAGGTGTGCTTGGCCCAGATCTCGCGCTGGGCGCGGTGCACCATCCGGTCCGCGAGCTCCGGGCTGCGCACGAGGGCGCGGATCACGTGAGCGGCGTGCTCACGGTCTGCAACCACGGAGAGCTGGTCCTGCGTGAAGTACCGTCGCACGGCTTCGGACGGGGTGGACACCACCGCGGTGCCGCACGCGGTGATCTCGAAAATCCGCCGAGCGCACATGGACGGCGAGTCCACCACGGAGTTCACATTGAGGAAGACCTTGTACGCGCGGTAGGCGGTGAGCATCTGGTCGTAGCCCAGGGTACCGACGACGTGGCGGTCCAGGGGCGCGGGAAACTGGTAGCGCCCGTCGTGTCCGAGATAGCGGGAGAAGATCTCCAGTCCGGTCTCGAGCGTTGGCGAGACGTCGTGGGCGCCACCGAGCAGCAGGTCCATCTGCTCGCGCCGCTCGGGGAACTTGTGGGCGAAGTACATGCCGCCGAAGGCGACGTCCCGGACGTGGAAGCCCGTGCGGGGCCGCGCGGGGTTGTGGACAGCCGGCTGGGCTGCGAAGGGCAGCACGCCCACGCGCTCGTGGCCGAGGTCCCTGTGGTAGTCGGGGACCTTGTTGACGTCGGTGGTGAACACAACGTCGAACAGGCGCGCGCACTCCAGGAAGTCCTCGTAGTGCGGCGGGTCCTCCTTGTTCCAGAACACGGTGGGGATCCCCTGCGCACGGCAGTGGCCCACAAGCTCGCGCACGGGTTCCTTCACGCCGGAGGACCCCGTGAACTGGTACTGCCACTCGTCGTGGTTGCCGTGCCACGCGGACTCCACGAACAGCAGGTCCACGGGCTGGGCGGCCAGTTCGGCGCGCCAGTTCCCGCGGGTCAGCTCCACCTGGTTCCACTCGTACTGGAACGCGCGCAGCGAGAAGTCGTCAAGGACCACGGCGGCGGTGACGTCCGCGCGCACGGGCGAACGCTCAGGCCATGCCTGCGGGGCAAAGGAGACCTCCCGCGGCGCCTCCTGGGCCCCGTGCCGGTCACCCTGTCCGGCTCCCGTGCCGGTGACGACGGCGCTCGCGGAGGGCCCCTGGGGCAGGTTCGCCCGCCGCCGGTGGGTCCGCCACTGCGCGAACCCACCGTGGCGCAGGTGCCACAGCTGCGTGCGCAGGTCGCTGCCGCTGCCCCGGGAGCTCATGCGTGCACCTCACGCAACTCGGTGCGTACCACCTGGGACATCAGACGCTGCTTCTCCCGTTCTGCTGCGTGGTTGTTCCCGGCCGCGAGCTGCTTCATGAACGCCTCGTACTCTCGTGTGACGTTGTCCGGGTCCCCGTCCATCAGCAGGTCCCCCTGGTCCAGCCACACCACCCGTGTGCACATCTCGCGCACCTCGGCCATCGTGTGGGACACGAACAGCACGCAGCCGGCCTGCTCCCGGATCTGGGCCATGCGGGCCTGCCCGCGCTCGCGGAACTGGGCGTCCCCGGTGGACAGCGCCTCGTCCAGGATCAGGATGTGCGGGTCCGTCGCCGTGGCCACCGCGAAGCGCAGCCGGGCGGCCATGCCGGAAGAGTACGCCTTCATGGGCCAGTGGATGGCGTTGCCCAGGGCAGCGATCTCCACCAGCTCCGGGAGGATTTCCTGCACGTGACGCGGATCCATCCCCTGGGCCAGGCAGCCCAGGCGAATGTTCTTCTCCCCGGACAGCGCGGGAACCAGCGAGACGTTGACGCCGAGCTTCACGGGGGTGTCCACCGCGTAGACGCGGCCGGAGGTGGGGTTCATCTGACCGGCCACGATGTTCATCAGGGTGGACTTCCCGGACCCGTTGCGTCCGATGAAGCCGACGAACTCGCCCTGGTGCACGGCGAGCGTGAGGTCGTTGACGGCCCGGTTGCGCACCACAGGCGGGCGCCCCAGGGCCTTGCGAGCCCAGCGCACGGGTGCTGGGACGGCCACCTCGTCTCCCCCGCCCGTGGAGGTCACGTTGTAGACCATGCTCACGTGGTCGATCACCACGGCGGGTCCCGTTGCCGCACCCCGCTCCTCCTCGTCGAGGAAGGAGAGGTCTCCGTCCGCGCCGAAGAGCGAGCCCAGTGCCCCGTCGTCCCTGAAGTCCTCCACCGGGCCGTCCTCACCGTTCGTCCGCATAGCTCTCCTCGTTGCGCCAGAACGCCAGGAAGCCGACGACGAACACGAGCAGGGAGGCGCAGCTCAGCACGCCCCACGAGGACCACGCGGGCAGCTGCGCACGAAGCACGAGATCCCGGCTCATCGCGAGCACCTGGTAGAGCGGGTTGAAGTGGAACAGGGCCAGGATCCGCTCGTCGCTCACGAACCGGGACGGGTCGTAGAAGATCCCGGAGGAGTACATCCACAGCCGCATCAGGAACGAGAGCATGTTCGCGAGGTCCGGGATCTTGTGCACCGCCGGGGCCAGCAGCATGCCGAAGCCCCAGTTGAAGACGGTCTGCAGCGCGAACACGGGGATCAGCAGCAGCCACGTCCAGGAGATGGGCTCCAGCGGCGGCACGATCAGCAGGAACACGAGGATCGACCCGAGGGCGTACGCCTGGGTGAGGGCGTCACGCATCACGATGGACAGTGTCAGGGCCGCACGGGGGAACATGAACCCGCGCACGAGGGCCTTCCCAGACGCCATGGAGCGCGAGACGGCCACGACCGAACGGGAACTGTACATGAACATGGTCAGCCCGAGCACGATGAACGCCACGAAGTTCTCGATGCCCCGGCCCGTGTGCAGCAGCAGCCCGAAGATCACGTAGAACGTGAGCCCCAGCAGCACCGGGTTCAGCACGATCCACGCCTTGCCCAGAAAAGTGTGGTCCTGGCTCACCGCGAGCCGCACGCGGGCGTCGTAGGCAATGAAGTGCCGCGAGCCCCACAGCTCGCGGACGTACTCGCGCAGGGGCGGCCGGGCGCCCACCGCGGTCATCGCAGCAGGGTCGAAGTGCTCCACGCGGGTGGCCGGAGCGGCCCCGGTGGACCCGTCCCCCGCACCGGGACCCCCGGCCGTGCCCGGGCCAGGGACCTGGTCGGCAGTGGTGCTCATGCGTCGATCTCCTGCGGTTCGTGGGCCGTCGTGGGGATGTTTTCAGTCAATTCACAGTACCGCGTGGAGGCCTGCTGGGCGATTGCGGCCCACGTGCGGTGCTCGCGGACCCACGCACGTGCGGTCAGGGCGAGGTCTGTGGCCTCCCCGGGATCCCGGGCGAGTCGCTCGATGGTCTCTGCGAGCGCACGCGGGTCCTCGGGGGGTGTGAGCAGTCCGGTCTCGCCGTCGCGGACGGTCTCGCGCAGGGCGGGCAGGTCGCTGGCGATCACGGGGGTTGCCGCGGCCATGGCCTCGACGGGTTTCAGGGGGGTCACGGCCCGGGTGACGGAGCGGTCCTTGCGGGGGATGACGAAGGTGTCGAGGGCGGCCGTCCATGTGGCGGCGTGCTCGCGGGGTACTCGGCCGGTGAAGGTGACGATGTCCTCGATGCCGAGGTCCTGGGCGAGGTGCTCGAGGGCGGGTCGGGCCACGCCGTCTCCCACGACGAGCACTCGGAGCTGGGGGATGCGGGATCGGAGCAGGGCTGCGGCGCCGAGGAGGTCGTCGATGCCCTCGTAGTCGACCACAGAGGTCACGGTGCCCACGAGGAAGCGGTCGGCGGGCAGCCCGAGCGTGACGCGGGCGGTGTCGCGGCTCGGGGCGTCCAGGAGGGCGCCGCCCACGGCGTTGGGAGCGAGGTCCACGCGCAGGGGCGCCCCGGAAACGCCGTGCGCGGCGGTTCCGCGCCCGCGGGGGGTGTCGACGGCGTCGTCCGTGGCGTAATCGGCGGCGAGGTCGATGAGGCGTCCGGCCATGGCGGTGCCGAGTGTCACCGTGCGGTCGGCGGACGTGGCTGCCCAGGCCTCCCGGCGCTGGAAGCGCTCGTAGTACGGGGAGGACACGGCCTGTTCGCCGCGGGTGGCGGCCCAGGTGTCCGCGAGCAGGCCGCGGACCTCGTAGACCCACGGGATGCCGAGCGTCCGCGCCACGGCGGCCACAGCGAGCGCGTTGACGTAGTGGCTGGTGGTGTGCAGCACGGCGGGGCGCAGCTCGAGGGCGAGTGCGAACAGGGCGTCCGCGTGCTGCTGGACGCGTCCCGTGGCGGTGCTGGCGAGTCCAGCGGGGAGGATGCGGTGGTACGGGATGCCGTCCACCACGTCGGTGTGGCGGGCGAGGATCTTGCCCACCTGCACGGGGTAGCCGGGGCGGGTCACCGCGTGCACGTGCCATCCCTCCTCCTGCAGAGCGGTGAGGTACGAGTGGGAGCGCTGCGCGTAGCCGCTCGCGGTGTGGGGCAGCGAGTTGGTCACCGCGTAGAGCACGGTCCGCTCGCGCGGGGTGTAGCCGGTGACGGGGTCGAGGCGCGGTAGGAAGTCGCCGAGCAGGTCGCGTTCCGCGGCGAGCCGGCAGTGCAGGGAGCGCTCGCCGCGGGTAGCGGTCCCCCGTGAGCGGGCCGCGTCCAGCAGTGCGACGGCGTGGTCCACCTCGCCGCGGTGCCAGGCCAGTCGGGCGCGGGTTGCCGCAGTCCCCGGGGTTCCCTCCGGCACGGAGTCGAGCAGCCGTGCAGCGAGGTCTGTGTCCCCCAGGGCGAGGGCCACCTCCGCACCGCGCCGGGTCCCCCGCGCGCCCGACGACTCCTCGGCGAGGACGGTGCGTGCGGCGTCGTCGTGGCCCAGCAGGTGCAGCGCGGTGGCCCGCGGCGTGGCCCCCGGGGCGTGGCGCAGGCACCGTGCCGCGGGGGTGACCCACCGGCGGGGCAGACGGCGGGATACCTGCAACCAGAACACCACCGGGTCGTCGGTGACGTGACGGGCCACGGTGCCCGTCGTGAGCCACGCGTTGGCCGCGAGCTCCAGGCACCTCCCGGTGCGCTCGAGGCTCACGCGCCGACCCCTCCCGCCGTGCGCTCCGAGGCAGGGTGGAACCCGGCCACGGGCTGCCCCGTTCCACGGGGACCGGCTGACGGGGATGCGCCTGCCCGTCCCGTCCACGCTGAGGCGGGGGACGGAGCTCGCAGCGAGCAGCGGAGCGAGCGCGCCAGCCGTGCGGCGCGCGGAAGCAACCCCGCACCGCACGCACGTGTGTGCTCGCGCACCGTGTCCCGCAGGTGCTGGTCGTAGTGCACGGCGAGGTCTGCGTAGTCCGCGTTGTGACGCACCCACTCCCGCCCGGAGCCGTGGGTCAGCAGACGGGACCGGTCCGCCGCGAGCGCAAGCCACAGTGCCGCGATCTCCTTGGGGTCGGAGCCCACGATGTCTCCCTCCCCCGCCTCCGCGAGCACGTGGGCGGCCTCTCCACGCACCACGGCAGTGATGTGGCGCCCCACGGCGAGCACCTCGTAGGTCTTGGAGGGGATCGTGTCCTCGAAGGACTTCCAGTCGTCGCGCAGACAGATCACGATCGAGTCGGTGGCCTGGTAGCGGGCGAAGACCAGCTCGCGGTACTCCGGTGGCAGGAACCGCACGTTCACACCGAGCGCACGGGCGAGCTCCTTCAGTGCGGGCTTCTGGCTGCCCTGGCCCACGAGGGTGAGTTCCACCGCGTCCCCGGCGAGGTGGGCGGCACGTACCAGCCGGTCCAGGGACTGGGACTCCCCGTGGTTGCCCAGGTAGAGCACGCGCAGCACGTCCCGCTCGACCGGTGGTGGGGGAAGCTGCGGGGTGCGCTCCAGCAGGATCCCGTTGCGCACCGTGACCAAGTTGCGCACACCGCGCTCGCGCAAGGTCCGGGCGAAGCCCTGGGTGACCGTGACCACGAGGTCGGCCCTGTTCTGCACGGAGACCACCGCCCTGTTCACGAGCGAGCGCGATCCCCCGCGGACCACGGAGGCGTCCTCGGCCAGGTTCGGCCACGCATCGCGCATCTCCACCACGAGGGGGACGCCCTTGACCCGCGCCACCACCAGGGCGGAGGCGAGCAGCGGCAAGGACGGGGCCGTCACCACCACCACGTCCTGCCGCCCCGTGAGGCACCCCCGCACCGCCGAGGCCGCCGCGCTCACGAGCTGGTCCAGCAGCTTGCCCGTCCGGTGGTCACCCACGAACAGGAACGGAACACGGTGGATCTGCTCCCCCAGGAATCCGGTCTGACGCCGCCACGCACGGCCCCGCGTGGTCTCGGAGTAGTCCGGACCCGGACCGTAGTGGGCCACCGGGCACACCACGGACACGCTCCAGGCGCGCTCGCGCAGATGGCTCACCAGGGAGTACCACCGGCGCTGCGGCGGTGAGTGCTCGGGCCAGTACGAGCTGGCGAGCAGCAGCAGTCGAAGGGGCGGCTGGGAACTTGCGGCCTCGGTGCCTGTGGGGGGTGAGGTGGGGGTCATGTCTCTCTCGCGTCACGGTCACGAGCCGGCGGGGAGGGGAAGGAGCTGCCGGGCGGTGGGGGAAAGTGCCGGTGTGACGGCCTCGTGGGGAGGGCGGGGCCGTCGGCAGGGGTCTGCGTTGCGGGGACGGACAGCGCCGGGTCCCGCACCTGCAACGGCGCCCGGGCGGAACGTCCCGCCCGGGCGCCGGAGGTCACTGGCCCTGCTGGTCCAGCGACTGGACGTAGCTGTCCAGGGTGCCGTTCGAGATGGCCTTGCCGATCGCCTTCATGGCGTCCTCGTCGGCGACGATGATCGACTGGCCGTCCGCGGATGTTCCCACGCCCTTGTTGGGCACGGTGAACATGTGGATGTCGCTGCTACTCAGACCCACCAGTTGGGGCGCGCGCTGGGCGATCCACGTGGAGGTCAACCCGTCGCTCACGGTCAGGTACGGGGAGATCTGCTTGACCACCTCGTTGAGCTTCACGGGGTTGGAGACGGTGCCCGTGCTCAGCAGCTTGTTCATCATGGCCTGCAGGTAGGCCCGCTGGTTGCGCACGCGCTGGTAGTCGCCGTCGGAGAACGCGTAGCGCTCCCGCACGAACGCAAGCGCCTGCTCGCCGTTCATCTCCTGGGGGCCGGCCTCGAAGTGCTGCCCGCCCTGGGCGGTGAACGTCTCGGGCACGTTGACAGTCACCCCGCCGAGGGCGTCGGTGAGGCCCTCAAACCCGGCGAAGTCCACCATGGCTACCTCGTCGATGCGGGTGTCGAAGTTCTCCTCCAGTGTCTGGACCATCAGGGGCATCCCGCCCTGGTCCAGTGCCGCGTTGATCTTGGACTCGCCCACGCCGGGGATGTCCACCCACGTGTCGCGCATGATGGACATGACGTACATCTGCCCGCCGTCCTCCGGGATGTGCAGCAGCATGATCGAGTCCGCCCGGGAGCCGGTGACGTCCTTGTCCACGCCCTCGGGGCGCTTGTCCGAGCCGAGCAGCAGCACGGTGGTTCCGCTGTCCTCCGCGGAGCCCTTGGCGGGTCGGGAGGACTCGTCCGGGAACGCGTTGTCCAGGCTGGCCGCCCCGTTGTCGAAGTTGCGGCCCAGGTTCCACATGAACAGGCCCGCGGCCACGGCCAGGACCACCACCAGGGACAGCAGGACCAGGATGATGTTGCGCCCGGTGTGCTTCTTCCTCACCGGGCGGGGCTCGTGGGCGTCTGACTCGTACTGGGGCTGGGACACGTGGCTCTCCGGGGCTGGGGGGTCATCATCACGCGACGCTCACCCGATCCCTGGCTTCGGGATGCGGGCGGCATTCCGAGGCCAGGTGGAGCGGACGCAGTGGTGATTGCGTTTGCACATACTATTACGGCACCCGGTGAATCCACTCCTCGGTGCCGAACTTGTGCTCGATCAACTCCCTGGCCGCGGCGAGCTCGCTGTCTGAGACCTTACCAATCCTCGCCGCGTAGCGATCGGTGAAGGTGCGCGAGAGAGCGGCGATCACGTCCTCGCGCGCCATGCCCGTCTGACGGCGCAGCGGGTCCACACGCTTCTTCGCGGAGCGGATGCCCTTGTCGGAGAGCTTCTCCTTGCCCACGCGCAGCACGTCCGTCATCTTCTCGGCGTCGATGTCGTAGCTCATGGTCACGTGGTGGACCATCCCTCCGTTGGCGAAGCGCTTCTGGGCCGCCCCGCCGATCTTGCCCTGCGGGGTGGCGATGTCGTTCAGGGGCACGTAGAACGCCTCCACCCCCATGTCCTTGAAAGCCTGCATCACCCACGCGTCCAGGAACGGGTAGGAGTCAGCGAAGCTCAGCCCATCCACCAGGGTCTGCGGGAGGTAGAGGGAGTAGGTGATGCAGTTGCCGGCCTCCATGAACATGGCCCCGCCGCCGGAGACCCTGCGCACCACCTGCACTCCGTGGCGTTTCGCGGCCTCCGGGTCCACCTCGTTGGCCACCGACTGGAACGAGCCGATCACCACGGCCGGCTCGTCCCAGTCCCAGAATCGCAGCGTGGGGTTGCGCCGCCCCGCACCCACCTCGCGGGCGAGCACCTCGTCCAGTGCCAGGTTCTCCAGGGTGGGGCGCACCAGCGCGGGGATCACCTCCCACTCGTGGTCCGTCCAGCTCGTGGCCCGTGCCAGCGCACGCCGCACGGCAATCACCACCGCGCGGGCGTCGAAACCGAACAGCACCGCAGACGGCGGCAGCCCCGCTTCGATGCGCTGCACCATATCCTGGGGCGCGGTGTCCTCCGGCAGACCGGTCAGCGCGGCATTGATGTCCGCGAGGGCCTCGTCCGGTTCCAGGAAGAAGTCCCCGTTGATGGACACCCGTGCGAGGCGCCCGTCCTGGACCTCGAAGTCCGCGACCACCAGCTTCCCGCCGGGGACCTTGTACTCTCCGTGGGCGTGCGACGTGTTCATTCACTGTCCTCCGTTGCGTGTTGAGGTTCTTGAACCGCTGGGGTGCATCGTGCCAGACGGCGTACCGGTCGGCTCGGAGGGAACCCCGGTGCCGCTCGGTCCGGTCGATCGGTCGGATGGAGTAATGGTCAGAACGGAAGTCGTTCCCGCAGGGAGGGCGAGCGAAAACGTGCGTTCGCCGGCGTCGACTCCCGCCACGGCAGGTCTGCTAGCCGCGGGGGCGATGGGCAGACCGTAGCCGTCCACGGCGACCGAGCCCGATGCCACGGGGCGCACGGCTTCTTCGACGCTGAGCCCGATGGCGGGGTCCGCAGGATAGTCTGCGCCGTGCGACGTGCTTGCAGGGCTGGCGGTCGCGCCGGTGGACTGCCCCGCGTGGTCAAGGACGGTGTCCACGGGGTACTCGCTCGTCCACTCGGCGGCGCTCAGCTGGGCCTCCGTGACCCTCGCGACCCCGTCGGGCATGGTCACGGTGGTGGTCCGGGTGCCGGCTGTGCCGGGATCGCGGAAGTCGGAGAGGACGAGGGTCGTGGAACCGTCGTCGTGCTCCACCGCGTACCCGGTCAGGTCCGAAGTTCCCGTTGTGGCCGGATGCACCCTTCCGCTCGGAATGCTGGCGACGAGGGCCAGGGCCAGACCGTTGGCTCGAAGCGCGAAGCGTTCTCCTGGGTGGTCGATTGTTCCGTTGGCGCACAAGGGGGACATCGGCGCGCCTCCATGGCACGGAGCGAGCGATGAGTGGACGGCGATCCTCTCCGCTCCCCGGGACAGTGCCCGCACCGAGTACTCGGCTTGGAAGACCGCACTTGCCAGAGTCTCCGTGATCGCGTTGCTGCCCACGCACGCGGAGGCGGAGGTCTCCGTGATCCACAGCGGGGCGTCGTGGGACGCGGCGTCGACAGCGGCCCGCTGGACGAAAGAGTCCACGCGTTCCCGCGTGACGGAGCCCACCGCGTTGGCCACGGTGGGTCTCTGCTGCACGTTGTCCGTCCCGCACTCGGACAACGGGTACTGGTGCACCGCGAGGGCGAGCGGATTTGCGGCGCGCGATGCCGCCGCCGCGTCCCACCAGTCGGCTGAATACGCGCCTGGTGCCACGATTCGCAGACCTGGCACGCGCTCGTGGATGGCCGTCGAGTAGGCCGTGAGCTGGCGCGTGTACTGCAGGGTGTTCCACCCCGGTCCCTTGACGCTCAACCCAGGGGCGTCTTCATCGTGGAATCCGTTGGGTTCGTTGCCCACCATCACACCGATGAGCTGGTCCCCGAAGGCCTCGTGCGCGTGCTCGGCGAAGTCCGCGGCGCGGTCGGGGTCGTCGTGCGCGAGGTCCACGCTCACGATGACCGAAGCACCCGTAGCATCGGCAAATCCGGCGACCCGTTGCAGATCGGACGGCGTCACCCGGGTGATCCTCTCCCCCTCAGTGAGTTTCCAGTCCGTGGGGGCAGGTTCGTCGTCAGAGGTGAAGAACATTCTGCGGTCGGTGGAGTTGCCACCGGACCGAAGCGTAGGTCCGTTCAGCGCGCGAAAGATCGACACGAGGTCGTCGGAATCGCTGCCCAGGCGCTGGTCGGCCAGGTCGGTGGACTCGAAGGACAACCCCACGGCACCCTGCTGGTACTCACTGGCGTCGGACGGGGTTGTTGGCACCCGAACCGATGCGCTGGTGTCACCACGGGTGGGGGCGCTCGCCGGGTAGGCCTCGGGAGCATTTCTTGCCGCCACGACGTCCGCAGGGTCCACGTCGTGCAACGGGGCGTTGCGGGCCACCCCGCTCAAAGGCCCAGTCGGTGCTGGTTCCGGCTGCGCGGCGCATGCGCTCATCAGCAGGATTCCCACGCCCGAGAGCGCAAGGACGACGGAACGCGGCCTGCATCGAGATGAGTGACGCCTCCAGGAGGAACCCCTCAGTGGGAGCACACCACTTTCTGGGCTGACAGGGCAGGGGATTGTGGGCACCGGTCCACCCTACCGGCGGGTCCGAGTCCCCGGTCGACCGCTCGCCCGCGCGGGCGTATGCTGGTGCCTTGGTGCCCGCTTCCGAGCGCACCGCATCCGAGCAACGCCGTGCCTGGCAAAATCCAGGCACCTACAGAAGGTTGACACCATGAAGGCTGACATCCACCCGGACTACCACCCGGTCCTCTTCCGCGACCTCGCCTCCGGCAAGGTCGTGCTGACTCGTTCCACCGCCACCTCCTCCAAGACGGAGACGTGGGAGGACGGCAACGAGTACCCGATCATCGAGGTCGAGATCTCCTCCGAGTCCCACCCGTTCTACACGGGCAAGCAGCGGATCATGGACTCCGCCGGTCGCGTGGAGCGCTTCAACCAGCGCTTCGCGAACTTCGGGAAGTCCTCCAAGTAAGTCGGACTCGCTCCCTCCGGACGCCCGGCCCACCTCACGGTGGTGCCGGGCGTGCGTCATTCCAGGACACAGCGGGTCCCGGTTGCTTCGGGTCGGCGAACGCGCACGACCCCAACCGCCTGGGCGCGGGCGGCGTGGCCGCCCCCGGGTCGCGGACACGTCACGACACCTTCGGCGTGTCCGTCACCAAACTGTGATCTTTTGCATAGGATTGTGCACGGCTCAATCCCCCTCAGGCCCCGACGGTCCCCCCTTCCCTGCGTCGCGGCCAGCGAAAGGTCTCCCCACCGATGAAGACACCCTTCTCCCGCCGCTGCACCATGCCTGCAGCGCGCTACAGCTCCCGCCGTGCCGGTCTCGCTGACGGCTCCTCCCGTGGTGACCACGACGCCGCGGCGTCGTGGTCCTCCCTGACGGGCGTGCTGCGCCGGTCCGTGCTGCCGATCGCGGTGACCGCTGCCCTGGCGTTCTCCGCGCAGCCCGCCGTGGCGGCTCCCGAGAGCGGCCCGGACTCTCCCGCGAGCACCGTGCCGAACGACCCGCCCACCGAGTCCGACCGCGTGATCGTGAAGTTCCACGATCCCGCGGCCGCGGAGACCACCAAGGAAAAGGTGGTCGAAGAGGCCGCTGAGAACGCGCTGAGCGAGGCGAAGGCACCGGAGGTCAGCGAGAAGGTGAAGACCACCGCCGCACAGGCCGATGTGCTCGAGCTGGACCGCGAGCTGGACGAGACCGAGCAGAAGAAGCTCGTGGCCGAGATCCAGGCGGACCCGGCCGTGGAGTATGCGGAGGCGGACCGCCTCGCCTCCTCCTCCTGGATGCCCAACGACACCTACACGAACTACCAGTGGACCCTGTGGCCCCAGCAGGGCGGTGTGAACTTCACCCAGGCGTGGGACCTCTCCCGCGGCAACGGCCAGACCATCGCCGTGCTGGACACCGGGATCACCTCCCACGGGGACCTCAACTCCAAGGTGGTCCCCGGCCGGGACTTCATTAACGACACCGCCCTGTCCCGTGACGGGGACCTGCGCGACGCCAACCCCCAGGACCAGGGCGACTGGAGCGCCGCCGGCGAGTGCTCCCCCGCGGCCCGCAACTCCTCGTGGCACGGCACCCACGTGGCGGGTCTCGCCGCGGGTGTGACCAACAACGGCAACGGCATCGTCGGGGCCGCCCCGGGCGCGAAGATCCAGCCGGTGCGCGTGCTGGGCAAGTGCACCAACGGGTGGGTCTCGGACATCGCCGACGCCGTCGCGTGGTCCGCCGGCGCACCGGTGGCGGGACAGCCCGCCAACCGCACCCCCGCCACGGTCATCAACCTCTCGCTGAACTACCCGGGCGAGTGCGGGACCACCATGCAGAACGCCATCAACGCCGCCGTGAACCGGCGGGTGCCCGTGGTGGCTGCAGCGGGCAACTCCGCGGTCAACGCGGGCGGCACCGCCCCCGCCAACTGCGCGAACACCATCGTGGTGGGCGCCTCGGACAACAATGGCAACACGGCCAGCTACTCGAACACGGGCGCCGTCGTCGACGTGCTGGCACCGGGCGGCACCAGCCAGTACCCGATGCTCTCCACCGTCAACGCGGGCACACGCGGACCCGCCGGGGCCACGTACGGGAACATGTACGGCACGTCCATGGCCACCCCCCTGGTCTCCGGTACCGTGGCGCTGATGAAGCAGCGGGACCCGGCCATCACCCCCGCGCGCGTGGAGCAGATCCTCAAGTCCACCGCCAGCGGGCGCCTGGGGTCCCTGACCCTCAACCCGGCGGCCGCGGTGCGTGCCGTGGCTCCCACCGGCCAGGCTCAGGCCTCCTACACGGTCTCGGGCGGGATCGGCACCACGTGGCGCGCCACCGGGGGCGCGGCCAAGTGGGGCAACCCCGTGATGAACGAGGCCAACGCCGCGAACGGCGGGCGATACCAGGAGTTCGTGAAGAACGGGCGGAAGGTAACCATCTACTGGTCCAGCGGCACGGGCGCGAACGTCGTGGAGAACTCCACGGTGATCGGCAAGAAGTTCATCGCGGCCGGTCGTGAGCGCGGCTACGGTTTCCCGTCCTCCGGCGAGGCTCGTGTGAACGGCGGTTCCTACCAGATGTACCGCAAGGGCAGTTCGGTGACCAAGACCCTGTGGAGCGCCCGCTCCGGTGCCCACGCGGTGAAGGAGACCGGGGGGATCGGCGACGCCTGGAAGCGGGCCGGACTCGAGCGCGGCTGGGGCTGGCCCACCACGGACGAGTACACCTCCAACGGGGCGGTCCACCAGCGGTTCTCCCACGGCGTCACGGCCCACTGGACCGCCCAGCGCGGGGTGTGGACCACGCGCTGACGGCCCTCGCGCCACCTCGCCGCTGACACGCCGACGGGCGGTTTCCCACCAGGGGAGCCGCCCGTCGTCGTCTGTGAAACCGTGCCCGGTGGGCGCCCCTCGCACCGCGTGCCCGTCGCCGGGCCCTGGGGAGCTCTCACCGGGCTCGAGCGCGACGACGCCGCCCTGTACGGACCGCGGCTCAGCGGCCTCAGCGCGGCCGCGTCTCCCAGAACGCCACCGCACTCGCCGCCGCCACGTTGAGCGAGTCCACCCCCGTGGCTCATGGGGATGATCACGTGCCGGTCCGCGTGGTGCAGGGTGGCCGCCCCCAGCCCCTGGCCCTCGGTGCCAAGGATCAGTGCGAGCTTCTCCGGTGCCTCGGCCGCCAGGGCGTCCACGGTCACGGCGTCGTCGCTCAGGGCGAGTGCGGCGGTGAGGAACCCGGCGTCCTTGACGCGCTGCAGGTCCGCGGTCCAGTGCTCCAGGCGCACCCACGGAACCTGGAATACCGTGCCCATGGACACCCGCACCGCGCGCCGGTACAGGGGGTCCGCGCAGCGCGGGGTGACAAGCACGGCGTCGACGTCCAGGGCCGCGGCCGAGCGGAAGATGGCGCCCACGTTGGTCGGGTGTTCCAAAATACGCGCTCTGCCGACGGAGAAGGGCCGACTATTCGGAGGTACTCGTGTGACGCGCGAATTTTGACGACTTGTTCACCTGGCATACCACTATCGTCGCAGGCTGCTCGCTCCCGAACCAACCACGAAGCGCACTTCGGAGATCTTCCCTGCCTAGGCCCGGATGAGCATCGATGACCTGCGCCCCGTGTTCCACCCGCTGCGACCGTGCGGAACACTGCGATACGACAAGTCGCCCATGCCGCTGCACGCGCAGATGGACCGCCTCGCCGACTGCGGGTTCGACGCTCCCAACCGAGATCGCACGACATCCCTGTGCGTTTTGAGCGTTTAATGGCGTAGAATGAGGACATGACTGGAGCAATCACACATGACACGGCATCGCAGCTGCGCGATGCCGTGGATGAGGCTCTACGCGCCGCGCCGGAGATTACGGACAGCGCCCGCGCGGCGTTCGCTCGGCTGGTCGACGTACTCGAGTCCAGCGACGACGCGGTCGTGTTCCCGGCCGAGACAACGATCTCCACAAGCCAGGCGGCCGCGCTGCTCGGCGTCAGTCGAATGACCGTGGTGCGACTGGTCGATCGTGGCGAGATACGAGCGGAGACCAGCGTCGTGCACCGGCGGATCCCGGTGTCTGAACTGGCTCGCTACCAGGAGGAGACCCAGACGCGGAGGCGCTCCGCGATGGCCGAGCTCGCCGGCGACGTCACCGAGGGCACTCCCGCCGACCGGGTGATCGAGGTCCGGTGAGCGACGCTGCAGCGAGCATCCGAGTCGCCGTCCTCGACGCGTGCGCGCTGGTGCCGATCAGGCTCGCGACAACGCTGCTGTGGCTCGCCGAGGCAGGGATCTTCGAACTGCTCTGGTCGGACCAGATTCTCGACGAGGTGCAGCGCAACCTCCCAAAGCTCGGCATCAGCGAGGAGAAGGCCGCCCACCGGGTGCGCACGATGCGCGGTGCCTTTGGGGAAGCCGCACTCGTCGACGACTTTGACCATCTGATCGCGGACATGAGCTGTCACCCGAAGGACCGCCACGTGCTCGCGGCCGCAGTGCGTGCTGAAGCCGACACGCTCGTGACGTTCAACCTCAAGGACTTCCCGCCGGATTCGACGAGCGGCTGGCAGGTCGATGCACTCCACCCGGACACGTTCCTGACCGGCCTGCTCGCCGACAACCCCATCGAGGTCGTCGAGGCTCTGCACAAGGGCAGCACCGACCTGAGAAATCCGGCTCAGACTGCCTCAGATTTCCTCGTCTCGCTGACCGCGACGGTGCCGATCTTCGCCAACCTTGCCGCCGACCAAATCCGCTCCCGCGCTGAGAGCCCCGACGGGCCCGCCTCACCGATCACAGCGCTTGTCAGTGCCGACCAGGACGAGGCCCTGGCAGCGTTCGGCGAGGTCGGAGACCTGACCGACCCCGCGCAGGTCGCTCTCCAGTGGTGGACCGCACTCGATGCAGAACCCGAGGTGGCGCGCGGGCTCACGTTCGCACCCCGCGCGTGGGGCGACTACCAGTGGGCCGTGGACATGCTCGCCGACAAGTCACTCGCGTCAAGAGTGATCCGAGCCGTCGACGAACCAGACCTTATCGCGTTCATGCGCTTCATTCCTGAGGTCGCCACCGCCGCGCAGGCGTTCGCCGCCTACGCGACGACTGTCACTTTTCTCACCCTGGTCAGGCTCGACGACTGTACGTGGCGGGTGTGGGGTCTGGGCCCGGCGCTCCTGGCCGCAAGGGACATTGTTGACGACGCATAGGGCAGGGAAGTCGCTGCCGCCGAGCCTCTTCACGCGACGCTGATCGTTAACTGCCGGACGGCTCTTGATCTTCCGCAGTCCTGAAGTTGATCTCCTGCTCTGCCCGCGAGCCCCATTTTCGACATCAGTGGTGGCCACCGTGAGCTAGACCCTCTTCGTTACGACTTCAGCGCCATGCTTACTCTTAGGGGCGGTGACCCGGTGCACGGTGAAAGATCTGGTCATGCATGAGGCTGTGATGCTATCTGCAGCGACAAGGGGAAACGCGGCGGTCACCACATGTGCATGAGATCCAGGTTTGGCGGTCGGGGCCAGCGGAATCGAGAAGATCCAGGAGCAGGAAAGGCTCTGCTCGACCGCCCTTCGGCATCATCAAGTGTCTCGTCATATCGATCCCAGACGACGCATCCCGGGGACACGGTTTCGAACCTCGATCTCCAGCCAAGAGCCGGAACCAAGTTCCGTCTCGTTCGGAAGATGTTCACGAGACCCCGCTCGTCAATCAGCGCCGCCGACCGGGGATGAGCCGCGCCGAGTTCAGGATGAACGCGGTCTCGCTACCGACGTGGATGAACGCCGCCAGCACCGGGGAGAGCAGACCGACCGCCGCGAGGACCATGCCGACGAGGTCGACGGCGATGGTGCCGACGAAGTTGAACATCACGATCCGCCGGGCGCGGCGGGCCACATGCACGGTGCGCACGAGGTCGTGGATGTCGGAGCTTATCAGCACGATGTCCGAGCTCTCCCGGGCGATGTCGGTGCCCGACCCCATGGCGATGCCGACCTGAGCGCGGGCCAACGCGGGCGCGTCGTTCACGCCGTCGCCGACCATCGCGAGGCGGTGGCCCAAGGCGCGCTCGGCGTCGATCGCAGCGAGCTTCTCGTCGGGCAGCAGCCCGGCCCGCACGTCGTCGATGCCAAGCTCGGCTGCGATTGCGCGTGCAGTGGCCTCCTGGTCGCCGGTGATGATCATCGTCCGCAGCCCGCGCCGGTGCAGCTCGGCCACGGCCGCTCCCGCCCCCTCGCGGAGGGTGTCGGCCAGCAGGATCGTACCTGCGTACTCGCCGTCGACGCCGACGTGCACTGCTGTGGCGGTGCCCTGACCGTCGATGGTCTCCGGGGCGTCGGGGACGAGCGCCAGGTTTCCCGCGGCGACCGCCTTGCCGGCCACCTTCGCGGTGACTCCCCTGCCGGGCAGGTAGGAGAAGTCGTCGCACGGGCCGATCGAAAGTCCCTGCGCGCGGGCGTGGTCGACGACGCCCTGCCCGAGCGGGTGCTCGGAGTAGGACTCCGCCGCGGCAGCCAGCACCAGCAGGCCATCATCAGTGATCCCTTCGACGACCCTGACGTCGACGACGTCCGGAGCACCGGTGGTCAGAGTGCCCGTCTTGTCGAAGACGACCGTGTCGACCGTCGAGAGCGCCTCGAGGTGCGCGCCGGACTTGACGAACGCCCCGGACCGGGCGATCCGGGCGATCGCCGCCAACACGGCCAGGGGCGTGCCCGCGGCGATGCCGCAGGCACCGGCGACCACGACGACCGAGATCGTCGAGGTCAGGTCGCGGGTGACCAAGAAGGTGATCGCCGCGCCGAACAGGGCGAGGTAGACCAGCCAGGCGGCGAGTCGGTCGGCCAGGCGCTGCACCGGCGGCTCGCTCGACTGCGCCTCCTTGACCGCGGCGATGATCCGGCCGTAGGAGGAGTCGGTGCCGACCCGCTCGGCGCGTACCTCGACCGCGCCGACCTGGTTGACTGACCCGGCGAACACCTCGTTGCCGACCGCGATGTCGACCGGCAGCGGCTCGCCGGTGATGCGCGACTGGTCTGCTGTGGACTCGCCAACGACCACAGTGCCGTCGACCGGGATCCGACCGCCGGGGACGACCACGACGACGTCGCCCTCGACCACCTCGGTCAGAGGCACCTCGGTCAGAGGCACCTCGGTGACGCCGTTGTTCCGGTGGACCCGTACGGCCTCGGGCAGGAACGACATGAGGTCGGTCAGCGCGTCGCGCCCCCGGTCCATGGAGAGATCCTCGAGGATCTCGGCGGCGAGGACGAAAGCGGTGATCACCAGCGAGGTGGCCCACTCCCCGATCGCGGCCGCGGCGACGATCGCGATGAGCATGGATAGCTCCATGCTCATCCGGCGGTGCCGGATGTCTTCAAACGCCTCGGTCGCGATCGGCCAGTAGCCCACCACGAGTCCGACCAACGCCAGCACCGGGACAACCGGCCAGGGCCAGGTCAGCCCGAGGGCGACCCCGGCGGCGCACACGGCGACGAACAGCGTCCGGGTCAGGTCGCCGCGATCGATGCGCCGCCACAGGCTCGTGCCCGATGGCACCGTCACTGCCTCGGCATCGTCTCTGGTCTCGGCGGTCAACGTCCGGATCCATGGGAATCCGCGTCGGCGGTGATGATACCGTCGGTCGTCAGGTGGTGGGCGGGTGCCCCGATGACGACGTGATGGGCCTGGAAGACCGCGTGCGCGACGAGTTCGCGGGCGTGCTCGTCGATGAGGCTGTAAAAGGCTCGATTGCCCTCCTGCCGCGCCGCGACAATTTTGCCCCACCGCAGCTTGGCCAGGTGCTGGGAAATCACGGTCGAGTCAGACGCGATCGTTAGCAGCGAAGGCAGAGTGCAGAGTGGCGACGATGACGCGAGCCGCGTCATCACGGTCGAGTCGACCGGCTGTGACCTCCTCGGCTGCGGCGTTCATCGTGAGGTGGGTGACCGCGAGCAGCCAGCCGACCGGCAGGTCCGCACGGAAGACCCCTTCGCGCTGGCCGCGCTCTAGAAGGCTCCTCAACCGGGCTTCGGCCTTCTCATGCATCTCGCGGATGCGGGCCGGCTGCAGTTCGCGCTGAGCCACCACGAGCACGGCGCGGATGCGCTCCAAGAGCATCCAGCTCGAGGTGATCAGGGCTTCGAACGCCTCGCCTGGATCACCGTCGAGGGGCACGTCGGCCAGGACGGCCTCCGCCCCTTCCAGGCCGTCGACGAGGGTTGCATCGATGAGCTCGGCCCGGGTTTTGAAGTGCCCGTAGAGGGTCATCCGGCCGACGCCCGCCTCGGCGGCGATGTCTGCGACGGAGGCATCGGGATCCTTCCGGAGCGCGTCCGGCGTCGCCGCGAGGATCTTCGCCCGGTTGCGCTGGGCGTCGGCCCGCTGGTTGGCCGTCTTTCCTCGACGCACCGGCTGCTGTCCACCAGCGCCGGTCGCACCCTTACCGTTCGGCATGCTCCACCTCTAACTCGTACGGGAATATACGAGCTAGTATAGCGGTTGGATGTCGTACACCAATGATCGACTTCGGTTAAGGGCACCTCGCCCGTGACACCCCTGTCGAGAACGAAAGGACCAATGCAGCCATGAGAACGACGATGCAGAACAAGGAGGTGCGCCATGTCTGAGACGAATGCACCCGCACCCAGGACCGGGCCGAAGCAGTGGTGGGGGCTCGCGGTCCTCGTGATTCCGTCGACCCTGCTGTTCATGATGCTGACGATCCTGTTCCTGGCGGCCCCGAACATGGCTGCCGACCTGAACCCGACGAGCGCACAACTGCTGTGGATCCTCGACATCTACGGGTTCGTCATGGCCGGATTCTTGGTCGCTATGGGCGTTCTCGGCGATCGGATAGGCAAGCGGCTGCTCATGGTGATCGGCGCGGTTCTCTTCGGGATCGTGTCCATCGCTGCAGCGTTGACGACCAGTCCCGAGCTGATGATCGCCTGGCGCGCCGTCCTCGGCGTGGGAGGAGCCATGATGCTTCCGTCCACGCTGGGACTGATCTTCGTGCTCTTCGCCGACCCGAAGGCTCGGGGTGTCGCGATCGGTGTGTGGGCCGGCGGGATCTCCGCCGGCGTCGCCCTTGGACCGCTTCTGTCCGGGCTGCTGCTCGAAGCCTTCGGCTGGCAGGCGACGTTCCTCGTCGCGGTGCCCGTGATGGCACTGGTGGCCATCGGCGCGCCGCTTCTGCTGCCCGAGCACAAGGATCCGAGTGCGAAGATCGATCTGTTCAGCGCACTGCTCCTGGTCGCGTCGCTGCTGGCCATCATCTACGGTGTCAAACGCCTCGCGACCCAGGAGCCGGCCGGTCCGTCAATCGGCCTGTTGATCGCCGGAGCACTGGTCGGGATGTGGTTCGTGATTCGGCAGCTGCGTGCGCAGCAGCCATTACTGGACGTGCGCCTGTTCGCCAATCGCACCGTCAGCGGGGCACTTGCGGTGTTCCTGCTCTCGGCCGCGGCGCTGGGCGGGGTGTACTCGCTGTTCACCCAGTACCTGCAGCAGGTCCAGGGGCTTTCGCCCATGCAGGCTGGGCTGTCGATTCTGCCCGCCGCGGCGGTCCTCATCGTGGTCTCGACCCTCTCGCCCATGCTCGCCCGCAGATTCCGGCCAGGGAACGTGATCGCCGTCGGGTTGCTCACCCAGGTCGTCGGCTACGTCCTGTTCGCTCAGCTCGATGCCGGTACCGGTCTTGCGCTGGTGATCGCGAGCTTCGTCGTCACCTACCCCGGGGTCGCGCCGTCCCTGGCGCTGACCACGGACCTGGTGGTGAGTTCGGTCCCGCCGGAGAAGGCCGGCGGTGCGTCCGGGCTCGCGACGACCGTCAACGATCTGGGCATCTCCCTGGGTGTCGCGGTCATCGGCAGCGTCGGGATCGCAGCCTACCGCAGCCAGCTCAGCGACTCCTTGCCGAATGGACTGCCACCGGAGGCGGCGGCCGCGGCCGAGACTGGTATCGACGGTGCCATCGCTGCCGCCGGACAACTGCCCGGCGACCTCGGCGAGGCACTGACGACTGCGGCCGAGCAGGCGTTCACCGGCGGACTCAACGCCGCCGGGATCACCTCCGCGGCCATCGCCGCCGTCGCCACCGTCATCGCCGCCGTCAGGCTGCGCCACATCCGCCCCACCGGGCAGGCCCACGACGACGCCGAGAAGGAGCCCGCTCAGGAGCCCTGATGCACCCCTGCGCTTCGTGTCCGGTGGGGCGAACGTCTCTGCCGGACACGAAGCGCCTACAACCGCCACCCGTACACCGAGGATACGGCAGGTCCGTCCCGCGAAATGGAGTGCCTGAACCACGCCGAAAAAGTGTGATGACGATGATCAATACTTCTATCGACACCGTCGGACACTCACCGACGATCCGGCGCGTGCTGCACTTTCTGCTCCCATGCGCCGCGCCGGAGGCATCGGATCGTTTCTCCCGAGCAGCGCAGACGCCATGTCCGCACAACTGAGTCGCCGGCCACGCACCCGAAGAGGTGCGCGGCCCCGATGTCTCAGTTCACCTGGTAGGCGATCGTCGTCATCATCCCGGCTTCCCCGTGGTAGACGTTGTGGCAATGCGAGAGCCACCGCCCGGGATTGTCAGCATCGAACTCGACCCGCAACGTCGTGCCAGGCACAACGATCGAGGTGTCCTTGCGCGGCCCTCCCCCGGAATGCTGGTAGGTGTGTCCGTGCAGGTGCATCGGATGCCACATCTCAGTCGAGTTCTTGAACTCGAGAGCGACCCGCTCCCCTTCGACGATACCGAGGGCATCGCGCATCGGCTTGTCCATGTTCATGCGCTTGCCATTGATCGCCCAGTCATACTTCTCCATGCCACCGGTCAGCTCAAGCGAGAGGGTGCGGTCGACAGCGCGCTTCGGCAGGGCGACAGAGCTCGCGGCTTTGAGGCTGTCCGCGGTCGCCGGGCTCTTCTGCTGGGGCAGCTTCACATCCTTCGCGGGCGCGGATCCCGACCCGGTGCGCAGAACGGCAAGGGCCTGGTCCTGCTTCCCTAGGGCTTCGGCGATGACTGCGAATGTGCCGTCGCCGGCACTGACGACTGCATCGTACCGCTCCCCCATCCCGAGCACGATGCTTTCTGCTTTGAAGGGTTTGACGGGGAATCCGTCGGAGTGCGTGATCGTCAACTCGTGTTCAGTGACACCGAAGCGGAAAGCGGTGTCGCCACCGGCATTGATGATCCTCAGCCTGATCCGCTCACCAGGCTTGGCGGCAAAGGTCTGTGGGTCGTTGGCGGGCTTACCGTTGATCAGGTAGAGCGGGTAGTAGACGTCGCCTGCGTCGCCGCCGAGAAGAGGTGAGGTCGCGCCCATGAGGGTGTTGCCCATTCGCATCGGGCCCATGTCCATGTCCCCGTGTCCCCCGCTATCGTGGTCCATCATTCCCTGGCCGAGCTCCTTCATCACTTCGTCCGGTGTCGCGGTGATGCCGTCGAGCCAGTCGTCGAGGACGATGACCCATTCCTTGTCGTAGTCGCCCTTCTCGTTCGGGTCATCGATGATCAGCGGCGCGTACAGGCCACGGTCTTGCTGCGTGCCGACGTGGGGATGGAACCAGAACGTGCCTGATTCGGGCAGTGTGAACTCGTAATCAAACGACCCGCCAGGCTTCACGGCATCCTGGGTGAGGCTCGGCACGCCGTCCATGTCGTTGCGTAGTGCCAGCCCGTGCCAGTGGACGCTGGTCGGCTCAGAGAGATCGTTGGTGAAGGCGACTTTCAGGGTGTCGCCGACGTTGCCGCGCAGCGGTTTGGTCGCCGAGGCTCCCCTGTAGGCCCAGGTCTTCGCGGTCTTCCCGCCGAGGTCGAGGGTAACCGGCTCGGCGGTCATCGCCCGCTGCACGATCACTCCGGTGCTGCGGCGCTTCGCCTCGGCACCGCTGACCGCGGCGCTGCTGGGTCTCACGAACGAGGGGGTCTTGTTGCCAGCGGTACTGCATCCGGCGAGGCCGGCGGCGGTGAGGGTCAATGCGCTGACGGAGAGGAACTGGCGACGGTTCAGGGTGGAATGCATGGATGATGTCCTTGTGTGTCGGTGGTGAGCGGAGCCACGGCATCGCGCTTGCGCGCTCGACGATCACGGATGGTCGGAGACGCAGGGCAGCGTGGGCCCAGAAGCGGGGCCATCGTTGTGGGACACGGTGTCGTGGCAGGCGCGGCAGAGTCGTGGACCCGCCGAGGTGGCTGACTGAGGAGCGCACAGTCGGCGCTCCTCTGCTCACGTTCGGTGTATCGACAGCTCCAAATGCGTCAGCGCAAACCTGCGAGGCGTCTCGGACGGCGGCATCGGCAGGGGCGCAGAGACAGGCGCGAGGACATTCGCGGCGGACGGAACGGGAAGGGCCGGAATGCTCTCGGCCGTAGGTGCGGAGACACAGGTAGAGTCGCCGCCGTTCATGGCGTCTGCACACCCGCCGGAACCGTGCACCGCGCGCTGCGCCCCGGACGCGCTCGACATGGAGGCGGTAGTCGTCGTTCCGGCCGACTGCGAGGATGCATGAGCCGACGACGCCATGGAAGTCGTCGACGCTGCCGACCCGCCGATAAACGCGTGCATGCCGAGGAGACCCATGATCAGCAGTGCAGTGAGTACGACGAGCCGCAGCCAGTGCTGGCCGCGGCAGGGTTCAGGAGACGCGCTCTTCACAGCCACAGCATACCCCGGTGGCGTATCACCTCGAAACGTTGGGTCCATTCAAGAGCGAGCCCGACTCACCTTGCAGGAATACCCTATATGGGTATACGGTTCACAAAATGGTACCCGCCGGGGGTACCCGAATAGAGAGGGTTATCCGATGACTGCCAACGAGTACCAAGTGACGGGCATGACTTGCGGGCACTGCGAGGCGTCAGTCCGCGAGGAGGTCGGCGAGATCGCCGGTGTCACCGGCATCGAGGTCAGCGCCGAGACGGGAAGGCTCGTGGTCACCACCTCCGGCGAGATCGACGACGCACAGGTCCTGGCTGCCGTCGAAGAGGCCGGCTATTCGGCCGTGCGCGCCTGATGAAGGCCCCGGCCAGCCTCGCGGCCCACGGCACTGCATGGCCGCGGCAGAGCAGAGAGAAGGAAGTGACATGAGCGCACCAGCGCCACTGAGTGCGGACAGCGGCATCGAGCTGGAGGTCGGTGGGATGACCTGCGCCTCCTGCGCGAACAGGATCGAGCGCAAGCTCAACAAGCTCGACGGCGTCACCGCGAGCGTCAACTACGCCACCGAAAAGGCCAAGGTCACCGTGCCCGCCGGCTATGACCCGGCCCTTCTGGTCGCGGAGGTCGAAAAGACCGGCTACACCGCCGCCCTGCCCCGGCCCGAAGCTGCGACGACGGACTCCGAAGGCAACGATCAGGACCCAGCCGATGACCCCGAACTGACCTCGCTGAAGCAGAGGCTGATCGGGTCGATCGTGCTCACCGTCCCGGTAATCGCGATGGCCATGGTTCCGGTCCTGCAGTTCACCTACTGGCAGTGGGCTTCGCTGGCTCTGGCCGCGCCGGTGATCGTCTGGGCGGGGTGGCCGTTCCACAAGGCCGCATGGACCAACCTCAAGCACGGCACAGCCACGATGGACACCCTCGTCTCGATGGGCACGAGCGCGGCGTTCCTGTGGTCGCTCTATGCATTGTTCCTCGGCCACGCCGGCATGCCGGGGATGACGCATCCCTTCGAGTTCACCATCGCGCCGTCCGACGGCGCGGGCAACATCTACCTCGAGGCCGCCGCGGGTGTGACGATGTTCATCCTCGCCGGCCGCTACTTCGAGAAGCGCTCCAAGCGACAGGCCGGTGCCGCACTGCGCGCCCTGCTCGACCTCGGGGCGAAAGAGGTCTCCGTCCTGCGCGACGGCGTCGAGACTAAGATCCCGACCGGAGAGTTGGCCGTCGGTGACGAGTTCGTCGTCCGCCCCGGCGAGAAGATCGCCACCGACGGCACTGTCATGACCGGCACCTCGGCCGTGGACGCATCCATGCTCACCGGCGAGTCCGTTCCCGTCGAGGTCGTCGCCGGCGACGCGGTGGCTGGGGCCACGGTCAACGCTGGCGGGCGTCTTGTCGTGCGGGCGACCCGGGTCGGTTCGGATACGCAGCTGGCACAGATGGCCAAGCTGGTGGAGGATGCCCAGTCCGGCAAGGCCGCCGCCCAGCGCCTGGCCGACCGGATCTCCGGCATCTTCGTACCGATCGTCATCGCCATCGCCCTCGTCACGCTCGGCGCATGGCTGATCTTCGGACCCGGCATCTCCGCCGCCTTCACCGCAGCCGTGGCAGTCCTCGTCATCGCCTGCCCCTGCGCCCTCGGCCTGGCCACCCCGACAGCACTGCTGGTCGGGACCGGCCGCGGCGCACAGATGGGCGTCCTCATCAAGGGCCCCGAAGTCCTCGAATCCACGCGCAAGGTCGACACCGTCGTCCTCGACAAGACCGGCACCGTCACCACCGGCAAGATGACCCTGGTCGACGCAATCACCGAGCCGGACACTGACCGCACCGAGCTGCTTCGCCTCGCCGGCGCTTTGGAAGACGCCTCCGAGCACCCGATCGCCCAGGCCATCGCCAAGGGCGCGGCCGTGGAGGTCGGGCAGCTGCCGACACCGGAGGACTTCGCCAACATCGAGGGCAAAGGCGTCCAGGGCGTCGTCGACGGCCGCGGCGCGCTCGTCGGCCGAGAGTCCCTGCTGGCCGAATGGTCACAGCACCTCTCCTCCGATGTCGCAGCCGCCAAGGCCGCGGCCGAGGACGAAGGTAAGACCGTCGTCGCCGTCGGCTGGGACGGACAGGCCCGCGGGATCCTCGTCGTCGCCGACACTGTCAAGCCCACCAGCGCCGAGGCGATCCAAGGCCTGAAGGACCTGGGTCTCACTCCGGTCCTGCTCACCGGCGACAACGAGGCCGTGGCCCGTCGGATCGCCGCCGAGGTCGGCATCGAGAAGGTCATCGCCGAGGTCCTGCCCAAGGACAAGGTCGACGTCGTCACCGGACTCCAGGGCGAGGGCAAGGTCGTCGCGATGGTCGGCGACGGCGTCAACGACGCCCCAGCACTGTCCCAGGCCGACCTGGGCCTGGCGATGGGCACCGGCACCGACGTCGCCATCGAGGCCTCCGACATCACCCTCGTGCGCGGGGACCTGCGGGCCGCGGTGGACGCGATCCGGCTCTCCCGCAAAACACTGGGCACAATCAAGTCCAACCTGTTCTGGGCCTTCGCCTACAACGTCGCGGCCATCCCTGTCGCAGCGCTGGGCATGCTCAATCCCATGCTCGCAGGCGCGGCGATGGCGTTCTCATCCGTCTTCGTCGTTGGCAACAGCCTCCGCCTGCGCGGGTTCCGCAGTGTCGCCAAACAGTGACGCCGCAGAACCCATCTCAGCCACACGAACACACGAACACACGAAAGGCATTGACCGAGAATGAGCAACGAACACCAGACACCCACCAGCTGCTGCAGCACCTCCCCTGCACCCGCAGCATCCGCCGACGAGGCAGCTGTCAGCACCGACTCCAGCTGCTGCGGCACGGCCAGCCAGGGAAGCCCCGAGGTCGAGGCCGGCCATCGCGAGAACCTAATCGTCGAAGGCGGCGACGACATGACCACCTGCCCCGTCATGGTCGGCAACCCTGTCAGTAAAAAAGCAGCAGAAGAAAAGGGCCTCTTCCGCGACTACGACGGGCAGCGCTACTGGCTCTGCTGCCCCGGCTGCGGACCGACCTTCGACTCCGACCCCGCCAAGTACGCCGCCAACATGGCTTGATCCACAGGCGCACCGGGACTGCAGCATCACCACTGCCGCCCTGGGTCTCGAGATCGAAGCTAATCGGTTCCACGCCCGTCGATCGACCTCTTGACTTATACCCCTTAGGGGTATGTTCTCGATGGGGTCAGACTAATGAATTGGAGATTTTATGCGTAAACGCCTCATGACCACCGTCGCCGCAGGAGT
This sequence comes from Kocuria sp. UBA5001, assembly GCF_002398425.1. NCBI lineage: Bacteria > Bacillati > Actinomycetota > Actinomycetes > Micrococcales > Micrococcaceae > Kocuria > Kocuria sp. UBA5001. Next base: position 41,912 of record NZ_DGYR01000010.1, read on the forward strand.
CCTCGGCGGAGCACTCGTGCTCACCGGCTGCAGCACTGGCGGAGACCAGGAACAGGCGACGCCCTCGTCGACCAGTCAGCACGAGGGCCACGGAAGCAGTGGCAGCAGCGACGGCGGCGGGATGGAGCACCCGATGGACGGTGGTCCCGCCCCCGCCGGCATCGAGAAGGCCGCGTCGCCGAAGTACCCGGTCGGCACCGAGGTCACGCTCACCGCCGACCACATGGAGGGCATGGGCGGCGCAAACGCCACGATCGTCGGCGCGTTCGACACCTACACCTACGCGGTGAACTTCACGCCCACCACTGGCGGGGATCCGATCAAGGACCACAAGTGGGTCGTGCAGGAGGAGATCAAGGACGCTGGTGATCAGCGTCTGGCCGACGGCACTGAGGCCACCTTGGAGGCCGAGCACATGGAAGGCATGAAGGGCGCGAAGGCGACCATCGCCTCCTCCACCGACGAGACCGTCTACATGGTCGACTACGAGTCCGACGGCATGACCATGACGAACCACAAGTGGGTCGTCGAGAGCGAGATCCAGCCGGCCTCCTGAGCCGGCCGCACGAGGGGAGCAAGACGATGACAGATCCGAACGAACATCAGCACCACCGCGTCGACACTGCCGAGAAGGCGCATGGCGACCACCACGCCGCCGCGACGCCGGACCATGCCCACGCGGCCGGTGCACACGCAGAGCATGAGGGACACGGCATGGACCACCGCGATCACGGTGAACATGCTGGTCACGGTGGTCATGCCGGGCATGGGGACCATGTGGGCCAGTTCCGGCGGCTGTTCTGGATCAACCTCGTCATCGCCATCCCGGTGGTCGCGTTCTCTCCCATGTTCGCCATGCTGCTGGGCTACTCGGTGCCCGGCTGGGCGGGCTGGGTCGCCGCAGTGCTCGGCACCGTCATGTACGCCTGGGGCGGCACTCCATTCCTCACAGGTGCCGTCAGCGAGCTGAAGAGCCGCCAGCCCGGGATGATGCTGCTCATCGCGCTCGGGATCACCGTCGCTTTCCTCGCCTCCTGGGCCGCCACTCTCGGGCTCGTCCATCACGAGCTCGAGTTCTGGTGGGAGCTGGCGTTGCTGATCGTCATCATGCTGCTGGGCCATTGGATCGAGATGCGCTCCCTGGCCCAGACCACTTCGGCGCTCGACTCCCTGGCCGCGCTGCTGCCCGATGAGGCCGAGCGGGTCGAGGGCGACGATGTCGTCAAGGTCGACCCGGCCGACCTGCGTGTCGGCGACGTCGTGATCGTCCGCCCCGGTGGCAGCGTCCCCGCCGACGGCATCGTCGTCGACGGCCGCGCCGACATGGACGAGTCCATGATCACCGGCGAGTCACGCCCCGTCGCCCGCGGCGAGGGCGAGAACGTCACCGCCGGCACCGTCGCCACCGACTCCGGCCTGCGCGTGGAGATCACCGCCACGGGCGACGACACGGCGCTTGCGGGCATCAACAGGCTCGTCGCTGAGGCGCAGGGGTCTTCGTCCCGCGCCCAGCGCATCGCCGACAAGGCGGCTGCCTTGCTGTTCTGGTTCGCCCTCGGGGCCGCTCTGATCACTGCCGTCGCCTGGACCCTCTTCGGGCTGCCCGACGATGCCGTCATCCGCACCATCACCGTGCTCGTCATCGCCTGCCCGCACGCGCTCGGTCTGGCGATCCCTCTGGTCGTGTCCATCGCCACCGAGCGCGCCGCCCGCGGCGGCGTCCTGGTCAAGGACCGCCTCGCGCTGGAGTCCATGCGCCAGGTCGACGCAGTGCTCTTCGACAAGACAGGCACCCTGACCAAGGGCGAGCCCACCGTCACCGGCGTCGAACCGACCGGCGACCTGGACGCCGACCAGGTACTCGCCCTAGCCGCTGCCGCCGAGGCCGACAGCGAGCACCCGCTCGCCCAGGCCATCGTCGCTGCCGCCAAAGACAAGAGCCTGACCGTCGAACCAGCCAGTGGATTCTCGTCCTCGCCGGCAGTGGGGGTCACCGCGACCGTGGCCGGCCAGGAGATCCGCGTCGGAGGCCCCCGACTGCTCGAGGAGACCGGGCAGTCCGAGGTCGATGCCGCCGACGGCTGGCGGGCCGAGGGCGCGATCATCCTGCACGTCCTCCGCGACAATACTGTGATCGGCGGGCTCAAGCTTGCCGACGAGGTCCGGCCAGAGTCCCGCGACGCCGTCGACGCGCTTCATGAGCTCGGCGTCGAGGTCGTCATGATCACCGGCGACGCCGAGGCCGTGGCGAACGAGGTGGGAAGAGAGCTCGGCATCGACCGCGTCTTCGCCGGCGTCCGCCCCGAGGACAAGTCCGCCAAGGTCGACCAGCTGCAGAAGGAAGGCAAGAAGGTCGCCATGGTTGGTGACGGCGTCAACGACGCTCCGGCGCTGGCGCAGTCCGACATCGGCATCGCCATCGGCGCGGGCACCGACGTCGCCATCGCCTCAGCAGGGGTCATCCTCGCCAGTTCCGACCCGCGCAGCGTGCTCTCGGTTATCCAACTCTCCCGTGCCGCATACCGTAAAATGAAGCAGAACCTGTGGTGGGCTGCCGGGTACAACCTGCTCTCTGTGCCGCTCGCGGCCGGTGTTCTCGCACCCGTCGGCTTTGTCATGCCGATGTCGGTTGGCGCGATCCTGATGTCGATCTCCACCGTCGTCGTCGCCCTCAACGCCCAGTTGCTGCGTCGCATCGACCTCACCCCAGATGCAAGCACTCGTTCCGTCCTGGAGCGTCAGAAATGAAGGACACCTTCATGACCACCGACACGGCCACCAATGACACCGGCGGCGACACCGAGACCCACCAGCACGGCTACATCAGCGACAAGGCCCGCTACCGCAGCCGCATGAAGCGCATCGAAGGCCAGGCGCGCGGCATCGCGAAGATGATCGATGACGAGAAGTACTGCATCGACATCCTCACTCAGGTCTCCGCGCTCACCCGGGCACTGCAGGGGGTCGCGACCGGCCTGCTCGATGACCACCTCAAGCACTGCGTGCTCGACGCCGCCAAGCAAGGCGATGAGGACGCGGCCATCGCCAAGATCCAGGAAGCCTCCGATGCCATCAACCGACTCGTGCGCTCCTGACACCATCTGATTTCGGTTGACACCAGACGCCTCCCAGGCTGTTGCACCCCAGACCAAGACTATGCTTTCGACGTCTCCGGGCTGGCGTGGGCTGCCCCTCGTCTGGCCCTCGGCCCCCGACGAAATCGGGCCGCCTGAGGTCGAATCGGTCGATATGAACATTTTCACCTGAGAAAAGAGTTGGGCATGCCCCTTGCCATTGTTACTCCGATCCACCCCTCCAGGAGCCGCCTGAGACTCTGCGCGACCATAACCGCGCTGGCGACCAGCGCCGTCCTCCTGCTCAGCGGCTGTGCTGATGCGGAACCGTCCGTCGACGCAGGGTCCGATCACTCATTGGTGGCCGAGCACGATCTGGACGGCCTGAATGCACGGGACATCATCAAGCGCCTCGACACAACGAAGGTGTCAGATCGCTCGTCTGAACTCATCGCTTCGATTGAACCCGAACAGTTGGTCCTGACCGACGATCAGAACAAGCAGACCACTCTGCCGATGCCAAAGGACGAATTTTACGTCTCTATCGCTCCCTATCGCGGGCAGACTCACGAATGCTACTTCCACAGCCTCACAACTTGTCGCGGCGAGCTCGCCAATACTGACGTCGACGTTACCGTGGTCGAGGCGACGTCTGGGGGGACCATCCTCGATGAAACGCTGACGACTTACGACAACGGATTCGTGGGGATCTGGCTGCCACGCGGAATTGACGCGTCGCTCACAGTCTCAGCCGAAGGCCGCACCGCAAAGCAGGATATATCGACCCGCGCAGATGACCCCACTTGCTTGACCGGATTTCAATTGACTTGATGCTCGGACTCCAAGCTCACCACCAGAGTGCCGGCTTCAGTACAGTCGGTCGGCAGCAGTGCACCAGGGCAAAGGCCCTAGTGGCGCAGGTCACACTCGCCACCACGATACTCGCGCCGGTGAAAACGGACTGACTCGACCACCTCTGGACAGTGACGCTACCTCTTGTGGCGCAACCTCGTCGCATAGAGCGCGAGTGCCGAGGCCGCCGCGACGTTTAACGAGTCAACTCCGCCCATCATCGGGATCGTGACTCTTCTGTCGAGCCGCTGCTCAGTCGCTTGAGTCAGCCCAGGACCCTCGGAGCCGAAGACGAGAGCGAGCTTCTCATAATCTTCAGCGACCAGCTCGTCCAAAGTGATCGCGCCCTCGCCTAGAGTCATGCCCGCAACGACGAACCCTGCATCCTGGAGGGTGTCGATGCTCTCTGGCCAAGGATCGATTCTTGTCCACGGCACTTGGAAGACCGTACCCATCGACACTCGGATCGCTCGCCGGTACAAGGGGTCAGCGCAACGAGGGGTCACGAGGACCGCATCGACGCCCATCGCTGCGGCAGAACGAATTAGAGCACCAACGTTCGTGTGGTCCACGATGTCCTCCAGGATGGCCACGCGCCGCGCCGAGGCCAGCACCGACTCCAGGGGCAGCGGCTCGGGCCGGTGCATGGCCGCCATGGCGCCCCGGTGCAGGTGGAAGCCGGTGATCTGCTCCAGCACCTCGTCCGCGCCCACGTACACGGGCACGTCGTGGGCCTCGAGCACGTCACGGAGGCCGTCCAGCCACTTCTCGGCCATGAAGAAGGACCGAGGCCGGTGCCCGGCGTCGAGCGCGCGGCGCAGCACCTTGGAGGACTCCGCGAGGTACAGCCCGCGCTCGGGCTCCAGCTTCCGGCGCAGGGACACGTCCGTGAGGCTCGTGTAGTCGGCCACGCGGGGATCGGCGGGATCGCTCAGTTCCACGATGCGCTCGGACAGGGGTGCAGGTGAGGTCACGGGACTTCCTGGGTCGTCGGGGTCGGGGTTCGTTCCGGTGCGTGCCCTGCATGCGCCCGGGCGGTGCGCGGTGTCCGGGAGGGCCACGGACGGGCCAGCGCGGCGCGTTCGGGCGCGCGCACGTGCGCGTGTGCTCGCGTCAGAGCAGCCTGGACACCATGTTCGCCAGTGCCACCAGCCCCAGGACCACGATCACGCTGCGCAGCACCACCGGGGACATCCGCTTGCCGATCTTCGCCCCCAGCCACGAGCCCACGGTGGAGCTCACGGCGATGAGCAGCACGACCCACCAGTTGATGCGCTCGAACGCGAGCAGCACGTAGGACACGGCGGCCACGATGTTCACCGCGGCCACGAGCGCGTTCTTCACGGCGTTCGCGGACTGCAGCGGCGCCAGCAGGAACACCCCCAGGATGCCCACGAGCAGCACGCCCTGCGCCGCCACGAAGTACCCGCCGTAGATCCCGGCCAGGAACACGAGCACGTACAGGATCGCGGGCTGCCGCGCGCCGTCGGGCTGCGCGGACGACGACGCCGTGCCCCCCTCGGCGGGGACAGCGGCGTCGTGCCCCGATGCGCCCGGAGCGGCACCCGGGGTGCTCGCCTGGCGCTCCTTGCGGGCACGCACCACTGCCTGCAGCCGCGGCTGGAACACCACGAACAGCAGGGCCACCACGATCAGCGCGGGCGCGACGACCTCGAAGACCTCTTCGGGCAGGTGCAGCAGCAGCACGGCGCCGATCACCCCGCCGGCCACCGAGCACGGCAGCAGTTTGAGCAGGGTGCGCCTGAGCCCGCGCAGCTCGCTGCGGTAGCTCCAGGCGCCGGTCAGGTTGCCCGCGATCAGGCCCATCGCGTTGGACATGGACGCCGTGACCGGGGGAACCCCCATGGTCACGAGCACGGGGAACGTCACGAGGGTTCCCGAGCCCACGATGGTGTTGATGGTCCCGGCCCACAGCCCGGCCACCAGGATAAGCAGCACCTGCCACCACTCGAAGCCCACGGCGCCCCCGGCGCCGAGCAGCTGGGTGGGAAGGGCTGCGCTGAGGTGCATCATGCGGGCGGCTCAGCGCGCGAACGCGGCGTAGCGGTGGCCCACCCTGACGAGCTTCAGGGCCATGTCGAACGTCTCGGAGAGGTTCTTCTGCGTCATGACCTTCCCCACGGGGCCTGCGGCCACGATCTTCCCGTCACGCAGCAGCAGCGCGTGCGAGAAGCCGTCCGGGACCTCCTCCAGGTGGTGGGTGACCATCACCATGGCCGGTGCGGCGTCGTCCCTCGCGAGCTCGTCCAGACGCTGCACGAGCTTCTCGCGCCCGCCCACGTCCAGCCCGGCGGCCGGCTCGTCCAGCAGCAGCAGCTCCGGGTCCGTCATCAGCGCACGGGCGATCAGCACCCGCTTGCGCTCACCGTCCGAAAGCGTCCCGTACCGGCGGTCGTGCAGCTCCTCGAGCCCCCACGCCCGCAGCAGCTCCTCGCTGCGCGCCGCGTCGGCTTCGTCGTACTCCTCGCGCCACCGCCCGGTCACGCCGTAGGCGGCGGTCAGCACCACGTTCGCCACGGTCTCCGCGTGCGGGATCTGCCCCGCCAGCGGGGCGGAGCTCACGCCGATGCGCGGGCGAAGCTCGAACACGTCCACCGCGCCGAGGATCTCGTCGAGGATGTCCACCATGCCGCTGGTGGGGTGCAACCTGGCCGCCGCGATCGACAGCAGCGTGGACTTGCCCGCCCCGTTGGGGCCCAGGATGACCCAGCGCTCGCCCTCGCGCACGGTCCAGTTCACCGCGTCCAGCAGGGTCTTCTCACCGCGGACCACCGTGACGTCCACCAATTCCAGAACTGAACTCATGACGGCAACTCTAGTGCCCACGGCCCGTCGGTTCGCGGTCCGGCGCACTGTGCTCCCTAGCGCTCAGGTCTGGGCACCCTGGTTTCGTGCCCTCTTGTCTGCCGCACTGTGACGCGGGGACGACAGCGCGACGCCCGCGGACCCGCACGTCGGGTCTCGGCCAGGGTGCGGGGCGGAGCTCAGAGGTCCATGAAGAAGCGCAGGGCGTCCAGGTTGGGGATGTTCAGCTGGGTGTCCGCGACCTCTCGAAGTGCTGGCTTGGCGCGGTAGGCGACCGAGAGTCCCGCCAGGCGCGCCATGTCGATGTCGTTGGCACCGTCCCCCACGACCATGACGTCCTCGGGGTCCACCCCCAGTTCGCGCGCCCACTGCTCGGTGAGCTCCGCCTTCGCGGTGCGGTCGACCACGCGCCCGGTGACCCGGCCGGTCAGCAAACCGTCCTCGACCTCCAGGGTGTTGGCCGCCGAGCGGGTCAGCTCCAGCTTGGCGGCGAGCGGTTCGAGCACCTGCACGAAGCCCCCGGACACTGCGGCGACGGCGTGACCCTCGCGCAGCAGCGTCTGCACGAGCACCTGGGCACCGGGCGAGAGCCGGACGCTGCGTGCAACGTCGCGGACCACGTCGGCGGGCAGCCCCGCGAGCACCGCGACGCGATCGCGCAGGGACTCGACGAAGTCGATCTCACCGCGCATCGCACGTTCCGTGACGGCGGCGACTTCCGCCTCACGCCCGGCGTGGGCCGCGAGCAGCTCGATGACCTCCTGACGGATCAGGGTGGAATCCACGTCGAGGACCACGAGCTTGCGCCTCGAGTGGTCCATCCAGTGGGCGTCCAGGGCATTGAGGTCGATGCCGGGCAGCAGCTGCGACTGCGGATCGGGGCGCAGCGCGGCCCGCAGCCGGGGCAGGTCCTCGGTCTGCACGTGCACCGTGAGCGCGTTGTAGCCCTCCACGTCCGCGGCCTGCTCGTCCGAGGCGCTGCCCGTCACCCGCACCCAGTTGTGGGAGTCCACCGTGGCACCGGTGCCCTCCACGAGCTCCAGGATCGCGGGGGTGGATTCCTCTTCCGGCGTGGCGGTGAGGGCGACGACGGCGCAGTGATGGGACATGGCGGCAGTGTATCGGCCCGCACGAACGGGGCACAAAGAAGGCCCCGGGTGGGCGTCCGTGTGACGACGCCGCCCGGGGCCCCCTGCGGGCTCAGTCCGTAGGTGCTGGGACGGCCCGGTGCCGTCCGGGCGTGCCCGCACGGGAGGGCCACCAGGAGCGGGGGCCGATGTCCAGCGCGAGGGCCGGGACCAGAAGCGACCGCACGATGATCGTGTCCATGAGCACACCGATGGTCACGATGATCGCCAGCTGCACCAGGAACAGGATGGGCAGCACCGCCAGCGCCGCGAAGGTGGCGGCCAGCACGATGCCCGCGGACGTGATGACACCACCCGTGGTGATGAGCCCGGCCAGCACGCCCGCCCGGTGACCCACCGTGACCACTTCCTCGCGCACGCGGCTCATGAGGAAGATGTTGTAGTCGATGCCCAGCGCCACCAGGAACACGAAGCTGAACAGCGGCACTGTGGGGTCCGCCTGGTTGATGCCCATGATGCTGAACACCCCCGTGGCGACTCCTAGTGCAGCGAGGAACGAGAGCACCGTGGTGGCGATGAGCAGCACCGGCATCAGCACGCTGCGCAGCAGGACCATGAGGATCACCAGGATCACGGCCAGAATGATGGGGATGATCAGTGCGCGGTCGTGCTCCGAGGCGGCAATGGTGTCCGCCTGCACGGCCGTGGTCCCGCCGATCTTGGCCTCCGGCACGTCAGTGGCGAGCGCGTCCCGCAGCCGTGCAACGGTGGCCTGTGCCGCCTCGGAGTCGGAGGCGTCGGTCAGAGTGGCCTGGATGAGCACGTCCCCCTTGCTCTGAGTGGGTTCCACCCCGGCGAACGGCCCGGCCTGCGGCGTGGGATACGGCAGCGTGCCGCTCGGCGAGTCCTTGGCGGTGAAGGCGACGGAGGAGACGCCGTCGTCCCCGTCCAGGGCCTTGACCACGGTCTCCGCCTCCCCCTCGGGGGCGAGCACGTACATCGGATCTCCGGTGCCGCCCGGGAAGTGGCGGTCGATGATGGCCAGCCCGTCACGGGCCTCGGACTCCCCCAGCACGAACTCGGACTCGGGGACGCCTCCCGCGTCGAGCTGCGTGGCACCGGCGGCCGCGGCGGTGAGCACGATCGTGCACACGATCCACACCGCGCGGGACTTGCGGTCCACCAGTCGAGCCACGGCCGCCCACAGGCCCTTGTGCTCGTACGGGTTCATGGCCTCGTCGTGCGCCTCGGGGTTCTCGTCCACGCGCGGCGCCTTGGGCCACAGGGCCGCGCGCCCGAAGATCGCGAGCAGTGCGGGCAGCAGGGTCAGCCCGGCGAGGATGGCGAAGACCACGCCGATCGCCGTCGCCGGGCCCACACCGCGGTTGGAGGTCAGCGCGGAGAACAGCAGGCACAGCAGCCCGGCGATCACGGTGGTCCCGGAGGCCAGCACCGCCGGCACGGTGCCCTTCCACGCCACGCGCGTGGCCACCCAGCGCGATGGCGTGTGGTGCAGGGCCTCGCGGAAGCGGGCCGTGTAGAGCAGGCCGTAGTCCGTGGCCGCGCCGATCACGATGATGGAGAGAATGCCCTGGGTCTGACCGCTGAGGTCGATCACCCCGGCCTTGGCCAGGGCGTACACCGTGAGGATGGCCCCGCACAGGGCGGCGACGCTCGTGAGCAGCACCAGGAAGGGCACGATCGGCGAGCGGTAGACGACCACCAGGATCACGAGCACGGCGACGAGCGCCACGAGCAGCAGCAGCCCGTCGATGCCGGAGAACGCCTCGGAGAGGTCCGCCACGAGACCCGCGGGACCGGAGACCGCCACGGTCAGCCCGCCGGGCATGTCCTCGTCCACGCGGTCGCGGATCGCCTTCACGACGTCCCCGGTCTCGGCGTCCGAGTCCACCAGGGCGATGACCTCCGCCGCCTCGCCGTCCTCGGAGGCGATGGGCGGGGAGACCTCCAGGACCTCCGGGATGTCCCCGAGGGAACCGGTGACGTTCTTGATCTCTTCCAGCTGCGCGTCCGAGAGCTTCTCTCCCGATTCGACGACGATGATGGCGGGCAGCCCGTCCGTGTCCTGGAACTCTCCCAGCCTGTCCTGGACCTGTGTGGCCTGCGAGTCCACCGGCAGGAAGGCCGCCTGCGAGTTGGAGACCACGTCAGAGACCTTGCCGAACGTGGGCCCGCCCACGCCCATCACACCGAACCAGGCGAGCACCAGGGCGATCGCGAGGATCCACCACAGCCCGCGGTGGCGCACAGCGTCACGCCGGCTCGTGCCAGGCGCCCGCGCCCGGCCCGTTCCCGTCGGCTCCCCGGGCGACCCGGTTGCACCGTCGGACTCGACGGCCCGCCGCGCTCGCTCGCCCGCCTGACCGGGGTGCTGCACAACGTGGGGCTCGTTTCCGTGCTCCTGGTCCGGGACAGGGGTGGCTGGTCTGCTCGGCATGTCTCACCTTTGGGAGGTCTCGGCACATGGGACCACGCGCATACGGCACTGGCCAGGGCAACTCCCCTCCATCGTACGGGTGTCCGCGACCGACTCCCTGACCGCCGTGAGTGGAGCCCGACGACGCCGCGTCGCGCAGCCGGGGTGGCCGCCGGGGGGGTCGAACCCCGGGCCCGCCCGCGCGGGGTCGGCCGTTGTGGGGACATCGCGGGGCATGTGAGCCATGCCATTATGTATGAAAGCAAATTTATGCTTGTTCAACATTGTTGGCACCCATCCGGTGCCGCCCGGCGAAAGGCCTCACATGGCTCACTCCCCCGCGCCCGTCCTCGTTGTCACCGGGGGCCTTGCGGCGCTGCTGCTCCTGAGCGGTTGCGCACAGTCCGGCACCTCGGGGGCCTCGGAGGCTTCCCCGGCCCACAGTGTCGCGGCGTCGACGGCGGCACCGCTCGACCAGGAGGCTTCCGCTGCCGTGGGCGCGTCCACCGCGCCGCCGGCCCCGGCGGCAGGAGCCCCTGAGGAGGGGGCGACGGCGTTCCGTGCGGATGACCAGGATGCGGTGGAGGCAGCACCGAGCACAGGGAGCGTGGCCGAGACGGGCGGTGGCTCCGGCGAACCGTCCGAGGAGTCCTCAACTTCGGGCGGCGGGGCGAGGGCCGGAAGCGCGCAGGGAAGGGGAAACACCTCCGTGTCCCAGGACAGCGCGGCCCGCAAGGTGCAGGACTACGTCGCGCTCATGGGCTTCTCGCGGGAAGGCCTGATCGACCAGCTCGGCTACGAGGGGTTCAGCCCCGAGGAGGCGGCCGCGGCCGTGGACCAGGCTGGGATCGACTACAACGCCCAGGCCGCGAAGAAGGCCGAGGACTACGTCTCGCTCATGGGCTTCTCCCGGCAGGGGTTGATCGAGCAGCTGGAGTTCGACGGGTTCACCCCGGAGCAGGCGGCCCACGGCGCCACGGGCAACGGCCTGTGAACTTGGCCTGACATGAGAAGATCCCGCCCGACCGTGATGGTCGAGCGGGATCTTCGCTCTGTGCGCGAGGGGGGACTTGAACCCCCACCCTCTAATACGAGGACTAGCACCTCAAGCTAGCGCGTCTGCCTATTCCGCCACCCGCGCAGGTGTCGCAGGGCGTTTCGGTCTTCTCTCGAAAACCTCCGTGGCCCTGGGCAACGACAAGAAACCTACCACAGTTGCCCGGCCCGTTCGAACCGAGCGCGGGCGACAGCGCCCAGATCCTGCCGAGCGGCGTCGCCCGCGGGTGGGGGCGAAACGCGACAAGCGGCTACTTGCCCGCCTTCGCCAGGAAGTCCTCGGCGCCGCCCACGAGCTCCACGTGCCCGTTCTCGACGTCCGCGGTGACCATCTTCGCGATCTCCTGCGCGAATTCGTTGACCGTGTACAGCTTTCCGGCCGCTTCACGACGCTCGTCCAGGGCTCCGGGGCGGGCGCGGTTGAGCAGGGTGGCGGTGACGGTGCCCTCGATCATGTCCGCGGAGACAACCACGAGGTCCACGCCCTTCTCTGCGAGTTCGGGGACGCGGGCGGTGAGAGTGTCCTCCCCCGCTCGCTTGGAGCGGGCCACGGCGTCGTACTCGGGCATCGTCTCCACCTGGTTGATGAAGTGCGCCTGGTGGCTCGTGACGAACACCACGCGGCCACCGCGCGGCAGCAGTTCGAGGGCGTCCGTGAGGGCGTCGTTCTGCGCGTCCCTGTTGAGCTTCAGCGCGTAGTCCTCGCCGAGGTCCGTCTCCATGCCACCGGAGGCGTTGAGGACCAGCACGTCCAGACCGCCGAACTCGTCCGTGGCCGCCTGGAACAGGTTGGCGCGGGACTCGGGATCGGTGATGTCCGCCTGGACGGCAACGGCCCGGCCGCCGGCCTCCGTGATCTCCTTGACCACCTTGTTGGCGCGCGGCGCCTTCTGCCGGAAGTTGATCACCACGTTGGCGCCCTCGCCCGCGAGGATCTTTGCAGTGTCCGCGCCGACCCCGCGCGAGGATCCGGTGATGATCACGGTCTTGCCTGCCACTGAGCTCATGCGCTTACTCCTTCGAGGGGGAAACTTCTGTGGACCGGGAGGGGCGTCAGTGCCCCACGCCCAGCCCGCCGTCTACGGGGATGATAGCGCCGGACACGTACGCGGCCCCCTCGGACACCAAGTACGTCACGGCCGCGGCGACCTCGGAGGCGTGGCCGAAACGGTTCACGGGGATCATGGAGCGGTAGTTCTCCTTGACCTCCTCCGGCAGCTCCTGCGTCATGGCGGTGTCGATGTAGCCGGGCGCCACCACGTTGGCCGTGACACCGCGGGAGCCGAGCTCCCGGGTGATCGCGCGCGCCATGCCCACCAGCCCGGCCTTGGACGAGGCGTAGTTCACCTGGCCGGGGGCACCGGTGTAGCCCACCACGGAGGAGATGAACACCACGCGGCCGCGCTTCAGACGCATGAACCCCTTGGTGGCTCGCTGCACCACGCGGAACGCGCCGGTGAGGTTGGTGTCGATCACGTCCTGGAAGTCCGCTTCCTTCATGCGCACGAGCAGCGCGTCCTTGGTGACGCCCGCGTTGGCCACGAGGACCTCCACGGGGCCGAACTGCGCCTCGATCTCCTTGAACGCGGCGTCCACCGAGGCGGAGTCGGTGACGTCCGCGCGGACGGTGTGTGCGCCGTCGGGACCGTCGCCTCCCGAACGGGACGTGACCACCACGTTGTCGCCGGCGGCCACGAAGGCCTCGGCGATGGCACGGCCGATGCCGCGGTTGCCTCCCGTGACGAGCACGGTGCGCGCGGTCGAGGTCTGTTCGGTCATGGGGAAGCCTTCCGTGGACGGGTGGTCGCCGTGCTCCCACCGCGACCGTGGATCAGAACCTCCAGCATCCTAACCGCCCTCTCACCTGCGACGCTCTCCCAGGTGGCGCGCACTTGGGGGCGCACCGCAACGGTGAGAGAATGGTCAGCACGCTCCCGGCTGCTCCGGGTGCGCCGGGGCAGGCCCCGCGGACGAACTCGCCGAAGGACGTTCACCATCACACGCTCCCACCCGCAGACGAACGGCTCCACCGAGGTGCACTCCATCACCACGGCGGCGGATCCGCACACCTCGGACATGAGCCAGCGCATGAAGGTGTACTCCATCCAGATGGGCCTGCGGGTGGTGTGCATCATCGGAATGGTGCTCATCGATAACCTGGTGGCGCGCATCGTGCTGCTGCTGGGCGCCGCGCTGCTGCCCTGGTTCGCGGTGATGCTCGCCAACAAGGGCGCGGACCGCTCGCAGCGCGCCGGCTCGGCGTACGCCCCGCCGCAGCGCACCGAGCTGCCCACCGCCGCGGAGGCGAGCGAACGGGCACCGGATCCGGAGAACGTGGTGGTGGACGCGGAGTACACCGTCCACAGCCCCCGCCCGGAGCTGCCCCGCCCGCCCCACACGGCCACGCGCCGCAACTGAGCGCCCCGCACGACCCCCACACCGTCACCTCGGGAGGACACGCACACGGTGGAATTCGATCTCCTCGGTTCACTCGACCCCCAACGCCCCGCGGCGGACGCGGCACGCCCCCGGCCCGCGGAGACCGCCCCGGGTGCGGTGTGCTCGCGCCGCGGCTGCCAGGCCCCCGCCCGGTGGACCCTGCTGTGGAACAACCCGCGGGTGCACACGCCCGAGCGCCGCAAGGCCTGGCTCGCGTGCGACGAGCATCGCGAGCACCTCGCGGACTTCCTGGGGCAGCGCGGCTTCCTCAAGTCCGTGGAGCCGTTCGAGGAAGGCCGTGACGACGCCCCGGCGCTCGGGCCGCGAGAGACGCCCGGGTTGCGCAAAGCACCCGCAGGGCGCGGCGACGTCGGCTCCCCGGGTCCCGGCACCGACCCGACCTCAGCGCAGGGCGGTCGCTGATGCGCAAGTACTCGTTCCTGCGCTCGAGCACGTGGCTCGGCTGGTTCGCCCTCACGTGCGTAGCGGCCGCGCTGTGCCTGTACCTCGCCCAGTGGCAGATGTCCCGCAACGACCACCTGGTGGCCGAGAACGCGAAGATCACTGAGAACTACGACGCCGCCGCGTACAACTCCGGGACGGGCCTGCCCCTGTTCGAGGACTACGACGACTCCCGCACGTGGCACCCCGTGCAGCTGCGCGGCAGCTACCTGGCCCAGGACACCGTGCTGGTGCGCAACCGGCCCCACGACGGTCGGGTGGGCTACGACGTGCTCGTCCCGTTCCGCACCACGGAGGGCACAGTGGTGGCCGTTGACCGGGGCTGGATCCCCACGGACGACTCCGCGAACGGAATGCCCTCGACAGTTCCCGCTCCCCCGAGCGGCACCGTGACGGTCACCGCCAGGCTGCGCCCCTCCGAGGGCGCGCTGGACCGCGGGGCGCCGGACGGTCAGGTGGCCTCGATCGACTTGCCCGAGCTGTCCTCCCGCTGGGGCGGGGACCTCGCCACCGGAGGCTACGGTGAGCTCGTCTCCGAGGAGCCCGCCGCGGCCGCCACCCCGCAGGCGCCCGAGCGCCCGGAAGTCTCCTATGGCCCGCACCTGTCCTACTCGCTACAGTGGTACGCATTCGCGGTGCTCGTGTTCGTGGCCTACGGCTACTCGGCGCGCCAGCACGTGAAGAACGAGGAGTGGGACCGTGCCTACGCGGCCGAGGTCGAGCGCCGGCTCGCCCGCTACTACGACGCCGAGGGCAACTACATCGGCGAGATGGACGAGGACCTGGTGATCCGCCAGCTGCAGATGGCCGACGACATGCCCGCGCACCTGAAGTCCCTGTACCGCCCCAAGCGCACGCGGGCCACCACGGGCATCACGGACGAGTACGAGGAGGACGCCCTGCTGGACGCCCTCGAGACGCAGCACCGCCAGTAACCGGCCCGGAGCGGCACCGCCCGCCCGCGCCGGCCCACCCGTGACGAAGGAGTCGCCGTGAAGATCAGAGCTGCCGTGCTGGACGAGATCGGGGTGCCCCGGCCGTTCGCCGAGTCCCGCCCGCTGTCCGTGCAGGAGCTGGAACTGGACGAGCCGGGACCGGGCGAGCTGCTCGTGCGGATCCGGGCGGCCGGGGTGTGCCACTCGGACCTCTCCGTGGTGGACGGCAACCGGCCCCGCCCCCTGCCCATGGTGCTCGGCCACGAGGCGTCCGGCGTCGTGGAGCAGGTGGGCGAGGGCGTCACGGACGTCTCCCCCGGGGACCAGGTCACCACCGTGTTCCTGCCGCGCTGCGAGGACTGCGCCAACTGCGCCACCAACGGGAAGCTGCCCTGCACCCCGGGCACCGAGACCAACAACGCCGGGCTGCTGCCCGGCTCCACCCTGCGGCTGCACCGCGACGGGCAGGACGTCCACCACCATCTGGGGGTCTCCGGTTTCGCGTCCCACGCCGTGGTGAGCCGCCAGTCGGTGGTACCAGTGGGTGCCGACGTGCCCCCGGAGATCGCTGCCGTGGTGGGGTGCGCCGTGCTCACGGGTGGCGGGGCCGTGCTCAACGCGGGGCGCCCCTCGGACGGGGACACGGTCATCGTCGTGGGGCTCGGCGGAGTGGGCATGGCCGCCCTCCTAACTGCGCTGTCCCTGCAGAAGGGCCCCGTGATCGGCGTGGACGCCAACCCCGAGAAGCTCGCGAGGGCCAGGGAGCTGGGCGCCTCTGCCGTGTACACCCCCGACGAGCTCGCCGACAACGGTGTGCGCGCGGACGTGGTCGTCGAGGCCGCCGGGCACCCCCGCGCCTTCGAGAGCGCCGTGGCGGCCACCGCTCCGGGCGGAACCACGGTCACCGTGGGCCTGCCCTCCCCCGATGCGCGCTCCACCATCGCCCCGCTCGGACTCACCGCCGAGGCGCGGACCATCGTGGGCTCCTACCTGGGCTCCGCCGTGCCGTCGCGGGACATCCCCGTCTACCTGGACCTGTGGCGCGCTGGCAGGCTTCCCATCGAGGAGCTGATCACCGAGCGGGTGGCCCTCGCGGACATCAACGAGAGTTTCGACCAGCTCGCGGACGGCCGCGCGGTGCGTCAGGTCATCCTCTTCGAGGACTGACGCCCGCGGACACGCGCACCACCACGGCCCCACCAGGGCGACGAGCGGAGTCCTGTCCCCGGCCTCGGGGTGGACCGGCGCGTTGCACTGTCACGGCCACGCCGCGCCGCGGGACTGAGCACCCGCGCGGCCCCGCGGCGTCGTCGGTGCCCCGGGGATCAGGCCAGGCTGATGAGGTCCTGGTACTCCTGGCTCCACAGGTCCTCCACGCCGTCCGGGAGCATGACTACGCGCTCGGGCTCAAGGGCCTCCACCGCGCCCTCGTCGTGGGAGACCAGGACCACGGCGCCCTCGTAGGTGCGTAGCGCGTTGAGGATCTCGCGGCGCGACGCCGGGTCAAGGTTGTTGGTGGGCTCGTCGAGCAGGAGCACGTTCGCCGACGACGCCACCAGGGTGGCCAGCGCCAGGCGCGTCTTCTCGCCGCCGGAGAGCACCCCGGCGGGCTTGTCGACGTCGTCGCCCTGGAACAGAAAGGAGCCGAGGATCGTGCGGACCTGGGTGTCTGCGAGGTCCGGTGCGGCGGACTTCATGTTCTCCAGCACGGTGCGGTCCGTGTCCAGGGTGTCGTGCTCCTGGGCGAAGTACCCGAGCTTCAGGCCGTGGCCGGGGATCACCTCACCGGTGTCCGGCTCGGACTGCCCGGCGAGCATCCGCAGCAGAGTGGTCTTGCCTGCGCCGTTGAGGCCCAGGACCACCACTCGGGAGCCGCGGTCGATCGCGAGGTCCACGTCCGTGAAGATCTCCAGGGACCCGTAGGACTTTGACAGCCCCTGTGCGGTCAGGGGGGTCTTGCCGCAGTCCGCCGGCTTGGGGAAGCGGATTGCGGCCACCTTGTCCTGCACGCGCTCGCCCTCGATGCCCGCCATGAGCCGCTCGGCGCGGCGGATCATCTGCTGGGCGGCGGAGGCCTTGGTGGCCTTCGCGCGCATCTTGTTGGCCTGGTCCATCAGCACGCCAGCCTTCTTCTCGGCGTTCGCGCGCTCGCGCTTTCGCCGGGCCTGGTCCTGCTCGCGCTGCTGCAGGTAGTTCTTCCACGTCATGTTGTAGACGTCCACCACGCAGCGGTTGGCGTCCAGGTAGAGCACCTTGTTCACGACCATCTCCATGAGCTCCACGTCGTGGGAGATCATCAGCAGCCCGCCCTGGAAGCCGCGCAGGAACTCGCGCAGCCACACGATGGAGTCGTGGTCCAGGTGGTTGGTGGGCTCGTCCAGGAGCATGGTGTCCGCGTCCGAGAACAGGATCCGCGCGAGCTCCACGCGGCGGCGCTGGCCGCCGGAGAGCGTGTGCAGCGGCTGGTCCAGCACACGGCCGGGAAGATTCAGGTTGTTCGTGATCGTGGCGGCCTCGGACTCCGCCGCGTAGCCGCCGCCCGCGAGGAACTCGGACTCCAGCCGGTCGTAGCGGCGCATCGCCTTTGCGCGCACGGTCTCGTCCTCCGAGGCCATCTCCTCCTCGGTGCGGCGCAGCCGGGAGATCACGCCGGCGAGGTTGCGCGCGGAGAGGATGCGGTCCCGGGCCAGCTGGTCCATGTCGTCCACCTTGGGGTCCTGCGGCAGGTAGCCGATGGACCCGGAACGCGTGACCTCGCCGGCGGCGGGCAGCGTGAGCCCGGCCAGCACCTTGGTCATGGTGGTCTTCCCGGCTCCGTTGCGGCCCACCAGGCCCACCTTGTCGCCCTTGTCCACCCGGAAGCTCACCTCGTCCATGAGCAGGCGTGCTCCGGCGCGCAGTTCGAGGTTCGTGACGGTGATCAAGGGTGCAGGGCCTTTCGTGGGCGGTCTCGCTCGGGGCTGCTTCCGGGGCCGGTGCGCTCGTGCGCTGCGCGGGCCCGTGACACGGTCACGGGGTGCGGGCCTCCCGGGGCAGACAGAAACCCCGTGGATCCGGGGCACTGCCCAGTCTACCCGGGGCCGCAAATCGGCGCCGCGGCGTCGTCCCCGCCCCATGGCGCCGCCGCGCGCGAGGCGACAACTAGACTGCCTGCCATGACTTCTCCCGCGCGGGAAACCCGCTCCCTCACGTCCTTCGACCTCGCCAACATTGCCGTGTTCGCCGCCCTGACGTGCGTGCTGGCGCTGGCGCCGGCGATACCCGTGGGTGCCGTCGGTGTGCCCATCACGCTGCAGACGCTCGCCGTGTTCCTCACGGGCATGATCCTCGGAGGCTGGCGCGGTTTCCTGGCGCTGCTGCTCTACGTGGTGGTGGGTCTGCTGGGCGTGCCGGTCTTTGCCGGATTCGTTGGCGGACCGGCAGTGCTGGCCGGACCCTCCGCCGGCTACCTGCTCTCCTTCCCGTTCGCGGCCGCGCTCGTTGGCGCGCTCGCCCACCGCAGCGTGCGCGGTGAGCGGGTACGACGACGCGACGGCGCCACCTCCGTGGCTCCGGAACGGCGCGGGGGTCTCACCGTCAAACTGATCGGCGCGGGCCTCGCCGGTCTTGTGCTCTCCCACGTGGTGGGCACCGCGGGCCTGATGATCAACGCGGGGCTCGGACTCGGGGCGGCCGTTGTCACGGACCTCGCCTTCGTCCCCGGGGACATCGTCAAGGTGGTTGTCGCCGCACTGATCGCCGTGGCGGTGCACCGCGCGTTCCCCCGCATGGCCGGGGCGGTTCTCTGAGTGGCTGACGAGCCGCGTGCCGCCCCATCCCAGCAGCCGGGCGGGGAGACGCCGCACGGGGAAATCCCGGACTTGGAGCCCCCGCACCGGGAGTCCCTGTACTGCGCGGACGTGACCGTGACCGTGGAGGGACCTCGCGGACCCGTGACCGTGCTGGAGGGCGTGGACTGCGAGTTCACCGCACGGCGCACCGCGGTGGTGGGGCTCAACGGCTCCGGCAAGTCCACGCTGCTGCGGCTGTTCAACGGGCTCGTCACGCCGTCCTCGGGAGTGGTGCGGACGGGCAATGTGGACCCGGCGGCATTCCCCCGGCACGCCCGCTCCCTGGTGGGCTTCGTCTTCACGGACCCCGCATCCCAGATCCTCATGCCCACCCCGCTCGAGGACATCGAACTGTCCCTCCGGCGTGGCGTTCGGGACCGCGCCGAGCGCACCGAGCAGGCGATGGCCTGGCTGCGGCGGCTGGGCCTCGAGGACCGCGCGCACCACAGCGTCTTCGACCTCTCCGGGGGTGAGCGGCAGCTCGTTGCCCTGGCCGCCGTGCTGGCCGTGGAGCCCCGCGTGCTCGTGCTGGACGAGCCCACCACTCTGCTGGACCTGCGCAACCGGCTGCGCCTGCGCCAGCTCCTGGACGGCCTCCCCCAGCAGCAGCTGCTCAGCACCCACGACCTCGACCTCGCGGCCTCCGCGGACCACGTGGCGGTCGTCCACGAGGCACGCCTGATCGACCAGGGCCCGCCCGAGCGGATGCTGCACCTCTACCGGCACTGGTGCGAGAACGGCTTCCCCGGGAAGACCGCGGCGTGAGACGTCGCGCCCGCCCCCGGGGTGACGACCTGCTCGGCACCTACGTTCCCGGCACGTCCCCACTGCACCGCTGCCCGCTGTGGCTCAAGGCGCTCCTGGTTCTTGGAGCATGCCTGGTCGTCATGACCGCGCGGGACTGGCGGGTCTCCCTGGGTGCCCTCGCACTCACGGCGGCGGCCGCTGCCGCCTGCGGTCTGGGCGTGCGCCGGTGGGTGCGCTCGCTGCGCCCGCTGCTGCTGCTCGTCATCCTGCTGACGGCCTACCACCTCGTCGCCAATGGCCCGGCGCGCGCCGCCGACGTCGTGCTGTCCCTGCTCGCCGTGGTCACCCTCACGCGCCTGCTCATCTCGACCACGCCCCTCCCCCGACTCATCGACGGGCTCGTGCTGCTGTGCTCACCCCTGCGCCTCGCGGGCGTGGATCCCGAGCGCATTGGACTTGCGGTGTCCCTGATGATCCGCTCGGTCCCCTGGCTGTTCGGAGTCCTCACCTCCCTGCGCGATGCCGCCGCTGCCCGCACCGTGCGCCCGCACCCCGTGCAGCTGGTCACCCCCGCAGTCATCGCCACAGTCGACTACGCCCACCGCACCGGGGAGGCGCTCGCGGCGAGAGGACTCGAGTAGCCGCGCCACGGCGTCGTCCCCGCCCAATCGCCCCGGTGCCCGCACAGTGGCCCTATGCTTCCCCCATGAGCTTCAACGACAACTCCCAGCTGAACTCCGGGCGGGTCAGCTCCGGCGGCGGTGGTGGACGCGGCATCGCCGTGGGTGGAGGGCTGGGCGGTGTGGTCCTGCTGCTGATCGCGGGCCTGTTCTTCGGTCAGGACGGCATCGACGCCCTCACCGGCGGTGGCACCCAGGACACCGACGGGACCCAGCAGGTGGACTCCGGACTCGCGGACCGCTGCCGCACCGGCGCGGACGCCAACACTGACACCTCCTGCCGCATGGTGGCCACGGTGCAGTCCCTCGACCAGTTCTGGGGCGACTACCTTCCCCGGGCCACGGGGAAGCAGTACACGGAACCGGGGGTCGTGCTGTTCACCGGCACGGACAACACGTCGTGCGGCCAGGCGTCCTCGGCCACCGGCCCGTTCTACTGCCCGTCGGACTCGACCGTCTACCTGGACACCGGCTTCTTCGAGGAGATGCGCACCCAGTTCGGCGCGGATGCGGATGCCCTCGCCCAGGAGTATGTGATGGCGCACGAGGTGGGCCACCACATCCAGGACCTGCAGGGCACCCTGGGCAGGGCCCAGCAGGACCCAAGTGGCGCCAATTCCGGCGCGGTTCGCACCGAGCTGCAGGCCGACTGCTACGCGGGGATGTGGGCCCACCACGCCACCGAGTCCGGCGGTGCGGTGCAGCTGCAGCCGATCACACGCGCGCAGCTCTCGGACGCGATCGAGGCCGCCGGAGCCATCGGTGACGACCGCATCCAGGAGGCCGCCCGCGGTCGTGCCAACCCGGAGTCCTTCACGCACGGCACCGCTGCGCAACGCCAGGCCTGGTTCCTCACCGGGTACCAGACCGGCGATCTCACGGCCTGCAACACGTTCTCCGCGCGCAACCTGAACCACCCGGACGCGCTGAGCTAGGACGGAGGGGCGGGGCTCCGTACAAACGGACCGTTCCCCGTGCCGGCACCTCAGACGAGACCGGCCACCACCCTCGGGCCGACCTCTGCTCCGGGGTCCTGGCGCGGTTCAGGCCCGATCCGTGTTCCCCGCCCGCTCCAGCCACGGTGCGCGCATCGACGTGGGGCCCAGGTCCGCGATCGACCCGGCTCCCATGAGCATCATGTCCGTGCGGATCTGCGCCTCCAGCAGCTCGATCACCCGCGAGACACCCTGCTCGCCGCCGGCCATGAGTCCGTACAGGTACGCCCGCCCGATCAGCACGAAGTCCGCGCCGGCGCACAGCGCGGTCACCACGTCCGCGCCGGAGAGGACTCCGGAGTCCAGGATCAGGGGGACGCCCGGGCCCACCTCCTCGCGCACGCCCGGCAGAGAGGTCAGCGCCACGGGTGCCCGGTCCAGCTGGCGGCCGCCGTGGTTGGAGACCACGAGCCCGTCCGCGCCCACGCTCATGGCCCGCCGGGCGTCGTCGCGAGTGAGGACACCCTTCACGAACAGCTGGCCGTCCCACTGCTCGCGGATCCAGGCGAGGTCGTCCAGGTCCAGGCCGGGGTCGAACATCGAGGAGATCAGGTCCGCCAGCGTGGAGGACGTGTTCGAGAGGGACGCGAACTTCAGCGAGTCCGTGGTCAGGAAATTGAACCACCACTCGGGCCGGTAGGAGGCGTCCAGCACGGTGCCGGGCGTCAGGCGCGGCGGGATGACCATGCCGTTGCGGACGTCCCGCAGCCGCTGACCGGGAACTGGCGTGTCCACGGTGACGAGCAGCGTGCCCACACCGGCGGCCTTCGCGCGCTGCAGCAGGTCCAGCGACGCCGCGTGGTCGCGCCACAGGTAGAGCTGGAACCAGCGCTCGGCGTCCGGGGCGGCGTCCCGCACCTCCTCGATGGAGCGCGTGCCCATGGTCGACAGTGAGAACGGGATCCCGGCCTTCTCGGCGGCCCGCACTCCCCCGATCTCACCCTCTGCGTGCATGAAACGCGTGAACCCGGTGGGCGCGATCCCGAACGGCAGCGCGCTGCGGAAGCCCGCGATCTCCGTGCTGAGATCTGCCGTGTCAGTGCCGTGCAGGATCTTCGGCAGCAGCTCCACGGACTCGAACGCCTTGCGGCTGCGCCGGTAGGTCAGTTCTTGGCCGGCAGCGCCGTCCACGTAGTCGAACGCGGGTTTCGGGGTGCGACGCCGCGCGATCCGCCGCAGCGCCTCCACGTCCGCCGCCTTGGCGAGCCGGGCAGCACGGCGGTCCGGGTTGAAGGAGCCGAACCGCATGAGTGGCTTGAGCTCCGAGAGCTGGGGCAGGTGGCGTTGCACATGAGTCCTCACAGTCGCGGGTGGTCGGTTCCGAATCTAGCACCGTGCCCGGTGGCGGTCCCGCTCCGGGCGGACCGGACGGCCTGTGGAGGACCCGGACATTTTCCAGCGAGACCCCGGATACGGAACAGGGCACGACCGTGGTGGTCGTGCCCTGGTGGCGGTCATGTCCTGCCGTACCGTGGCGGTGGTTCGGACCTCAGATGTTGAAGCCCAGCGCCCGCATCTGGTCCCGGCCGTCCTCGGTGATCCGCTCCGGACCCCACGGGGGCATCCAGATCCAGTTCACGTGCCACTCGTCCACGGTGGGCGAGAGGTTCTGGGCAACCTGCTCCTCGATGACGTCCTGCAGCGGGCAGGCCGCCGTGGTCAGGGTCATGTCGAGGCGCAGGGAGTCATCGTCCTGGTACTGCAGGCCGTACAGCAGGCCCAGGTCCACGACGTTCACGCCCAGCTCCGGGTCGATCACGTTCTTCAGCAGGTCCTCGATCTCCGCGAGCGAGGCCTGGCCCTTGGGGCCCTGCTCCGCCGCGGCGGTCTCGGTGGAATCACTCACGGAATCCTCCTCCGGTCTCGTGTGCGCCGCGCCTACTTGGCGGCGGCCTGCACGTAGCGGTCGTAGCCCTCGTTCTCGAGCTGCTCCGCGAGCTCGGGTCCGCCCTGGTCCACCACGCGGCCGTCCGAGAACACGTGGACGAACTGCGGCTTGATGTAGCGCAGGATCCGGGTGTAGTGCGTGATCAGCATGATGCCGGTGTTGTCCTGCTCAAGGGCGCGGTTGACGCCCTCGGAGACGATCTTCAGGGCGTCGACGTCCAGACCGGAGTCGGTCTCGTCAAGCAGCGCGATCTTCGGCTTGAGGATCTCGAGCTGCAGGATCTCGTGACGCTTCTTCTCACCGCCGGAGAAGCCCTCGTTCACGTTGCGCAGCAGCATGTCCGTGTCGATCTTCAGCTTCTCCATGGCGGCGCGGACGTCCTTGGTCCACGTGCGCAGGGAGGGGGCCTCGCCGTCGACGGCCGTCTTGGCCGAGCGCAGGAAGTTGGAGGTGGTCACGCCCGGGATCTCCACGGGGTACTGCATGGCCAGGAAGAGCCCGGCGCGCGCCCGCTCGTCGACGGACATGGCCAGCACGTCCTGGCCGTCCAGGGTCACGGAGCCGGAGTCCACCTGGTACTTGGGGTGACCGGCGATGGTGGAGGCCAGCGTGGACTTGCCCGAGCCGTTGGGGCCCATGATCGCGTGCACCTCACCGGAGTTGATGGTCAGGTTCACGCCCTTGAGGATGGGCTTGGTGGTCTCGTCGTCCAGGATGACGGACGCGTGGAGGTCCTTGATCTCCAGAGTTGACATGGGGTGATTCTCCTTGTGGTCGTGGGCACAGGCCCGGTCACGGGCTCGGGTGCGACGTACGTGGGTGAGGGCTGCGGCGCGGGGCCGGTCTCAGTTCTCGGTGCGGGCGAGCTCGTCCTCGAGGGACGCGCGCAGCTGCTCCTCGAGGGCCTCGACGCCCACCTGCTGGATGATCTCGAAGAGGAATCCGCGCACGACCAGGCGGCGTGCCTGGTCCTCCGGGATGCCGCGGGACATCAGGTAGTACAGGTGCTCGTCGTCCAGCTGGCCCGTGGTGGAGGCGTGGCCTGCGCCGGCGATCAAGCCGGTCTCGATCTCCAGGTTCGGCACCGAGTCCATACGGGGGCCGTCGTTGAGGATCAGGTTGCGGTTGAGCTCGTAGGTGTCCGTGCCCTCGGCCTCCGCGCGGATCAGGACGTCCCCGACCCACACGCCGTGGGCGTTCTCACCCTGCAGCGCGGACTTGTAGTTCACGCGGGACTTGCAGCGCGGCACCGAGTGATCCACGAACAGGCGGGACTCAAGGTGCTGGCCCTCGTCCACGAACGTGAGACCGTACATGGCCACGTCGCCGCCGGTTGCGGTGAAGCGGGTGGACGGCGTGACGCGCACGAGGTCCCCTCCGAGGCTCACGAGCACGTGCTTGAACGTGGCGTCCTTGCCCAGGCGGGCCTGCTGCGAGGACGCGTGGACGGAGTCGTCCGTCCACTCCTGCAGCGAGACCACGGTGAGGGAGGCGCCGTCGGAGACGGAGAACTCCACGTTCTGGGACAGCACGGCCGTGCCCACGTGGCGCAGCACCACGAGCGCGCGGGAGTTCTCCCCCGCGTCGATCACCACGTGCTGGGCCGCCGGGCGGTCCGACTCGCCGGTGAACGTGACGATCAGGGGCTCCTGGACCTCCGCGTCACGGGGGATCGAGATGACGGTGGCCTCGCGGAAGGAGGACCACGCGTTTGCGGAGACCCGGTCCTCGGGGATGCCGGCCGAGCCGATGCGGGCGTCGTCGCGGGGCACCGAGGTGACCTCCACGGCGTCGTCCCCGGTGACGGAGACCGCGGGGGCTGGACCGTCCAGGGCGGCGTCGTCGAGACCGCGCAGCCGCTTCAGGGGCGTGAAGCGCCAGTCCTCGAGCGTGCTGGTCAGCGGCGGGAAGTCCGCGACGTCGTAGGACGTGAAGCGCCCGGCGCGCGAGGAGTCGGGCACACCCGAGATGTCACCGTGCTGCGTGTGCCTGATCTCGGGCTCACCAGCCTGGTTGCGGCCCTCCTGCAGGGTCTCGCCCTCCTGGCTCATGCCGGGGATGGCCACGCGGTCCTCACCGGTGGGGACCCCGCCCACCTCCTCGCTCGTGTCCTGGGTGTCGCGGGCGGTCTGATCAGTGGTGGACATATCAGCCAACGGATCCTTCCATTTGCAGTTCGATGAGACGGTTGAGCTCGAGGGCGTACTCCATGGGCAGCTCGCGGGCGATCGGCTCGACGAAGCCGCGGACGATCATCGCCATGGCCTCCTCCTCCGGCATGCCGCGCTGCATCAGGTAGAACAGCTGCTCCTCGGAGACTCGCGAGACCGTGGCCTCGTGGCCCATGGTGACGTCGTCCTCACGGATGTCCACGTACGGGTACGTGTCCGAGCGGGAGATCGTGTCCACCAGCAGGGCGTCGCAGACCACGTTGGACTTCGAGTGGGTGGCGCCCTCGCGCACCTGCACCAGTCCGCGGTAGGCCGAGCGGCCGCCGTTGCGGGCCACGGACTTGGAGACGATCGAGGAGGACGTGTTCGGGGCGATGTGCACCATCTTGGAACCCGTGTCCTGGTGCTGGCCCTCGCCCGCGAAGGCGATCGACAGGGTCTCGCCGCGAGCGTGCTCACCAGTCATGTAGACCGCCGGGTACTTCTGCGTGACCTTGGAGCCGATGTTGCCGTCGATCCACTCCATGGTGGCGCCCTCGTGGGCGATCGCGCGCTTGGTCACCAGGTTGTACACGTTGTTGGACCAGTTCTGGATGGTCGTGTACCGCACGCGTGCGTTCTTCTTGCAGATGATCTCCACCACGGCGGAGTGCAGCGAGTCCGTCTTGTAGATCGGCGCCGTGCAGCCCTCGATGTAGTGGACGTAGGAGTCCTCGTCCGCAATGATCAGCGTGCGCTCGAACTGGCCCATGTTCTCCGTGTTGATGCGGAAGTAGGCCTGCAGGGGAATGTCCACGTGCACGCCCTTGGGCACGTACACGAACGAGCCACCTGACCACACGGCGGTGTTCAGCGCGGCGAACTTGTTGTCGCCCACCGGGATCACCGTGCCGAAGTACTCCTCGAAGAACTCCGGGTGCTCCTTCAGCGCGGTGTCCGTGTCCAGGAAGATCACTCCCTGCGCCTCGAGGTCCTCGCGGATCTGGTGGTACACCACCTCGGACTCGTACTGGGCGGCCACACCGGCCACCAGGCGGTTGCGCTCCGCCTCCGGGATGCCGAGCTTCTCGTACGTATTGCGGATGTCGTCCGGCAGCTCCTCCCAGGAGCCGGCCTGCTGCTCGGTGGAGCGCACGAAGTACTTGATGTTGTCGAAGTCGATCCCCGAGAGGTCCGCGCCCCACGTGGGCATGGGCTTGCGGTCGAAGAACTTCAGGCCCTTCAGACGCAGCTGCGTCATCCAGTCCGGCTCGCTCTTCTTGGCCGAGATGTCCCGGACCACCTCTTCGTTGATGCCGCGGCGCGCGGAGGCGCCGGCATCGTTCTTGTCGGACCATCCGTACTGGTACTGCCCGATCCCCTCGAGCTCCGGGTTCATCTCCAGGATCTCGGAAATCGTGGTGTCGCCTGTCATGTCGCCCGCGGTCTCCGCGGGCACGATGCGCTCGGTCATGACAACCCTCCCTGTCGTGCGGTTGTGTGGTTGGTGGAGTGTGTGGATCCCGCGCTGCGAAGCTGCAGCGGGACGTGTGTGGTGCAGACGTGGGCCCCGGCCGCCATGGTGGACAGCCTGCGGACGTCCACGTCCAGCAGCTCGGAGATCAGCTCCGTCTCCTGCTCGCAGAACTCGGGGTGCTCGTTCGCGATCTCCTGGATGGGACAGTGGCCCTGGCACAGCTGGGCGGAGCGCAGCGCCACGCCCTTGGGGCCCCGCGGCGTGACCGTGGTGTGGGAGGCCACGAAACCGTCGCGGCTCATGGCTGCGGTGAGGGCGCTGAGGCGGTCCTCGACGTCGTCCCCGGCCGCTTCGACTTGCGGGCGGTAGCGCTCGCGCATCTGGTCCATGTGGCTTACGACGAACGCGCGGAGAAGCTCGTCCCCGCCCACCCGTTGCATCGTGTCGATGGCTTCCCGGGCCAGTCCCAGGTAGTCGTGGCCGAGCTGCTCGTGGCCCCCGGGGGCGACGACGTAGCGCCGGGCGGGGCGCCCCGCGCCGGAGCGCGTACTGCGCACCGGGGAGACCTCGATGATCAGTTCGGCCTCGAGCGCGTCCAGGTGGCGGCGCACGGCGGCCGGGGTGAGGCCGAGGTCCTTGGCGATCTGCGCCGCCGAGATGGGGCCGTGGGCGAGCACCAGGGAGAGCACCCGCGAACGGGTGGTGTCGTCCTGCTCCGAGCGGACCGCGGGTGCGCGGTCCGTGGCCGGTGAACTCATGCTCCGTGCAACATCCTTACGGGAGAGAGGTGAGTGGGGTGCGTTCGGCGCACCTGTCCGTCCCGGGGACGGCACCGCGCGCTGAACAC
This sequence comes from Kocuria sp. UBA5001, assembly GCF_002398425.1. Taxonomy (NCBI): domain Bacteria; kingdom Bacillati; phylum Actinomycetota; class Actinomycetes; order Micrococcales; family Micrococcaceae; genus Kocuria; species Kocuria sp. UBA5001. The sequence continues at coordinate 69,695 of NZ_DGYR01000010.1, forward strand.
GCAATACACAACGAGCGTATGCCTTATTCCATTCCCGTCAAAACGCTCCCGGTGCTCCGCGCCGCCCCCGGGAGCGGCCGTCCGGCACCCCCGCGCGCCGCGACGTCGTTCCCGGCCGCCGTGGCCGCGGGTGCTGCCGCGGGTCCGGCCGAGGTCCTAGACTGACCGGGTGCAGACCCCGCCCCACCCAGCTCCCGCCAGCCTGGACCAGACCTCCCGCCCCGCCCCCGTGGCCCTGCAGGTGGACGGTCTCGTGAAGACCTTCGAGGGCCGGGGAGAACCCGTCCGTGCCGTGCGCGGACTGAGCATGGCGGCGCACCAGGGCAGGATCACCGCCCTGCTCGGGGCCAACGGCGCTGGCAAGACCACCACCCTGCAGTGCGCCCAGGGGCTGCAGCGGCCCACCTCCGGCAGCGTCCGGCTGCTCGGTGAGGACCCGTGGCAGGCCTCGGCCCAGTTGCGCGCCCGCGTGGGCGTCATGCTCCAGGACGGCGGACTGCCCCAGTCGGTGCGCCCGGGAGAGCTGCTGCGGCACGTGAGCCGGCTCTACGCGGACCCGGTGCCCCTGGATGAGCTCGTGGAGCGGCTGGGCATCGGCCCGTTCCTCGGCACCGGCATCCGGCGGCTCTCCGGGGGCCAGAAGCAGCGCGTGGCACTGGCCGCCGCGCTCGTGGGCCGCCCGGACGTGCTGTTCCTGGACGAGCCCTCCGCCGGGCTCGACCCGCGCTCGCGCAACATCGTCTTCGACCTCGTGCAGCAGCTGCGCGACTCCGGCGTCTGCATCATCCTCACGACCCACCTCATGGACGACGCCGCCCGCCTGGCCGACTACGTCTACATCGTCAACCGCGGCACCGTGGCTGTGCAGGGAACGGTGTCCGAACTCGTGAGCGCCGAGCGGGAGGCACCTCTCGTGATGACCGTGACCCTCGCGCCGCAGGACGCGCACAGGCTGCGGGAGGATCCGCCCTGGCGCACGCCACGGTTCACGGACGTGACCTGGAGCGTCAAGGACCGCACCGTGACCCTCACCGGCCCCCTCGACGGCGCTCGCGTGCGCGAGGTCACGGGGTGGGCCACACTGGACGACCGACTGCCGGAGGCGCTGAGCGTGCAACCCCGATCCCTGGAGGACGTGTTCCTGGAGGTCTCCGGCGGTGATGTCCGATGAGCAGAACGCAGCACCTCCCCACTGCGGGCACTGCACCGCAGTCCCACCAGCTGACCGGCAGCGCCTCGCAGCGTCCCCGGGCGGCGTCGCTGTCCCGGCGCGTGCTGGCCCAGGCCCTCTTCGAGACCATGACCATGGTCCGCAACGGCGAGCAGCTGCTGCTGCTCGTGATCCTGCCCGTCATGGCGCTGGTGGGGCTGACGTTCACCGATCTTCTGGACCCCTACCGCGTGGACGGTGCCTCCCGCGTGGACGTGGCCGTTCCGGGCATCCTCGTGCTGTGCGTGATCTCCAGCGCATTCTCCGGGCAGGGCATCCAAACCGGTTTCGACCGCCGCTACGGGGTGCTGCGCCACCTCTCCACGACCCCGCTGGGACGGTCGGGGCTCATCGCGGGCAAGCTGCTGGCCATCCTGGCCGTGCTCGTCCTCCAGTACCTCGTGATCGCCGCCGTGGCCGCGTGGCTCGGGTGGCGACCCTCCGGTCTCGCGGTGCTGGGTTCGATCCCCCTGCTCGTCCTGGTGGCCGTCACGTTCACAGGCCTGGGGATGCTCATCGCCGGCACGCTGCGGGCCGAGGCCACCCTCGCCGTCCTCAACGTGGTGTGGGTGGCCCTTGCCGCGGGAGGTGGCGTCCTCTTCCCGCTCACCGCTCTGCCCGGCTGGCTCTCCCGGCTCGTGGCGCTGCTGCCGTCCTCGGCGGCGGGTGAGCTGGTGCGCGAGTGCTTCCTGGGGATACCGGCCACCCTGGCGCCGCTGCTCGTGCTGGGCGTGTGGGCGGTCCTCAGCTGGGCCGCCACCGTCAAGTGGTTCCGCTGGGTCTGATCGCAGGGAGGCACCTGATGTCCCCGCCGGGTCCGGGCACTCCGGGGACCGTCCGGCGTGCCTGAGACATCCCTGGGTCCTCGGGGGTTCCCAGGCCGCGCTGGCTACACTGGGAGCGTCTTCGTTCCCACTGCCCCTGGATGCACCGCTCATGTCTGACGCCGCCGCCCGTACCGCCACCGACTCCTTCTGGTGGCCCAGCACCGTGACCCCGTGGGTGCGGCGACTCGCCGTCGCCTCCCTGCTCACCAACTCGCTGCTGATCCTCACCGGTGGGCTCGTGCGGCTCACGGGATCGGGGCTGGGATGCCCCACATGGCCGCGCTGCTCGGCGGAGTCCTGGACGAACACCCAGGAGATGGGCATCCACGGGATCATCGAGTTCGGCAACCGACTGCTCACATTCGTGCTGGCGGTGGTCGCGGTGCTGATGTTCCTCTCCGTGATGCGGATGGTCCGCACGCACCCGAAGCTCTTCTGGCTCGCCCTCGCCCTGGGCATCGGTATCCCGCTGCAGGCGGTCGTGGGCGGGATCACCGTGCTGGTGGGCCTGCACCCGCTGATGGTGGGCGTGCACTACCTGATCTCCGCGGCCATGATCTCGCTGTCCACGCTGCTCGTGCTGAACACGCGCCGCGAGGGGCTCTCCGCCGTGGCGCACGACCAGCGTCCGGGTCAGCTGCACTCCTCCCGCACCGCCGTGCTCGTGCTCGGCATCCTCACGGGGCTGCTGAGCGCAGTGATCCTCTACGTGGGCACTCTCGTCACGGGCACCGGCGTGCACGCCGGGGACGACTCCAGCGCCCGCCTGGCCTTCGACTCCGTAGCCATCACGCGCGCCCACGCCGTTCCCGTGTACCTGCTGACCTTCACGGTCCTGGCCGGGATCGTGCTGTGCACGGTCAAGGGACTGCCCACGGTGCTGCGCAACGCGTACCTGATCATGGCTGCGATCATCGTGGCCCAGGGCCTGGTGGGCTACTACCAGTACTTCAACCACGTGCCGATCCCCGCGGTGGCCCTGCACATGGTCCTCTCCGCCGTGGTGATCTGGGCTGCCACGCGCGTGGTCTCGTTCTCCGTGTACCTCGCTCAACCCGAGCACGCCCACGCGGCCCCCGTCGACCTCGGGGAGAAGAACGACGCCGCGGCGCAGCCCGTCGGCTGAGCCCGGCGTCCTGCCGCGGGGGTTGCGGACCGGGTGCCAGGGCAGTTCTCGTCCCGGCGCGACATCGCCGGAGCAGGATCGCTCGGGCGGGTCCCGTTCCCGGGGGTCCAGAACGTGGGCGCCCCGTCACTCGACCCGGGGCACCCCCGGGCCCGGTGACGGGCCCTCGCACGCTCAGCGCGACGTCGACGACGGCGCCGTCTCACGCAGGCGCGCCACTGCCGTGGCGAGGGCGTCCCGGCTGTGGGACGGAATGGGCAGCAGGGGCCGGCGCGGGGCGCTCGTGCGCACACCGCAGACCTCCGCCAAGGCGTAGAGCACCGACAGCGGGCGTTCGTGGCCCATCAGCTGCATCAGCGGCCGCAGGGCCCGGCTCCACGCGGCGGCGTCCTCGGTCCTGCCCTGGGTCACTGCCTCGTGGAAGGCAACGAACTCGGGAGCCAGCAGCGCCGCCATGCCGCTGTGCCACGCCGCATCCGGGTGCTCGTCCACGATCAGCTGGTCACGACTTGCACCGTGCACGGTGCCGGGCTCCGACTGCTGGGCGAAGAGCAGCTGCCGCGAGTGGAAGAGCCTGCCGGATGCGGCGGTGTCCTTGAACGCGACCACGTCGTCCAGCCAGGACAGCTCCGCCGCGAGCTCGACCGGGTACGTGAAACCCGTGGTGGAGGGGTTGTTGTACAGGCACAGCGGCAGCGAGACGGCCGAGGCGACCGTTTCCACCTGGTCCGCGATCTCCTGCGACACCAGGGGAATGTAGCTCACGGGGCTCAGCACGAGCCCGTCCGCACCGTTGTTCTCCGCGGAGTAGGCGAGCTGAAGCACCTCCCGCGTGGTGATGGCCGAGATACCCACCCCCACCGGAACACCCGAGCCGGAGGCGGCCCTCACGGCCGTGCGCACGACGTCGGCGCGCTCCTGCGCGTCGAGGTAGGCAAAGAGCCCGGACGTTCCGAGGACGACGATGCCGGAGACGCCGCTGTGCGCGAGCCGCGCCACTGTGCATTCCAGGGAGTCGAGGTCCAGGGCGCCGCCGGGGTGCAGGGGGGTCACGGGATAGGCGGTCACGCCTGAGAACGTCATGGAGAGCATGGGACAAGTTTAGGTGAGCCTTACCGGTACCGGGCATCGACCGGTCGGATGATCCGACCGTGGCCGTTCAGGGCGAGCGCCCTACGGCGGGTGCAACCCGTAGTCTGAGCCGTGGCCCGCGCGGCTTCTGCGGACACGAGGGTGTCCGCGCAGCGACTAGAAGATGGGGCCGCCGACGAACGGGTCCAGCGCCACACCCACGAACACGAACGTGATGTAGGCGATGGAGCCGTGGAAGACGTACATGGCCTGCTTCAGGGTCGGCTTGCCCGCGGTGGCCAGGCCGTAGAGCTTGTGGCAGTGGTACGTGAACCAGCCCCCGGAGACCAGCGCAATGATGCCGTACACCCAGCCTGCCCCGCCCACGGGGATGAGCAGTAGCGAGCAGATCACGGTGGCCCACGCGTAGAGGACCACCTGGGCGCCGACGGTGCGCGCGGTGTCCACGGCGCCGAGCATGGGGACGCCCGCACGGGAGTAGTCCTCCGCGTACTTCATGGACAGCGGCCAGTAGTGAGGGGGCGTCCACAGGAAGATGAACGCGAAGAGCACCAGAGCCGGCCACTCGAGGGTGCCGCGCACCGCCGCCCACCCGATCAGCACGGGCATGCACCCCGCGATGCCGCCCCAGACGATGTTCTGGGCGGTGCGGCGCTTGAGGACGATCGAGTAGAACACCGCGTACAGGGCGATCGCCACCACACCGAGCACGCCGCACAGCACGCTCACGCCCAGAGTCAGCCAGGCCACGGCCACGGCGGAGAGCACCCAGGCGAAAACGAGGGCCTCGCGGTCGCTGACCTCACCCGTCACGAGCGGCCGCTTGGCCGTGCGGCGCATGAGCCGGTCCTCGTTGCGGTCGATGTAGCAGTTGAACGCGCCTGCGGCCCCGGCCGCGAGTGTGCCGCCCACAAGGGTGTTGAGCACGAGCCACAGGTTCGGCACACCCTGCTGGGCGAAGAACATGGTGGGGATGGTGGCCACCAGCAGCAGCTCGATGATCCGGGGCTTCGTCAGTGCCACGTAGGCCTTGATCTTGCGACCGGCCGTCATGGGGCCCTCGTACCCGACGGGCGCGACCTCCGAGATGCGACTCCCGGTGGCTCCGTGGCCGTGCGACGCGGGGGATCCCGAGGAGTCCGGGTGCGTCGCGGTGTCGAGGTGATTCACGGAATCGATGCTCCAAAGAACGTTGGTGGCCGGCCCGGGGGCGGCGTTGAACGGGCGGGGCGAGACGGGCTCGCACCGACACCCGGTCGCCAGTATAGCCGCCTGCGCCGCTCAGGGGCGCGGTGACGAGGCCCACGGTGAGCCGTGAGCGATCACCCGGGGCCACGTCCCTGACGCTCGCGGTCCCGCCGGACTAAGGTTGAGCGCGGAACAGGCGTTGCGGCCGGACCACCGTGGCCACGGAACGGGACCGGGCAGCGCCGCGCACCATCCACTCCCACGAAAGGGGCTCGCCACCGTGCCGAACCTTGATCAACCGTTGAACTGGACCGAGCAGGACGCCCGCGCGGTGGACACCGCCCGTGTCCTCGCCGCCGATGCCGTGCAGAAGGTCGGCAACGGCCACCCGGGCACCGCCATGTCCCTGGCCCCCGTGGCGTACATGCTCTTCCAGAAGGTGATGCGGCACGATCCCTCGGACGACCGCTGGACCGGGCGCGACCGCTTCATCCTCTCCCCCGGGCATACCTCCCTCACCCTGTACCTGCAGCTGTTCTTCTCCGGCTACGGCCTGGAGATGGAGGACCTCGAGTCGCTGCGCACGTGGGGCTCCAAGGTTCCGGGCCACCCGGAGTACCGCCACACCACGGGCGTGGAGATCACCACCGGTCCGCTGGGCCAGGGCCTGGCCTCCTCCGTGGGCTTCGGCTACGCGCAGCGCTACACCCGCGGTCTCTTCGACGCGGACGCCCCCGCCGGTGAGTCGCCGTTCGACCACAACATCTTCGTGATCGCCTCCGACGGAGACCTCGAGGAGGGCATCACCTCCGAGGCGTCCTCCCTGGCCGGGACCCAGCAGCTCGGCAACCTCGTGGTGATCTACGACGACAACAAGATCTCGATCGAGGACGACACCAACGTGGCGTTCAACGAGGACGTCCTGGCGCGCTACGCCGCGTACGGCTGGGACACCGCTCGCGTGGACTGGCGCAACGGCGGTGAGTACAAGGAGGACGTCGAGGCCCTGTACGACGCCGTGGTGGCGGCCACCAAAGTCAAGGACAAGCCCTCGATCATCGCCCTGAGCACGATCATCGGCTGGCCCTCCCCCACCAAGCAGAACACCGGCGGCGTGCACGGCTCCGCCCTGGGCGCGGAGGAGGTCGCGGCAACCAAGAAGATTCTGGGCTTCGACCCCGAGAAGTCCTTCCAGATTGAGCCGGAGATCCTCGCGCACGTGCGCGAGGTGGCCGAGCGGGGCAAGCAGGAGCGCGCCGAGTGGGAGAAGTCCTTCCAGGCGTGGCGCGAGGCCAACCCGGAGAAGGCCGAGCTCTACGACCGGATCAAGAACGAGGAGCTGCCCGAGAACTACGCGGCCGCGTTCCCCACCTTCCCCGCGGGCAAGGCCGTGGCCTCCCGCAAGGCCTCCGGCGAGGTCATCAACGCCATCGCCGGGACCTTCCCCGAGCTGTGGGGGGGCTCCGCGGACCTCGCGGGCTCCAACAACACCACGATCGAGGGTGCGGACTCCTTCATTCCGCAGAGCCGCTCCACGGCCAAGTGGAAGGGCTCCCCGTACGGCCGGGTGCTGCACTTCGGCATCCGTGAGCACGCGGCCGCGGCGATCGTCAACGGCATCGTGATGAGCAGCCAGACCCGGGCCTTCTCGGGCACGTTCCTCATCTTCTCGGACTACCAGCGTCCGGCGGTGCGCCTGGGTGCGCTCATGAAGGTGCCGTCCATCTACGTGTGGACCCACGACTCGATCGGCCTCGGCGAGGACGGCCCCACGCACCAGCCCGTGGAGCAGCTCTCGGCGCTGCGTGCGATCCCGGGGCTCGACGTCGTCCGGCCCGCGGACGCCAACGAGACCGCCGTGGCCTGGCGCACGATTCTCGAGAACCACGAGCACCCGGCAGGGCTGGCGCTGACGCGCCAGGATCTGCCCACGGTTCCCCGTGAGGATCTGCACCCGGAGTACGACGGTGAGAAGTTCGCCTCCGCCGAGGGCGTGGCCCGCGGCGGCTACGTGCTCGCGGACACCGAGGGCACCCCTGACGTGGTGCTTATCGGCACGGGTTCTGAGGTCCAGCTGGCCCTCGAGGCCCGGGAGCAGCTCGCGGCGAAGGGCGTTGCGGCCCGCGTGGTCTCCATGCCCTGCCGCGAGTGGTTCGACTCACAGGACGAGCAGTACCGCGAATCGGTCATCCCGAAGGCCGTCAAGGCCCGCGTGAGCGTTGAAGCTGGGATCCGCATGTCGTGGAACGACCTGCTCGGCGACGCCGGCCGCGCCGTGTCCTTGGAGCACTTCGGCGAGTCCGCCGACTACCAGACGCTCTACCGCGAGTTCGGCATCACGTCCGAGGCCGTGGCACAGGCAGCCGAGGAGTCCATCGCCGCCGCGAGGTGACCCCGCAGCTCAGCACAGCAGCAATCGTGGGCGGGGCTCCGGCCCCGCCCACCACACCCCAGATGCTCTTCTCTCACGAATCGAGGACAGAGAACATGACCACCCCCACCCAGAAGCTCTCCGACGCCGGCGTCTCCATCTGGCTCGACGACCTCTCCCGCCAGCGCCTCACCAGCGGCAACCTGCAGGAGCTCATCGACACCAAGAACGTCGTCGGCGTGACGACCAACCCCACGATCTTCGCCGCGGCGCTCGCCAACGGCGAGTCATACCGCGAGCAGGTCGCGGCGCTCGCCGCCGAAGGGGTCTCGGTCGACGACGCCGTGTTCCGCATCACCACGGACGACGTCCGTGAGGCGTGCGACCTCTTCGCCCCCGTGGCGGAGGCCACGCAGGGTGTGGACGGGCGCGTGTCCATCGAGGTGGACCCCCGCCTGGCGCAGGACGCCGACGCCACTGCCTCGATGGCGCAGAAGCTCTCCCAGACAATCGACCGCCCGAACGCGCTGATCAAGATCCCCGCGACCGAGAAGGGCCTGCCCTCGATCGCGGCCACGATCGCGGAGGGCATCTCCGTGAACGTCACGCTGATCTTCTCGCTCGAGCGTTACCGCGGCGTCATCAACGCCTACATGGAGGGTCTCGAGCGTGCGCTGGAGAACGGCAAGGACCTCTCCACGATCCACTCCGTGGCGTCCTTCTTCGTTTCCCGCGTGGACACCGAGGTCGACAAGCGCCTGGACGCCGTCGGTTCCGCGGAGGCCGTGTCCCTCAAGGGCAAGGCCGGCCTGGCCAACGCGCGTCTCGCCTACCAGGTCTACGAGCAGTCGCTCCAGACCGAGCGCTGGAAGCGTCTTGCCTCCGCCGGCGCCAACCCGCAGCGTCCGCTGTGGGCCTCCACCGGTGTGAAGGACCCCAACCTGCCGGACACCCTGTACGTGACCGAGCTGGTGGCCCCCAACACCGTGAACACCATGCCGGAGAAGACGCTGGACGCCACGTACGACCACGCGGACGTCACAGGTGACACCGTGAGCGGCACCTACGAGGACTCCGCCGAGGTCCTCGACGCGGTTGCCCGTCAGGGCGTGTCCTACCGGGAGGTCGTGGAGCTGCTCGAGACCGAGGGCCTCGAGAAGTTCGACAAGTCCTGGGAGGAGCTGCTCGAGACCGTGCGCACGGCGCTCGACGCCGCGAGCTGACCTCGTCTCGCCGCCCGCGGCTGTGCAGGAGCACCCGGTGCCCCACGACCGCGGGTGGCGGTCCCGTTGCAGCACCACTTCCGGGCGGTGTGGCCCAGCCGCTGCACCGCCCACCCACCACGTTTGAGGAGGCTCCCCGTGAGCTCATTGTCATTGCAGGCCGCCGGTGCCGCGCGAGAGGCGATCGACACGAACGTCCCCCGCCTGGTCGCCGAGAATTTCGCGTCCAAGCTTTTTGCGCAGGACCCCGCCCTCTGGGGCGCCGCCGCGGAGCAGGAGGCGGCAGTCCGCCTCGGGTGGACGGACGCCGTGAGCGTCTCCCGTCCGCTCGTACCGGAGATCGAGGAGTTGCGGGACGACTTCGCCCGCGAAGGTGTCACGCGTTTCGTGCTCGCGGGCATGGGCGGTTCCTCCCTGGCTCCCGAGGTGATCACCCGCAGCGCCGGCGTGGAGCTGTTCGTGCTGGACTCCACCGACCCCGAGATGGTCACCAAGGCGCTCGAGGACCTCGAGCACACCGCGCTGATCGTCTCCTCCAAGTCCGGCTCCACGGTGGAGACGGACTCCGCGCGCCGAGTGTTCATCGACGCTTTCCAGCGCGCCGGGTTGGACGCCCCTTCGCGGATCGTGGTGGTCACGGACCCGGGCTCCCCCATGGACTCGGCCTCGCGTGAGGCGGGCTACCGCAAGACCTTCAACGCGGACCCGAACGTGGGCGGGCGCTTCTCCGCGCTCACGGCGTTCGGACTCGTGCCCTCCGGACTCGCCGGCGTGGACGTCGCGGCGCTGCTCGACGACGCCGAGGAGGCCGTCGAGATGCTGCGCGAGGACGACGAGAACAACATCGGCCTGCAGCTCGGTGCCGCCCTGGGCGGTACCTCACCGCTGCGCGACAAGATCGTGCTCGTGAACCAGGGCGCGCCGTTCGTGGGCTTCGCGGACTGGGCGGAGCAGCTGATCGCCGAGTCCACCGGCAAGTCCGGCACGGGCGTGCTGCCCGTGGTCGTGCACGACGGCGCCCCCGAGCTGACCTCCGGCGCGTCGGACGTGCTGGTCGTCTCGCTCGTGGCTGAGGAGGACATGGACCCCGAGCAGTCCGAGGGGGTGCGCGTGGCCGGTTCGCTGAGCGGCCTCATGATGGCCTTCGAGGTCGCGATCGCGGTGGCGGGCCAGCTGCTGGGCATCGACCCGTTCAACCAGCCGGACGTCGAGTCCGCCAAGGCGGCAACACGCGAGCTTCTGGCCTCCAAGCCCGAGCCCTCACCCGCGGCCGCCACGGACGGGGAGATCGAGATCCGCGGCGCCGAGGACGTGCTGCGCGGCGCGACCACCGTGCCCGCGGCCCTCTCGGCGCTTCTGGAGCAGCTGCCTGAGGACGGCTACGTGAGCGTCCAGGCGTACTTCGACCGGCTCGGCTGGACCGAGCTGGAGTCCGTGCGGGACGTGCTGGCGCGGCGCACCGGGCGTCCCGTGACCTTCGGGTGGGGCCCGCGTTTCCTGCACTCCACCGGCCAGTACCACAAGGGCGGTCCCGCCCAGGGTGTCTACGTGCAGATCACTGCGGCCACGGACACGGACGTGGACATCCCCGGCATCCCCTTCACCTTCGGCGAGCTCATCAACGCGCAGGCGGACGGGGACGCCACCGTGCTCGCCGAGCACCACCGCCCTGTCCTGCGGCTGCGGCTGCTGGACCGGGAGGCCGGGGTGGCCCAGCTGCTGCGCGCGGCGTCCGAGCTGTGATCCCCACCCGACAACCCGCGAACGGACGGCGAGCCTGTGCCTGAGAACACCCAACACAACCCCCTGCGTGATCCACGCGACCGGCGTCTGACACGCGTCGCGGCGCCGTCGGCCCTCGTCCTCTTCGGCGTCACCGGCGACCTCGCGAAGAAGAAGCTGCTGCCGGCCATGTACGACCTCGCCAACCGCAGCCTGCTCCCTCCGGCCTTCTCCCTCGTGGGGTTCGGCCGGCGGGACTGGAACGACGCCCAGTTTGCGGAGTACGTCAAGGAGCACGTCGCCGAGCACGCCCGCACGCCCTACAACGAGGACCTCTGGAACCAGTTCGCCTCGGGGCTGCGGTTCGTGCACGGCGAGTTCGACGACGACGACGCCTACGTGCGTCTCGCGCAGACGCTCGACGAGCTCGACCGCGACCGCGGCACCCGCGGCAACCACGCGTTCTACCTGTCCATCCCGCCCAAGACGTTCGAGGTGGTGTGCCAGCAGCTGGCGGACCACGACCTCGCAGACTCGCAGGACAGCAAGGGCTGGCGGCGGGTGGTCATCGAGAAGCCGTTCGGCCACGACCTCGACTCCGCCCGGGAGCTGAACGCGATCGTGGAGCGGGTCTTCCGCCCGGACAGCGTGTTCCGCATCGACCACTACCTGGGCAAGGAGACGGTGCAGAACATCCTGGCGCTGCGCTTCGCCAACCAGATGTTCGAGCCCCTGTGGGACGCCCGGTACGTGGACCACGTGCAGATCACAATGGCCGAGGAGATCGGCATCGGCTCCCGCGCCGGTTACTACGACGGCGTGGGTGCGGCCCGTGACGTCATCCAGAACCACCTGCTGCAGCTGCTGGCGTTCACGGCCATGGAGGAGCCGGCCTCGTTCAGCGCGCACAACCTGCGCCGGGAGAAGGCCAAGGTCCTCGAGTCCGTGGTGCTGCCCTGTGACCTCGGTGAGCACTCGGCCCTGGGCCAGTACACGTCCGGTCTGCAGGGCGGCGAGTTCGTCAAGGGCTTCCACGAGGAGTCGGACATCCCCGCTGACTCTCGCACCGAGACCTTCGCGGCCCTGCGCGTGGACATCAACAACCGCCGCTGGGCGGGCGTGCCGTTCTACCTGCGCGCGGGCAAGCGGCTCGGCCGGCGGGTCACGGAGATCGCGGTGGCATTCAAGAAGTCCCCGAACCTGCTCTTCCGGGACACGGACAACGAGGAGTTCGGCCAGAACGCCATCGTGATCCGCATCCAGCCGGACGAGGGCGTGACCATCCGCTTCGGCTCCAAGGTCCCCGGCACGCAGTCGGAGATCCGGGACGTCACCATGGACTTCGGCTACGGCCACGCGTTCACGGAGTCCAGCCCGGAGGCGTACGAGCGGCTGATCTTCGACGTGCTGCTGGGCGAGCCGCCCCTGTTCCCGGACCACTCCGAGGTGGAGCTGTCCTGGAAGATCCTGGACCCGTTCGAGAACTACTGGTCCGAGCACCAAGTGCAACCCGAGCCGTACGCGCCCGGTTCATGGGGTCCGGAGTCGGCCCACGAGTTGATGGCCCGTGACGGCCGGGTCTGGAGGCGACCGTGATTGTTCAGATGGAGAACACCACCGCAGCGAAGATCGAGAAGAAGCTCAACCAGCTGCGGGACGAGAACGGCGTGGTGACGCTCGGGCGCGTGCTCACGCTGGTGATCCTCGCGCAGGCGGGGCACTCGGAGATGGCGGTCGAGGCGGCGAACTACGCGAGCCACGAGCACCCGTGCCGGATCATCGTGCACGTGGCGCACTCGCGCACGGACGAGACCCGCCTGGACGCGCAGCTGCGCGTGGGCGGCGACGCTGGCGCGTCGGAGGTCATCCTCATGCACGGCTACGGCGACCTCGCCGAGCCCACGGAGACCCTCGTCTCCGCGCTGCTGCTGCCTGACGCCCCCATTGTGGCGTGGTGGCCGCACGACTTCCCGCAGAACCCCAGCGAGAGCTCGATCGGCAGGATCGCGCACCGACGCATCACGGACTCATCCCGCGCAGACGAGCCGTTCGCCTCGCTCACGCAGCTCGCGCGGCAGTACACCCCCGGCGACACGGACCTCGCGTGGACGCGCATCACGAACTGGCGCGTCCAGCTCGCGGCGGTCCTCGACCAGGTGGGCCCCGTTGCAGTCAGGGAGATCGTGCTCGAGGGCAACGCCGTGGCACCGTCCATGCTGCTGCTGGGCGTGTGGCTCTCGCAGCGGCTCGGGGCCAAGGTCACCATCCGCACGGACGGCTCCGGCCGGGCCCTGGACCGCGTTGCCCTGCTCACGGACAAGGGCGCCGTGGAGATCAACCGCCCTGGCCGCACCGTTGCCGTGCTCTCCCAGCCCGACCAGCCGGACCAGCAGATCGCCATGCCCGTGCGAGACCTGAAGACCTGCCTGGCCGAGGAGCTGCGGCGGCTCGACGCGGACGAGGTCTACGGCGAGGTGATCCGCGCGGGTCTCGACGCCGCGGAGGTCTGCACGGCGGCCCAGGCCAAACAGGAGGTGGGCGACGTCGTCGAGGCCGAGGACGCCGTCGTCGAGACCGGTTCAGAGCACATGACGGCGGAAGCAGCAGACCGGGGTGGGGCTGCTGCCCGCGACGGTGAGGGGGACACCTCGACGTCGGGGTCTGACGAGGCCGACGGGGCGGTGCGCCCATGAGCGCGACCCTGCCGCCCCAGCCGCGACTGGTCCCCCACGACGGGGAAGACCGCCTCGCGCGGGACACAGCCGCCCGACTCTTGGAGGTCTTGGAGGCCGCCCAGGACGAGCGCGGAGAGGCCACGGTGCTGCTCACCGGCGGCGGCATGGGCACGCGTGTGATCGGTGAGGTCGCCGCGAGCCCGGATGCCGCGCTGATCGACTGGTCGCGCGTCAACGTGTGGTGGTCCGACGAGCGCTTCCTCCCCGGCGCGGACCCCGAGCGCAACGGGGTCCAGGCCGCGGACGCGTGGGACGAGACCCTCGAGCTTGACTGGGACCGTGTGCACCCCGTGGCCGGTTCGGATGAGATCAGCACCGCCGACGAGGCCGCGGCCGACTATCGCGCGGAGCTTGCAGCGGCCGCGGAGGCCGAGGGCTCGACCGGGGACCTGCCGCACGTGGACGTCGCCCTCCTGAGCCTGGGTCCGGACACGCACGTGGCGTCCCTGTTCCCGGGGCGGAAGGACGTGCTGCGCACCGACGCGACCGTGTTCGCGGTCGCCGACTCCCCCAAGCCCCCGCCCGAGCGTGTGACGATGTCCCTGCCCGCGATCAACTCCGCGCACAAGGTCTGGCTGCTCGTCTCCGGCGCTCCCAAGGCTGACGCCCTGGCGAGCATCCGCCGTGCCGGTGTCACGCCGGTGGAGGCGCCGGGCAGCGCGGTCCGTGGCACTCAGGAGACCCTGTGGCTCGTCACCGAGGACGCGCTGCCGGGGGTACCGGAGGACCCGGACGGATCGTCCGCGCAGTCCGAGGACTGAGCAGGGGACCCGTGTTGGCCACGACGAAGGCCCGGACCGTGACGGTCCGGGCCTTCGCTCTGTGCCAGTGCCTGCTGGTTGTGACGTGGCGCTGCGTGGTGGATGCCGTGGAGCGCCTGCTCAGGCCACCGGGTTGAACCGGAGGACCAGCGCGTAGCCGACGATGGCCAGCACCCAGATGATCGCCAGCACGGTGGTGATGCGCACGACGTTCTTCTGCGCCGCACCGGAGGTGTTCAAGGACTGTGTCATTCCGCCGCCGAACATGTCCGACAGACCACCGCCTTTGCCCTTGTTGAGCAGGACGAACATGATGCACAGGATGCTCGTGACCACGATGACCGCCTGGAGGGCGATCAGGAGGATCTCCACGAAATGCCTCGATTCACATAGAACTGGGGGTGAGCAACGCGCCGACCGAAAGCTGACGCGACATCACTGATCGGTGACCAGGTGCTGCTCGAACCGTGCAATCTTAGCAAACTCCTCCGCATCGAGGCTGGCACCGCCCACGAGGGCACCGTCCACGTCCGGACCCGCCATGATGGAGGCCACGTTCGAGGACTTCACCGAGCCGCCGTAGAGCACACGGGTGGCGCGCGCGAACTCCGCGCCGTAGAGGCTCTCGAGCTCCGCACGCACGGCCTTCGCCATCTCCTGCGCGTCCTCGGGGCCGGCGACCTCACCGGTGCCAATGGCCCACACGGGCTCGTAGGCCACCACGAGGCCTTCGAGTTCGCCGGCGGTCAGCTCCGCGAGGCTGCCGCGCAGCTGCTCAAGCGTGTACTCCACGTGACGCCCGGCCTGGCGCTCCTCGAGCCCCTCCCCCACGCACAGCATGGGGGTGAGGCCGTGTCGGATCGCGGCACGGATCTTGTCCCGGCACTGCTCGTTCGTCTCGTGGTGGATGAGGCGTCGCTCGGAGTGGCCCACCAGTACGTAGCTGCAGCCGAGCTTGGCGAGGAACTCACCGGAGACGTCGCCCGTGTAGGCCCCCTTGTCCTGGTCGGAGAGGTCCTGTGCCCCGTACTTGATCTGCAGGCCGTCCCCCTCCACCAGGGACTGCACCGATCGCAGGTCCGTGAACGGCGGGAAGACCACCACCTCCGCACGGGAGTAGTCGTGCTTGGCGTCCTTGAGCGTCCACGCGAGCTTCTGGACCAGCGCGATGCCCTGCGTGTGGTCCATGTTCATCTTCCAGTTGCCCGCGATCACGGGCGTCCGGTCGAAAACTCCGTTGGTCTGCGTGGTCATGCTGAGACTCCTTCGCTCGGATGGCTGGTGCTTTGTGGGGCGCTCACGCGCCGAGGGCCACCACGCCCGGAAGCTGCTTGCCCTCGATGAATTCCAGGGAGGCGCCGCCGCCTGTGGAGATGTGGCCGAACTGCTCGTCCCGGTAGCCCAGGTTGCGCACGGCGGAGGCGGAGTCGCCGCCGCCGATCACGCTCATGGCGTCGGACGTGGCCAGCGCCTGCGCCACGGCCTTGGTGCCGTTGGCGAACGGGGCCATCTCGAACACGCCCACCGGGCCGTTCCAGAACACAGTCTTCGCCGCGGCGATCTTCTCCGCGAAGATCTTTGCGGACTCGGGCCCGATGTCCAGGCCCAGGCCGGAGTCGCCGATGGAGCCGCCCTCGATGTCCGCCACGGGGCGCACCTCGTGCTCAGCGTCCTCCGAGAAGTTCGCGGCGTAGACGACGTCCACGGGCAGCACGATCTCTGTGCCGGCCGCCTCCGCCCGGTCCAGGTAACCCTTGACGGTGTCGATCTGGTCCTTCTCCAGCAGTGACGAACCCACGGCGTGACCCTGCGCGGCGAGGAAGGTGAAGACCATGCCGCCGCCGATCAGCAACGAGTCCGCCTTGCCGATCAGGTTGTCGATCACAGCGAGCTTGTCGGAGACCTTGGAGCCGCCCATGACCACCACGAACGGGCGCTCTGGGTCCGAGATGACCTTGCTCAGCACGTCCACTTCCGTCTTCACCAGATCACCCAGGTAGCTCGGCAGCTCGTACGCGATGTCGTACACGGAGGCGTGCTTGCGGTGCACGGCGCCGAAAGCGTCGTCCACGTACGCGCCGTTCTCACCGGTCAGCGCGGCGAGCTCCTTGGCGAACTGCTGCCGCTCGGCGTCGTCCTTGGAGGTCTCGCGCGGGTCGAAGCGGACGTTCTCGAGCACCAGGATCTGGCCGTCCTCGAGCGCGTCCGACTTGGCCTTCGCGTCTTCGCCGACCACGTCAGTGGCGACGACTACGGGTGCCTCGGAGAGCTTGGCCAGCCGGTCAGCGGCGGGCTTGATGGAGTACCTCGGGTCCACGGTTCCCTTGGGCCGTCCCAGGTGCGCCATGACGATGACGCGCGCACCAGCCTCCGCGAGCTTGCTGAGGACGGGCAGGGACGCGCGCACGCGTCCGTCGTCCGTCACCGTGGAGCCGTCGAGCGGAACGTTGAGATCCGAGCGCACGAGAACTCGGCGCCCCGAGACCCCCTCGGCAATGAGATCGTCGAGCGACTTGGCCATGTCCGTCATCCTTTCCCTGGGGTGATCACGATCTGACGACAGTGGCGCCGGCACCCTCGGGGCACCGGCGCCACTGAACGGTCTGACTCAGAGCTTATCGGCCACGTACGAGACGAAGTCCACCAGGCGGATGGTGTAGCCCCACTCGTTGTCGTACCAGGCGATGACCTTGACCTCGTTGTCGATGACCTTGGTCAGCGGCGCGTCGAACACCGTGGAGACGTCGTAGCCCTCGATGTCCTTGGAGACCAGCGCCTCTTCCGAGTACTCGATGATGCCCTTGAAGGGGCCCTCCGCAGCCTTCTTCACGGCGGCGTTCACGGCCTCGACCGTGACGTCCTCGCGCACGTCCACGGTGAGGTCCACGAGCGAGCCCGTGGGGACCGGCACGCGGACGGCGAAGCCGTCCAGCTTGCCCTTGAGCTCCGGGAGCACGAGGCCCACAGCGGCTGCGGCACCGGTGGTCGTGGGAATGAGGTTCAGCGCGGCCGCGCGGGCACGGCGCAGATCCTTGTGGGGGGCGTCGTGCAGGCGCTGGTCACCCGTGTAGGCGTGGATGGTGGTCATCAGGCCGCGCTCGATGCCGAACTCGTCGTTGAGAACCTTGGCCAGCGGCGCCAGGCAGTTGGTGGTGCAGGAGGCGGCCGAGACGATGTTCATGGTCTCGGGGTCGTAGGATTCCTGGTTCACGCCGTAGACGAAGGTGCCGTCAACCTCCTTGCCCGGGGCAGACAGGACGACCTTCTTGGCGCCCGCGTCCAGGTGCGCCTTGGCCTTGGGACCGGTGGTGAAGCGACCGGTGGACTCGATCACGATGTCCACGCCGAGCTCGCCCCAGGGCAGCTTGGAGGGGTCAGGCTCGGCCAGGAACTTGACCTTGTGGCCGTCCACCGTCATGACGTCCCCGTCCAGGGAAACGTCCGTGCCGAGACGGCCCATCACGGAGTCGAACTCGAAGAGGTGCTTGAGCGTCTCCGGATCGGTGAGGTCGTTCACCGCGACCAGCTCGATGTCGTGGCCGTGGTGGCTGTACAGCGCCCGCGCGAAGTTGCGGCCGATGCGCCCGAAACCGTTGATGCCAACCTTGACTGTCACTGCGATCTCCTCTGTGTCGTGGTGCGGCAGGCCGCGGTCGTCATGGCCGCGCTACCGTGATGTTGGATCGAAACCAATCGGTCTCATTCCCACACCGCAGTGGCCGCCCATCGGGCGGTCCCGCCTGGTCTTTCGGCTCTATTCTACCGGGATCCGGGCCGCTGCGACAGTGGCAAAACCGAGTTTTCACGTCTCATTCACCTGACCCCACACAAACCCACATGAGGTCGGACCCGCCAAGAGGCCGCCAGTCAGGCGTTGGACCGGGCCGGGTCCGTCTGCTCGGCGTGCTCCGCACTCGCGTGGGCCGCGAACTCGGACGTGGTGGCCACGCCGAGCTCCTCCGCGCGGCGGTCAGCCATGGCGAGCAGGCGTCGGATCCGCCCCGCGATCGCGTCCTTGGTCAGCGGGGGCTCGGACAGCCTGCCCAGTTCGTCCAAACTCGCCTGCTTGTTGGCCACCCGCAGCCGACCCGCGGCACGCAGGTGCTCGGGCGCCTCGTCGCCCAGGATGGCGAGGGCGCGCTCGACCTTGGCGCCCGCGGTGACGGCGGCCTGGGCGGAACGGCGCAGGTTGGCGTCGTCGAAGTTGGCGAGCCGGTTCGCCGTGGCCCTCACCTCCTTGCGCATGCGGCGGTCCTCCCACTGCAGCAGGGCCCGATGGGCACCCAGACGGGTGAGCAGCGCCGCAATGGTGTCGCCGTCGCGCACGACCACCCGGTCCACTCCGCGGACCTGCCGCGCCTTGGCGAGCACGTCCAGGCGCCGGGCCGAGCCCACGAGCGCAAGTGCCGCCTCTGGACCCGGGCATGTGAACTCCATGGCGGCCGCCCGCCCCGGCTCCGTGAGCGAGCCGTGGGCCAGGAACGCTCCTCGGATCACGGCGGCGGACTCCTCCACACTGCCGTTGACCACCGTGGGCGGCAGTCCCCGCACCGGGCGCCCGTGGGCGTCCAGCAGACCCGTGCGACGGGCGAGGGCCTCACCGTCCTTGGCCACCCGCACCACCCAGGTGCGGTCGCGGCGCAGCCCCCCGCCGCTGATCACGCCGAGCTCGCAGTCGTGGCCGAAGACCTCTCCCACGGTCCGGGCCGTGCGCCGGGCCACGGACTCGGTGTCGAGCTCCGCCTCCACAACGATCCGTCCGCCCACAATGTGCAGACCACCCGCGAAGCGCAGCAGGGCGGAGAGCTCCGCGGCGCGCACGGCCGACTTGCGGACCTGCAGATGGGCGAGTTCTTCCTTGACCGAGGCGGTCAATGCCATGACGGACGATCTCCTTGACGCTAGGTGGACGGAGGGGTACGGGGCCGTCAGCCCCGCGCGTTCATGATCTGCTGGTAGGCGGCGGCCAGTTTGAAGGGGTTGTGCGCGGAGCTGCCGTTCTTCTCCCGCAGGGAGTCCCAGTGCACCTCCGCTCCCAGCTGGGCGGCCGCGGCCTCGACGTCCTTGGGCGACTCGGCCGCCGAGGGGTCCGCGAGGACGACGTCGAGGCGCAGCTCGGGCGCGTAGCGCTGAAGCACGCGCAGCTGGTCTCCCGAGCCCATGCTGAGGGTCTCCGAGTCCCGCGAGAGGTTGAGCGTGACGAGACGCTTGGCCGGGGACGCGCAGATCGCGTCCCGCAGCTCGGGCAGCAGCAGGTGAGGCAGCACCGAGGTGTGCCACGAACCGGGACCGAGCACCACCCACGCCGCCTCCTCGATCGCGGAGACGGCCTCCGGGCACGCCGGGGCGTCCGCCGGGCTGAGCCGCACGTTGCACACGTCCGCCTCCTTGGCCAGCCGGGACTGGCCGGTGACGGTTCGCACGATCTTCTCAGGGGGGCACGCCGTCGTCGGGCTGCTGCCCGGGGAGACATCTCCCTCGATCACGAGCGGCTCGCAGCTCATGGGCAGCACCTGGCCGCGGGCGCCGAGCAGCGCGCCGGCCCAGCGCAGACCTTCCACGGGGTCCCCGAGAAGCTCCCACAGCGTCACGATGAGCAGATTGCCGAGGGCGTGGTTGTCGAGCCCCTCGTCGGGGTGCTGCTCGACGCTGAAGCGGTGCTGCATGACGTCGCTCCACGTGCGGCCCCACTGGGAGTCGTCGCACAGGGCGGCCAGCGCCATCCGGAGGTCACCGGGGGGTAGCACGCCGAGGTCATCGCGCAGCCGGCCGGAGGATCCACCGTCGTCCGCGACCGTGACGACCGCCGTGAGAGCCGGCGCCAGCAGCCGCAGGGCCGAGAGGCTCGCGGAGAGACCGTGGCCACCGCCCAGGGCGACCACGGAGTCCGCGTCCGTGAGGGATTCTCGCGCGGAGGGGTCCAGGGAGTGGTAGGGATCCACGTCGCGGCGGCTGCTCAGCGGCAGCCGGGGCAACGCACCCGTCGAAGGAAATGTGCTCATGGGATCCGTCATGTCAGGGGGCGGGACTATTCGCGGCCCATGTCCCGGTGCTGGATGTTCACAGTCACCCTCGGGGACTTGCCAAGCCTCCGGGCGACCTCCTCGGTGATCGCGACCGAGCGGTGCTTACCGCCCGTGCAGCCGATGGCGATGGTCGCGTAGTGCTTGCTCTCGGTGCGGTAGCCCGCGAAGACCGGTTCGAGCATGGCCACGAAGCGGTCCACGAAGGTCTGGGCGCCCTCGTCGCCGAAGACGTAGTCCCGCACCTCGGGATCCTTGCCCGTACGGGGGCGCAGCGCGGGGACCCAGTGCGGGTTGGGGATGAACCGCACGTCCGCCACGAAGTTCGCGTCCGCGGGCACCCCGTACTTGAAGCCGAAGCTCATCACGGTCAGGCGCAGCACCACGGGCCCGCTCGTGGAGAACATGTCCGCCACGGCCCGGGTCAGGGCGTGCACGTTGAACGAGGAGGTATCCAGCACCGAGTCCGCCGTCTCGCGCAGGTCCTTCAGCGTCTCCCGCTCCGCCCTGATCCCGTCCAGGATCCGCCCGCCGCCCTGCAGGGGGTGGGGCCGGCGCTGGTGCTCGTAGCGCGAGACCAGCACCTCGTCCGACGCCTCGAGGTAGAGCACCGAGAACTCGACGCCTGAGGTCTCCAGCGCGGCCAGGGTCTCCTTCATGTCGTTGAACAGGGCCTTGCCGCGTACGTCGATCACGACCGCCAGCTTGGGCAGGGTCTGCGGGGCGCGGCACGCCAGGTCCGCGAGAGTGCCGAGCATCTGTGGCGGCAGGTTGTCCACCACGTACCAGCCCAGGTCCTCCAGTGCGTTCGCGGCCGTGGAACGGCCCGCGCCCGACATCCCGGTGACGATGAGCAGCTCCGTCGTGGGAGGCTTCACCGGCTCCAGCGCGTGGTGTGCGGCATCCGGGGGTGGGGTGCTCATGGGGTGAAGGACCGCCTGATCTGCCGACTGCAAGGTTCCCCTCCAGGGTAGACCAGTTTCACGTCAGTCGAGCAGCTCTCCGGTCTCCGTATCGATCACGGGCTCGCGCACGGCGGACTCCCGGCCGCCCAGGGCCTCCGCGACCTTCACCGCCAGCGCGGGGCCGAAGCCGTTGACCTCGAGGATCTCCTCCGCGGAGGCCGCCCGCAGCTTCTTGACCGAGCCGAAGTGCTTGAGCAGCGCCTTCTGCTTGGCCGGGCCCAGCCCGGGGATCTCGTCCAGGGCGGAGACCGTCATGGCCTTGGAGCGCTTCTGCCGGTGGAAGGTGATCGCAAAGCGGTGGGCCTCGTCCCGGACCCGCTGCATCAGGAACAGCCCCTCGGAGGCGCGCGGCAGGATCACGGGGAACTCGTCGTCTGGGACCCAGACCTCCTCCAGGCGCTTGGCCAGGCCCACCACGTGCACGTCCGTGACCCCGAGGTCGTCCAGTGCCTGCTGGGCGGCGGCCACCTGGGGCGGGCCGCCGTCCACGATCACGAGGTTGGGCGGGTAGGCGAACGCGCGCGACGACGCGTCCTCCGTGTCCGCCTCGACCTCGCCCGTGCTCACGCCCTTCTCCTCGGCGCGGCGCTGCTGCTCCACGTGGCGGGAGAACCGGCGGTGGATCACGTCGTACATGGAGGCGGTGTCGTCCCGGGCGGCGTCACCGGTGATCGAGAACTTGCGGTACTCGGACTTGCGGGGCAGGCCGTCCTCGAACACGACCATGGAGGCGACCACGTTGGTGCCCTGGACGTGGGAGATGTCGTAGCACTCGATGCGCATGAGCGCGTCCGGCAGCCCGAGCGCCTCCTGCAGCTGCTGCAGCGACGCGGAGCGGGTGGTGAGGTCTCCCGCGCGGCGGGACTTGTGCAGCGCCAGCGCCTGCCGGGCGTTCTCCGCCACGGTCTCCAGCAGCTGCGCCTTCTCCCCCCGCTGGGGCCGCTGGATGCTCACGTGCGAGCCGCGCAGCTCGCTCAGCCACCCGCGCAGCTCGTCCGTCTCGTCCGGCTCCGCGGACACGTAGACGGTGCGCGGGATGGTGTCCTGGCGGTAGGCGAGCTCGGAGGTCCTGCGGTGCTGGCCCACCACGTCCTCGCTGCCCTGGGCGGCACTCCTGCGCCGGGTCCGGGCGGGCTGCGCGAGCCCGGACTGCGCCTCCCCGTAGACCTGCTGCAGCAGGTTGGTCATCAGCTCGGCGGTCGTCACGTCCTCGACCTTCTCTGTGACCCACCCACGCTGGCCACGGATGCGCCCGCCGCGCACGTAGAACACCTGCACGGCGGCCTCGAGCTCGTCCTCGGCGATCGCGAAGAAGTCCGCGTCCGTGCTGTCCGGCAGAACCACCGTGTTGCGCTCGAACGCGCGCTCCAGGGCGGCGACGTCGTCCCGCCGGGCCGCGGCCGTCTCGAAGTCCATGCGCTCGGCGGCCTCGTTCATCTGGCGCGTCAGCTCGCGGATGTACGGCTTGGCGTGCCCGGCCATGAACCGGCAGAGGTCGTCAGCGAGCTCCCGGTGGTCCTCCCGGGAGATCTCCCCCACGCAGGGTGCGGAGCACTTGTCGATGTAGCCCAGCAGGCACGGCCGGCCGCTGCGCTCGGCCCGCTGGAACACGCCCTTGGTGCACGTGCGCACGGGGAACACCCGCAGCAGCGCGTCCAGGGTGTCGCGGATGGCCCACGCCTGGGAGTAGGGGCCGAAGTAGCGGTTGCCCGGCTTCTTCTCCCCCCGGGTGACCATGGCGCGCGGGACGTCCTCGGACATCGTCACGGCCAGGTACGGGTAGGACTTGTCGTCCCGGTAGGCGATGTTGAACCGCGGCGCGAACTCCTTGATCCACGTGTACTCGAGCTGCAGGGACTCGAACTCGGAGCCCACCACGGTCCACTGCACCGCGGCGGCCGTGGTCACCATGGCCCGCGTCTTGGGCGCGAGCTGGTTCAGCGGCGCGAAGTACGAGGACAGGCGGTTGCGCAGGTTCTTGGCCTTGCCCACGTAGATGACGCGGCCGTGCTCGTCCCGGAAGCGGTAGACGCCCGGATTGGTGGGGATGTCCTGTCGTGCCGGCCTGTAGCTTGCCGGATCAGCCATTCCCCAGGTCCCTCTGCGCCGACGGCGACACGTTGTAGACGTCCTTGCGGGGCTGGCCCGAGAGCCCGGCAATGGTGTCCATCACCTGGGCCACGAGATCCTTGCGCATCCGCCCGGTCTGGCGCATGCCAGCGGCGGGCACGGTGATGGGCTCCCCCACGTGCATCTCGAACTTGGCGGGGCGGATCATCGTGGCCCCCGGGGGCTGCAGCCGCTGGGTGCCGATCATGCCCACCGGCACCACGGGAGCGCCCGTGAGCAGGGCGAGGTAGGCGACGCCGGAGTGGCCCCGGTAGAGGTAGCCGTCCCGGGAGCGGGTGCCCTCCGGGTAGATCCCGAAGACCCGGCCCTGCTGCAGGTGCTCGACCGCCGGCTGCAGCGCGGCCACGGACTCGCTCTGCAGCCCGCGGGCCACCGGGATGATGTCGATGAACTCGAAGGCCTGACGCATCAGGCGGCCCTTGATCCCCGGGCTGTTCACGTACTCGGCCTTCGCGATGAACTTCACGCGGCGCGGCATGAACGCGGAGATGATGACCGAGTCCAGGAAGGTGAGGTGGTTGGAGGCGATGATGACGGGCCCCGTCTCGGGGAGCCGGTCCACGCCCGTGATCACCGGTCGGCAAAGCAGCTTGAGGGTCCGGGCCACCGTGGCCTTGGTCACGTCGTACTTGGTGATCATCGCTCGCGCTCCCTACTGCTCCGTGTATGGCAGGAGCAAGTGTGCCAAATCACCGGGCTCGTGGGCGAGTGCGGCACATTCGCCCTCCAGCTCGCCGGGCTGAGCGAAGCCCCACAGCGCGCCCACGCAGTCGATGCCGTGGCTGCGTGCGCCGTCCGCGTCGTAGCTGCGGTCCCCCACCATGACCGTGCGGGTGGGGTCGGGGGGCAGCGCCCCGAGCCTGCGCAGGGCCTCGCCGATGATCGCGGGCTTGTCGTGCAGGGGTCCGGGCGCGTTCGCGGCACCGGGGCCGTTCCCCGCACCCGCACCGGGACCGGCGAGGTCGTCCGCAGCGCCGGAGACGGTCTCGAAGTACCCGGCGAGGTCGAAGCGCTCGACCACGGTGGTCGCGATGCGCTCGGGCTTCTGCGTGGCGACGGCCTGCCGCACGCCCCGCTGCGCGAGGGTGTCGAGCACCTCCCGGATCCCGGGGTAGAGGCGCGTGCGCTCGAGGCCCTCGGTGAGGTAGCCGGCCCGGTAGACGGAGACCACCTGTCGGATCTGATCCTCCGGGACGTCGGTGTAGCGCCGCAGGGACTCCCCGATGGGCGGTCCGACGAAGCGTTCGAGGTTCTCCGGGACGTCGAACCCACACGTCCACAGCGCCTCCGCGATGCCGTCCGTGATGGCCCCGGCGGGGTCCAGGACGGTGCCGTCCAGGTCCCACAGCACCACGGGCCGCTGCGGGCTCACGCCCGCTCCCCCGACGTCGCCATCTCCCGCGTGGCCGGCTCGCCCGCCTCGTGGGCGGCTTCCCTCGCGGCGGAGCTCTCGAGCACCTCGCGCAGGAACTGGCCCGTGTAGCTGTCCTCGTTGCGGGCCACCTGCTCCGGGGTCCCCTCGGCCACGACCGTGCCACCGCCCGAGCCGCCGTTGGGGCCGAGGTCCACGATCCAGTCCGCGGACTTCACGACGTCCAGGTTGTGCTCGATGGTCATGACGCTGTTGCCCTTGTCCACGAGGCTCTGCAGCACCATCAGCAGCTTGCGGATGTCCTCGAAGTGCAGACCCGTGGTGGGCTCGTCCAGGACGTAGATGGTGCGCCCGTTGGAGCGCTTCTGCAGCTCCGCGGCGAGCTTCACGCGCTGGGCCTCGCCACCGGAGAGGGTGGTGGCAGGCTGGCCCAGGCGCACGTAGCCCAGGCCCACCTCCACGAGGGTGTTGAGGTAGCGCGCGATCGCGGTGAACGGGGCGAAGAACTCGGCCGCCTCGTCGATGGGCATGTCCAGCACCTCGGCGATGTTCTTGCCCTTGTAGTGCACCTCGAGGGTCTCGCGGTTGTATCGGGCCCCCTTGCACACCTCGCACGGAACGTAGACGTCCGGCAGGAAGTTCATCTCGATCTTCAGCGTGCCGTCACCGGAGCACGCCTCGCAGCGCCCGCCCTTGACGTTGAAGGAGAACCGGCCCTGCTGGTAGCCGCGGACCTTGGCCTCCTGGGTCTCCGCGAAGAGCTTGCGGATCCGGTCGAAGACCCCCGTGTACGTGGCGGGGTTGGAGCGCGGGGTGCGCCCGATGGGGCTCTGGTCCACGTGCACCACCTTGTCCAGGTGCTCCAGCCCGTCGATGCGCCGGTGGCGACCCGGCACCTGCTTGGCACCGTTGAGCTGGTTGGCCAGGCTCGTGTAGAGGATGTCGTTGACGAGCGTGGACTTCCCGGAGCCGGAGACACCCGT
This sequence comes from Kocuria sp. UBA5001, assembly GCF_002398425.1. Classification (NCBI taxonomy): domain Bacteria; kingdom Bacillati; phylum Actinomycetota; class Actinomycetes; order Micrococcales; family Micrococcaceae; genus Kocuria; species Kocuria sp. UBA5001. The sequence goes on from NZ_DGYR01000010.1 coordinate 95,423, forward strand.
GACGGCCACGAAGACCCCCAGGGGGAAGTCCACCGTGAGGTTCTGCAGGTTGTTCTCGCGCGCCCCGACCACCGTCAGCTGGCGCTTGGGGTCGATCGGGCGGCGCTTCCGGGGCACCTCGATGAGCCTGCGCCCGGTGAGGTAGTCCGCGGTGATGGACTCCCGGTTGTGCAGCAGCTCGTCGTAGGTGCCGGAGTGCACCACGTCACCGCCGTGCACGCCGGCGCCGGGTCCCACGTCCACGACCCAGTCGGCCTCGCGCATGGTGTCCTCGTCGTGCTCCACCACGATGAGCGTGTTGCCCATGTCCCGCAGCCGCAGCAGGGTGTCGATCAGGCGCCGGTTGTCCCGCTGGTGCAGGCCGATGGAGGGCTCGTCCAGGACGTAGAGCACGCCCACGAGCCCGGCGCCGATCTGCGTGGCCAGCCGGATCCGCTGCGCCTCTCCGCCGGAGAGGGTGGCCGCGGCGCGCTCGAGGTTGAGGTAGTCCAGCCCGACGTCGATCAGGAACGTCAGGCGCGCCACGATCTCCTTGAGCACTTGGTCGCCGATCTTCGCCTCGCGGCTGTCCAGCTCCAGCTGCTCGAAGAAGGTCAGGGAGTCCCGCATGGGCAGCCGGGTGGCCTCCGCGATGTTCTTCCCGCCCACGGTCACGCCGAGGATCGTGGGGTTCAGCCGCGCGCCCCCGCACTCGGGGCAGGCCACCTGCCGCATGTACTGCTCGTAGCGGTCCTTGGCGTGGTCCGACTCGGTCTCCTCGTGCTTGCGCTTGATGTAGCCGAAGACCCCCTCGAAGCCCTGGGTGTAGCGCCGCTCGCGGCCCCACCTGTTCTTGTAGGCCACGGTGACCTTGTAGTCCTTGCCGTGCAGGATCGCCTTGCGCGCCTTGGTCGGAAGGTCCTTCCAGGGCGTGACGAGGTCGAAGCCGACCTCCTCGCCGAGCCCGGCCAGCAGCCGGTTCCAGTAGTCGCTCGTGGCCTTGCCGAGGGACCACGGTGCAATGGCACCCTCCACGAGGGAGAGGTCCGGGTTCGGGACCACGAGGTCCTCGTCCACCTCGAGCCGCGAGCCGATGCCGTCGCACTCGGGGCACGCGCCGAAGGGCGCGTTGAAGGAGAAGGAGCGGGGTTCGATCTCGTCCGTCTGCAGCGGGTGCTCGTTGGGGCACGCGAGGTGCTCGGAGAACGTGCGCCGGGCATCCGCCCACGGGGACTCCTCCCCCTCTCGGGTCACGAGCTCCACCACCACGCGCCCGGAGGCCAGGTTCAGGGCGGTCTCCACGGAGTCCGTGAGCCGCTGCCGGGCGTCCGGCTTGGCGGTCAGGCGGTCCACCACGACGTCGATGGTGTGCTTGTACTGCTTCTTCAGCTTGGGAGCGTCCTCCAGCTGGACGGTCTCGCCGTCCACGACGGCGCGCGCGTAGCCCTGCTGGCTCAGCTGCTGGAACAGGTCCTGGAACTCGCCCTTGCGGCCCTTGACCACGGGTGCGAGCACCATGAAACGGGTGCGTTCGGGCAGCTCGAGCAGCTGGTCCACGATCTGCTGCGGGGTCTGCTTGGTGATGGGCTCCCCGCACACGGGGCAGTGCGGGTGGCCGATGCGCGCCCACAGCAGACGCATGTAGTCGTAGATCTCGGTGATGGTGCCCACCGTGGAGCGCGGGTTGCGGGAGGTGGACTTCTGGTCGATGGACACCGCCGGGGAGAGCCCCTCGATGAAGTCCACGTCCGGCTTGTCCACGCGCCCCAGGAACATGCGCGCGTAGGAGGACAGGGACTCGACGTAGCGCCGCTGACCCTCCGCGAAGATGGTGTCGAACGCGAGCGAGGACTTCCCGGACCCGGACAGGCCCGTGAACACGACCATGGAGTCCCGCGGGATGGTGAGGTCCACGTTCTTCAGGTTGTGCTCGCGCGCCCCCTGCACCACGATCTCCGTGAGGTCCGAGACCCCGGAGGCACGGGTCTTCGGCGCGTGCTCGTGTGCCGTGCGCTCGGCGAGCACGGACGTGGACTGGGCATCGGATGAAGGGGTTCGCTCTGACACGGCTGCAACTCTAGTCGCTGCCTCCGACACTCTTGGCGGCCCCGCGTCAGGCGCGGTGGCGGCCGCGCCCGGACGAGCTCTGCTCAGGCGACCCGTGATCCGGGGACCCGTACTCGGGCGCCCCGTGCTCAGGCGACCCCGCCTGCCCGTCCGGCTGCGCGGCGTCGTCGTCGGCACTGCTGGCCACCGCAGCGGAAACCGAGGGGTCCGAGGGGCCCGTCGTCGCGGGAGCCGCCGCGTGCGAACCGCGGGGCGACAGGGCCTCCTCGCCCCGGCGCTCGTGGGCGGAGCGGCGCAGGCCGGAGGCGCGCGCGTCGACCACGGGGATCTGCCCCGTCTCGGCGTGCTGCATGCGCAGCCCGGCGGCCGCAACCGGGTCCATGCGGCGCTGGACCACCGTGATCTGCCCGGTCTCCGGGTCCACCTCGGCCACGTCCACCGTGGCCCGCAGCGGGACCTCCACCATGAGCAGCACGCACGCCAGGGTGACCAGGGACGCGATACCCGCCACCAGGAAGAGCAGACCGGTGCCCGTGCCGTAGGCCTCGCGGATCGCTTCCAGCACGGCGGGCGGCAGGCCCGCGAGGTCCATCGAGGCGGCGTCCGGCGTGGCGGAGGAGTCCATGCCGTGCTCGGCGGCGAAGGCCGTCATCTGCGTGGAGAGGTGACGGGTGAGCAGCGCGCCGAAGAGCGAGACGGCCACGGCGCCGCCCACGGTGCGAAAGAAGGCCACGGCCGAGGACGCCGCACCCATGTCCTTGAGCCCCACGGTGTTCTGCACCGCGAGCACGAGGTTCTGGTTCAGCGTGCCCACGCCCAGGCCCACGAGGCAGATGAACACCCCCACGAGCCACGCCGGCGTGGTGTGGTTCAGCTGCGAGGCGAGGAACAGGCCCGTGGAGAGCACCATACCGCCCACGATCAGCACGCGCTTCCACCGGCCGAAGCGGGTGATCAGCTGCCCCGCGACCATGGACCCCAGGAACGAGCCGACCACCTGCGGGAGCATGAGCAGGCCGGACTCGGTGGGCGTGTAGCCCTGGCCAAGCTGGAAGTACTGGCCCAGGTAGGTGGTGGAGGCGAACATGGCACCGCCGGTGGCGATCGCGGCGATGATCGCGAGCACGGTGGTGCGCTCCGTGATCACGTTCAGCGGCATGGCGGGCTCGCTCGCACGCCGCTCCACGGCCACGAACGCCACCGTGCCGAGCACGGTCACCACGATCAGCGCGATCGACTGCCACGAGCCCCACTCGAAGAGCTTGCCCGCAAAGGAAACCCACAGCAGCAGCCCGGAGGTGGCCACCGCGAGCAGGGCCATGCCCAGCACGTCCACCTTGGGTGTCTGCTCGCGCCGGACCTCCGGCACGCGCAGCGTGCGCACGATCAGCACCGCCGCGAGGACGGACAGCGGCACGGGGATCAGGAAGCACCAGCGCCAGCCGAAGGCGTCCACGATCAGCCCGCCCAGCAGCGGCCCCACGGACGTGGCCACGGCCATCACGGCCCCCATGTACCCCGCGTAGCGCCCCCGCTCGCGCGGGGCGATGATCGCTCCCAGGATGGTCTGGGACAGCGCCGTGAGACCTCCCATGCCCACGCCCTGGATCACGCGGGCCACCACGAGCATGGTGATCGAGCCGGCGAGACCCGCGACCGCCGAGCCGACCACGAAGATGGCGATGGCGCCCAGCAGCAGCTTCTTCTTGTCGAAGAGGTCGGCCAGCTTGCCCCACACCGGGGTGGTGACGGCGTTGGCGAGCAGCGTGCCCGTGACCGTCCACGACAGCGCGGTCTGGTCCCCGCCGAGATCCGCCATGATGACGGGCAGGGCGGTGCCGATGATGGTCAGGGTGACCATCGCCATGAAGAACGCGGCGAGGATTCCGGTCAGGGCCCGCAGGACATCGCGGTGCTCCTGGTCGGGGGTGCGGGCGGTGCGGGCGGGGCGGCCCGGGTCCTGGGTGGCTGTCACGAGCGGGTCTCCTCTCCGCGCTCCGGGGACACCGGTGCGGCGGGTTGCGGGGGTGGGGTGTGGGACTCAGTCTCCCGGGCAGCGGGCGGTGTGCTCTCCCGGCCGGTGCCCAGCGACCGCGTCAAAAGGTCCGTGAGACTGGACAGGTCCTCGCGGGTGCGGCGCGCCTGGGCCTCGTCCAGCCCGGCCAGCCGGGCGGCGAGGTGTTCGGCGTCCTGGCGCAGGTGCGCCTCAAGCGCCCGGCGACCGGTCTCCGTGATGTCCACGATCTGGGCGCGGCCGTCCTGAGGGTCCTGCGCGCGGGCCACGTGGCCCAGCTGCTCCAGGGCCGCGAGGTGCCGGCTCATCCCGGACGCCCCCAGGCTGGACTCGGCCACCAGGTCCTTCGCGCGGCGACCAGGCCGGCACGAGAGGAACGTGAGGACGTTCACCTGCGACGTCGACAGCTCCCGGTGCGCCGCCGTCTCCTTGAGCACCCGGCGGGTGGCCCGCTGCAGCTCGAACAGGTCGCGGACGAGCTCCTCGGCGGTCTCGCGGGACAGGGGCACGGGCACGGGCACCTCCCGGGCGGGGTCGGAGGGCACACGGGTGCCACGGAAAGATATTTGTTTCACGCAACTATATGGTGCGATGCGTGCCGCGTCCACGGGGACGGTGTTGGATCCGCCACACCCCGCGCGTCGCACGGCCTGGACCGTTCGCCCGCAACCGGGCTGCGGCCTAGACTCTCTGCCATGATCGCCACCCAGACAGAGGTCACGGAGCTCACCGACATCACGATTCGGCGCATCTCCGTGAGTGACATGGACAACAACGTGTACCTGCTGACCTCCAAGGCGGAGGGCACGCAGGTGCTCATCGACGCCGCGGACAACGCCCGCGCCATCGCCGGGATGGTCGCCGCGGGCTCGGGTGACTGCTCGGACTGGGCCAACCTCCAGCTGATCGTCACCACGCACTCGCACTGGGACCACGTGCGGGCACTGGAGGAGGTGGCCACGCACTCGGAGGCCATGACCGCGTGCGGCGCGGCGGACGAGAACGACATCGCGGTGCCCATGGACCTCACCTTCGAGAACGGGGACACCGCCGAGCTGGACGGCTTCGAGCTGGAGGTCATCGAGCTGCGCGGGCACACCCCCGGTTCCATTGCGCTCGTCTACCGGGACCCGCACGGCCCCGCCCACATCTTCACCGGCGACTCACTCTTCCCGGGCGGTCTCGGCAAGACGGGCTCCCCCGAGGCGTTCCGGCAGCTCTACACGGACGTCACGCAGCGGATCTTCGACCGCTTCGACGACGACACCGTGATCCACCCCGGCCACGGTGCCCCCACAACCCTCGGCGCGGAGCGGCCGCACCTGCGGGAGTGGGAAGAGCGCGGCTGGTGAGCCCCGCCTCCTCCTCCGCCCCGTCCACCCCGGACCACGACGCCGCGGCCGCACGCTCCGCGGCGGACCGCGCCGCCTACGTGGCCGTCCTGGTGTTCCCGCTCCTCGTGTTGGCCGGCGGCCTTGCGGGGTACCTCCTCGCGCCCGCGGTCCACCAGGCCGCGGGATGGACGAATCCGCTGCTCGGTCTCGTGATGTTCGGGATGGGACTCACCCTGCGCCCGGCGGACTTCGCGCTCGTGGCCAAGCGCCCGGTGCCCATCGTGGTGGGGGTGCTCGCGCAGTACGTGGTGATGCCCGGGGTCGCCGTGCTCGTCTCGTGGCTGATGCAGCTGCCTCCGGAGATCGCCGCCGGCGTGATCCTTGTGGGCTGCGCCCCGGGCGGCACGGCGTCGAACGTGGTCTCGTACCTGGCTCGCGGTGACGTGGCCGTGTCCGTGACCATGACCTCGATCTCCACCCTGCTCGCTCCCCTGCTCACACCGTTGCTGACGCTGTGGCTCGCCGGTGCGTACATGCCGCTCGACGGCGCCGCCATGGCCCGTTCGATTGCGATGGTCGTGCTGCTGCCCGTGGTGCTCGGGCTGGTGGTCCGCCTCGCTCTGCCTCGCGTGGTCGTCCGCCTGCTCCCGGTGCTGCCGTGGTTCTCCGTGGTGGTGATCGCGGCCATCGTGGCCATCGTGGTCTCCGGGTCCGCGGACAAGATCGTGCAGGCGGGGCTGCTTGTGCTCGTCGCCGTGGCCGTGCACAACGTGCTCGGGCTGCTCCTCGGCTGGGCCGTGGGCCGGGTGACGGGCCAGCCCGCGCCGGTGCGGCGCACGACTGCCATCGAGGTGGGCATGCAGAACTCGGGTCTCGCCGCCGGTCTCGCGGCGCAGTACATGTCCCCTGTGGCCGCCCTGCCGGGTGCCGTGTTCTCCGTCTGGCACAACCTCGCGGGCGCGGTCTTCGCGCTGCTGTGTCGCCGGGTGGATGCCCGCGCCACGGCACGCAGCGAACTCTAGGCCGGTCGTCGCCCGCGGGCACGAAGGCCACATCCCGCCGTGCCCTGGCCGCCTGAAGGAACCCCTTCCCGCCCGCGGGGCGCGGCGCCTGCGCGTCCCCCCACTGGGGCGAGAGCGACGTCGTTCTGCGTGTCAGGGGCTCCCGATAGGCTGGCTGGGATGAAACTCCTCGACTCCCTGGCACCCGATCTCTCCGCACCCGGCCACCACTACCTGCGGGGCGACTTCGCGTCCAACCCGCTGGACGAGGATGAGGTCTACGAGGGCTTCCTCGGCTGGATCGCGTCACGGGACATGGAGCTCTACCCCGCCCAGGACGAGGCCGTGCTGGAGGTGGCCAACGGGTCCAACGTGATCCTGGCGACCCCCACGGGCTCGGGGAAGTCCACCGTGGCCGTGGCCGCGCACTTCGCGGGGCTCGCTCGCGGGCAGCGCTCGTACTACACGGCACCCATCAAGGCACTCGTGTCCGAGAAGTTCTTCGACCTCTGCGAGATCTTCGGCGCGGAGAACGTGGGCATGGTCACCGGCGACTCCGCCGTGAACCAGGACGCCCCCATCGTGTGCTGCACCGCGGAGATCCTCGCCAACGTGGCACTACGGGAGGGCCCGGACGCGGACCTCGGCGTGGTGGTCATGGACGAGTTCCACTTCTACGCGGACCCCCAGCGCGGGTGGGCGTGGCAGGCCCCGCTCATCGAGCTGCCCCAGGCCCAGTTCCTCCTCATGAGCGCGACCCTCGGGGACGTCTCCCGCATCGAGCAGCGGCTCGAGGAGACCACCGGGCGCGCCACGGCGCTCGTGACCTCCACCGAGCGGCCCATCCCCCTGCACTACTACTACTCCGAGCGCCCGATCCACGAGGAGCTCGAGGAGCTGCTCACCACCCACCAGGCCCCGGTCTACGTGGTGCACTTCTCCCAGCTGCAGGCCGCGGAGCAGGCGCAGAGCCTGATGTCCGTGGACGTGCTGAGCAAGGACGAGAAGCAGCGGGTCGCGGAGCTCATCAAGGACTTCCGGTTCTCGGCCGGCTTCGGCAAGACGCTGAACCGGCTCGTGCGCCACGGAATCGGCGTGCACCACGCGGGCATGCTGCCCAAGTATCGCCGGCTCGTGGAGCAGCTCGCCCAGACCGGGCTGCTGAAGGTCATCTGTGGCACAGACACCCTGGGCGTGGGGATCAACGTGCCCATCCGCACGGTAGTGATCACGGCGCTGTCCAAGTACGACGGCCGCCGCACCCGCCGGTTGAGCGCGCGCGAGTTCCACCAGATCGCCGGTCGTGCCGGCCGTGCCGGGTACGACACCGCCGGAACGGTGGTGGTCCAGGCCCCGGAGCACGTGATCGAGAACGAGCGGGCCATGGCGAAGGCACGGGCCAAGCACGGGGACGACCAGAAGAAGCTGCGCCAGGTGCCCAAAAAGAAAGCGCCCGAAGGATTCGTGTCCTGGAGCCGCAAGACCTTCGACCACCTGGTGGAAGCCACGCCCGAGCCCCTCACCTCGTCCTTCGACGTCACCCACTCCATGGTGCTCAACATGCTCCAGCGCCCCGGGGACAACATCACCGCGGGCTACCGGCTGCTCACCAGCGTGGACGAGCCCCGGGCGCGCCAGCGCGCTCTCGTGCGCCAGGCCCTCGCCATCCTCAAGGAGCTGCTGCGCGCCGGGGTGGTCGTGCGGCTGCCCGAGCCGGACGAGACGGGGCGCCGCTACCGGCTCACCGTGGAGCTGCAGGAGAACTTCGCGCTCAACCAACCGCTGTCACCATTCGCCCTCGCCGCGCTGGGACTGCTGGACCCGGAGTCCGAGACGTACGCCCTCGACGTCGTCTCCGTCATCGAGGCCACCCTCGAGAAGCCCCGGCAAGTACTGAACCTGCAGGAGAAGAAGGTCAAGGGCGAAGCGCTGGCCGCCATGAAGGCCGAGGGTCTCGAGTACATGGAGCGGATGCGCGAGCTCGACGAGATCACCTACCCGCAGCCGCTGAAGGAGCTCCTCGAGCAGGCGTTCGAGACCTACCGGAGTTCCGCGCCCTGGGTCTCCCAGTTCGAGCTCTCCCCCAAGTCGATCGTGCGGGACATGTACGAGCGCGCCATGACGTTCGGGGACTACGTGCAGTTCTACGGTCTGGCCCGTTCCGAGGGCATCCTGCTGCGCTACCTCTCGGACGCCTACAAGGCCCTGCGCCAGACGGTGCCCGTGGACGCGAGCACCGAGGCGCTCACGGACCTCGTGGAGTGGCTCGGCGAGAGCATCCGCCAGACCGACAACTCCCTGCTGGACGAGTGGGAGAAGCTCGCCTCCGGTGTGGAGTCTCCCTCCGGGACCAGCGTGGACTCGCTCGAGGAGCTCGTGGCGGAGCAGCCCGAGGGCGTCACCTCCAACACGCGGGCCTTCCGCGTCATGGTGCGCAACGCCCTGTTCCAGCGCGTGGAGCTCTTCGCTCAGGAGAAGGACAAGGTCCTCGGCGCGCTCGACGAGAAGACCGGGTGGAACCGCGACCGGTGGGCAGACGCCTTGGACGCCTACTTCGCCGAGTACGAGGACATCTACACGGATGCCCAGTCCCGCGGGCCGGCTCTGATCCGCATCAACGAGAACCCCGACGGTCTCGCGGGCTTCTGGACGGTCACGCAGGTCTTCGACGACCCCGACGGTCACCACGACTGGGGCATCAATGCGCGCATCGACCTCGCCGCCTCGGACGAGGACGGCTTCCCCGCGGTCCTTGTAGACAACGTGGGCAACGTGACGGAGACGGGGCGGTAACGCACTGCCGCTGATATGCGGTTTTAAACGCATAACATGCTGTCATGCAGTGCTGATCGCATAAAGCAGAGGGAGTCATCGTGTTCGTCCTGACGATCGACCGACGCGCGTCACGCCGTGACGGCCCGGCGCTGGAGATCTCCGCGCTGCGCGACGAGCTGCAGCACGGCCTGCCCCGCCCGGTTCTCGGCTGGGACGTGAGCGCGGGGGACGAGCTCCAGGCCCTGTACGACGACGCTGCGGCCGCCCTGAGCGCGCTGCTGCACCTCGCGGACTCGGCCCGGTGGCACGTCGGCCTGGGCATCGGCCCCGTGGACCTGCCCCTGGGCGACTCCGTACGGGAGTCCACGGGCCCGGCGTTCGTCGCCGCCCGTGACGCGGTCACCCGTGCGAAGGACCACGGCGCCCCGGTGGTGAGCGGCAACGAGTGGGCCGAGCGGACGGGAATCGTGCTGGATCTCGTGTGCGCCGTCCGGGACCGCCGGACGGACGCCGGGGCCCGGGCCGCTGCCCTGGCCGACGACGGGCAGACCCAGCAGCAGATGGCCACCTCCCTGGGAATCGCCCAGTCCTCGGTGTCACGACGACTCGCAGCCGCGCTGTGGCACGAGGAGCACGCGGTGCGGGAGACGCTCGTGGCGCTGCTGGACCTCGCCGATCAGGGGCGGGATTCATGACGGCGCTGCGCCCCCTGGCCACCGTTGCGCTGCCGCTCGTGCTCGTGGCGGTCACGGCGGTGTGGACGTGGCTCGCAGGCACCGCACCGGGGGTGTGGACCTTTCCCGCCCTCCTCGTGGCCGGCACCCTGTCTGGGGATCCCGTGGTCCGCGCGGTCTTCTCCTTCGCGGACGTCTCCGACGAGCGCCCCGCGCCTGAGGTGAGCCCCTGGACCGAGTCCGATGCCGTGGCCGACCCCGTGGACCCGCCCCTGCGCGGAGGACTTGTGATCGGCGCACTCGAACGCGCAGCGGCGATCGTCTCGCTCATGACCGGCATGGTGGCCGGGATCGCCGTGATCGTGGCTGTCAAGGGTCTCGCCCGCTACGGCGAGTTCACCAACGCGCAGCAGCGGGAGCAGTTCATCATCGGCACGCTCGTCTCCCTGCTGTGGGCGGCCCTGTTCGCTGGTGCCGGCCTGTGGTGCACGACGCCGCCCGGGCCGTTCGGCACCTGACGGTTCCGTCTCCCAGACCGGGTCGATCGGCGTCGTCGGCCCTCAGCGGTCCGCGTCGAGATCTGGGGAGGGCGTGCTGACCCGGCCGGTCTCGGCGAACTCCCGGTGCTGGCCGCGCGCTGTCTCCAGCATCGCGCGGAAGCGGGCCCGCGACGTGATCAGCTCGTCCTTGTGCTTCTCCGAGATCCGGGGGAAGTGCGCGTGCGCCTCGGCGATCTGCCGCGCGAGGGCGTTGCGCTCCTCGGCCGGTGCGCCCGCGGGCAGCGCCAGGTAGCGCTCCGTGAGGTCCTGGACGCGCTGGATGGTGCGCAGCGCCTGCCCCTTGGGACTGTAGAGGGACACCAGCACGGTGATCACGAGCACCGAGATGATCACGGCGAGAGACGCTCCGATGCCGATCTCGACCACGGGCACGTGGGCGCCGTCGTTGATGAAGGGCAGCGTGTTCTCGTGCAGGGCGTGCAGGACGAGCTTCACACCGATGAACGCCAGGATGAGCGAGAGGCCCCACGACAGGTAGATGAGGCGGTCCAGCAGCCCGTCGATCAGGAAGTACAGCTGGCGCAGGCCCATGAGCGAGAATGCCGTGGCCGTGAAGACGATGTAGGGCTCCTGGGTCAGCCCGAAGATCGCGGGGATCGAGTCGAGCGCGAAGAGAATGTCCGTGCCGCCGATCGCGACCATGACCAGCAGCATGGGAGTCAGCGCGCGCTTGCCCTCGTGGACCGTGAAGAGCTTGTCGCCGTCGTAGTAGTCCGTGGTGTGGAAGACCTTCCGGGCCAGGCGCACCACGATGTTGTTGGCGTCGTCCTCCTTGCCCTCGCTGATCTCCCCCTTGATGAGGTTGCCAGCCGTGAGGATGAGAATCAGGCCGAAGAGGTAGAACACCCAGGAGAACGCGTTGATCGCCGCGGCGCCCACGAAGATGAACGCGGTGCGGGCAATGAGTGCGAAGACGATGCCGAAGAGCAGCACCTTCTGCTGGTCCGCGCGGGGCACGGCGAACGAGCCCATGATGATGAGGAACACGAAGAGGTTGTCCACGGACAACGCCTTTTCCGTGATGTAGCCGCCGTAGTACTCGGCCATCAGGGTGGGGCCGTCCAGCCACAGGATCACGAGCCCGAAGAGCAGCGCGATCCCCACATAGACAGCGGACCAGATGGCCGCTTCCCTGATGGTGGGTTCGTGCGCCTTGCGGACGTGGAAGACGAAGTCGTAGGCCAGCAGGCCGAGGATCAGGGCAATCGTGATGCCCCACTGGAGGGAGGTGATCTCCACAGGGAGTCTCCTTGCGGGTCGAGAAACCACACAAGTCTCTCCCCCACGCCCGTGATGTCCGGTGCAACGACCGGAGTGCGCGGTTTGGCGTGGTCCGTGCCCGGCCCGACGATGGCGTCGGACGTACTGACGGACACGGAAGGTGAGGGATACTCCCTTGCTTGCCGTCGATCATACCGGAGCCGCCGGCCGGCCGCGGGGTCAGTTCCGCGCGCGACCCTTCGCGTCCGCGATGCGCTGCTCCCGCAGACCGTGAGCCCGCTCGAGGAGGTCGTGGTAGCGGGTCTCGGACTCGATGAGCTCGTCCCGGTACTTCTCCTTCACGTTCGGCAGCTGCGCGCGGTACTTGTTCATCTTCTGGGCCGCCTTGGTGCGTTCCTCCACCGGAGCGCTCTCCGGGGTGTCGAGGTAGCGCTCGGCCCACAGCTGGGCCCCATTGATGATCCGCACGGCACGGCCCTTGGGGCTGTAGAGCGAAGCGAGGACGGTCAGCACCAGGACACCGATGATGACGGCGAGCGAGAACCCGGTGCTCACCTCGACCACGTGCACGGGCTCACCCCCGTTGATGAAGGACAGGGTGTTCTCGTGCAGCGCATGCAGGATGAGCTTCACGCCGATGAACCCGAGGATGAGCGCCAGGCCCCAGGAGAGGTAGATGAGGCGGTCCAGCAGCCCGTCGATCAGGAAGTACAGCTGGCGCAGGCCCATGAGCGAGAACGCGGTGGCCGTGAAGACGATGTAGGTCTCCTGGGTCAGCCCGAAGATCGCGGGGATCGAGTCGAGCGCAAACATGATGTCGGTGAGCCCGATCGCCACCATGACCAGGAGCATGGGGGTCATCATGCGTTTGCCGTCCACCTCGGTGAACAGCTTGTCCCCGTCGTACTCGTCCGTGGTCTTCAGGAAACGCTTGGCCAGGCGCACCATGACGTTGTTGGCGCCGTCCTCCTCGTCCACGTCCGTGACCTCGCCCTTGACCAGGTTGCCTGCGGTGTAGATGAGAAAGATGCCGAACACGTAGAACAGCGCGGACCAGCGGTTGATGGCTGCCGCCCCCACGAAGATGAACAGGGTCCGGGCGATCAGCGCCACCACGATCCCGAACAGCAGCACCTTCTGCTGGTCCGCCCGCGGCACCTTGAAGGACGCCATGATGATGAGGAACACGAACAGGTTGTCCACGGACAGTGCCTGCTCCGTGATGAACCCGGCGTAGTACTCCGCCGCAAAGCCCGGCCCGTCCCAGATCAGCACGATCAGCCCGAACAGCAGCGCGAGGGACACGTAGAGGCTCGTCCACAGCGCCGCTTCCTTGATGGTGGGCTCGTGCGGCTTGCGCGCGTGGAAGATGAAGTCGTAGGCGAGCAGGCCCAGGATCACCGCGATGGTGATCCCCCACTGCAGTCCGGAAATCTCCACGAGTACCCCTTAGACGAGAGCGTTGCTGGGAGCAGCCCGTGAACGGACCACACAGATGTGGAAGTGTACCCGACCGCCGAGCCGCCAGGCACGGTTCAGGAGGGCTCAGGCGTGCCCGGCGTCCTTCATGCGGCGTAGCTCCTTCTTGAGGTCCGCGATCTCGTCCCTCAGCCGCCCGGCGAGCTCGAACTTCAGTTCCGCCGCGGCATTGCGCATCTGCTCGCTGAGCTCCTCGATGAGCTGCACCAGGTCCTCGGCCGGGGCCGCCGCGACACCGTCCCGCAGCAGCTTGGACTCCGCTGCCGCTGCCGCCTGGTCCCTGCCGGGGGCCCTGCCACGCGTACCGCCGTCTTTGCCCTTGACCGGCGCGGTGTGGTTGTTCGCGGCGGAGCGCTGGGCCAGCAGGGTACGGGTGTCCTCGTCCTCTCGGGCCAGCTGATCCGTGATGTCCGCGATCTTCTTGCGCAGGGGTTGCGGGTCGATCCCGTGCTCTTTGTTGTACGCCACCTGGATCTCCCGGCGGCGGTTCGTCTCCTCGATCGCCACGTCCATGGAGCGCGTGATCTTGTCCGCGTACATGTGGACCTCGCCCGAGACGTTGCGGGCGGCTCGGCCGATCGTCTGGATCAGCGAGGTGGTGGAGCGCAGGAAGCCCTCCTTGTCCGCGTCGAGGATCGCCACCAGGGACACCTCCGGCAGGTCGAGGCCCTCGCGCAGCAGGTTGATGCCCACGAGGACGTCGTACGTGCCCATGCGCAGGTCCCGCAGCAGCTCCACGCGCTTGAGGGTGTCCACGTCCGAGTGCAGGTACTGCACGCGCACCCCGTGCTCCATGAGGTACTCGGTGAGGTCCTCGGCCATGCGCTTCGTCAGGGTGGTCACGAGCACACGCTCGTTGCGCTCCACCCGCAGCTCGATCTGCTCCAGGAGGTCGTCGATCTGGCCCTTGGTGGGCTTGACGATCACCTGCGGGTCCACCAGCCCGGTGGGGCGGATGATCTGCTCCACCACCGAGTCCACCTTGGACATTTCGTACGGGCCAGGTGTGGCGGACATGTACATGGTCTGCCCGATGCGCTCCAGGAACTCGTCCCACTTCAGGGGCCGGTTGTCCATGGCGGAGGGCAGCCGGAAGCCGTGCTCCACCAGTGTGCGCTTGCGGGACATGTCCCCCTCGTACATGCCGCCGATCTGAGGCACGGTCACGTGGGACTCGTCGATGATGAGCAGGAAGTCGTCCGGGAAGTAGTCCAGCAGACAGTGCGGGGCCGAGCCGCGGGGACGGCCGTCGATGTGCAGGGAGTAGTTCTCGATGCCGTTGCAGTAGCCCATCTGCTCCATCATCTCGAGGTCGTACTGCGTGCGCATGCGCAGTCGCTGTGCCTCGACGAGCTTGTTCTGTGACTCCAGCTCCTGCAGCCGCTCCTGGAGCTCCTTCTGGATGGACTCGATGGCCACCGCCATGCGCTCGGCGCCGGCCACGTAGTGCGAGGCGGGGAAGACGTACATCTCCTGCTCCTCGTTCACGATCTCGCCGGTGAGAGGGTGCAGCGTGTAGATGGCCTCGATCTCGTCCCCGAAGAACTCGATGCGCAGCGCCATCTCCTCGTACATGGGGATGATCTCCACGGTGTCCCCGCGCACGCGGAACGTGCCGCGGTGGAAGTCCATGTCGTTGCGCACGTACTGCATGTTGACGAACTGGCGCAGCAGGGCGTCCCGGTCCATCTCCTGGCCCACGGCCAGGGTGACCATCTGCTTGACGTACTCCTCCGGCGTGCCAAGGCCGTAGATGCACGAGACGGTGGAGACCACCACGGTGTCCCGGCGGGTGAGCAGGGAGTTCGTGGCGGAGTGGCGCAGCCGTTCGACCTCCTCGTTGACGGAGGAGTCCTTCTCGATGAAGGTGTCCGTCTGCGGGACGTAGGCCTCCGGCTGGTAGTAGTCGTAGTAGGAGACGAAGTACTCGACGGCGTTGTTGGGCAGCAGCTCCCGCAGCTCGTTCGCGAGCTGCGCGGCGAGCGTCTTGTTCTGCACGAGCAGCAGTGTGGGCCGCTGCACGGCCTCGATCAGCCACGCGGCGGTGGCGGACTTGCCCGTTCCCGTGGCGCCCATGAGCACCACGTCCTTCTCACCGCCCTGGATGCGTTCGGCGAGCTCGGCGATGGCCTTGGGCTGGTCACCGGCGGGCTGGAACTCGGAGACGACCTCGAAGGGGGCGACCACGCGGTTGATCTTCTGGGCGAGCGACATGGCATCAGGGTACGCGCAGGCTCAGACACGACGACGCCCGCGCACCGCCGCGGGCCCCGCGGGTTCCGGCGCCTTCCCAGGACCCGGTCTCAGGCCGCCTCCCGGTTCCACCACTCGTCCACCTGCGCCTCCAGCTCCGCGATGCTGCCGGTATTCTCGAGCACGGTGGTGGCCACCGCCCGCCGGTCCTCGTCCTTGGCCTGGGCGGCGATCCGGCGTCGGGCGTCCTGCTCGGCCATTCCCCGGTCCTCGACCATGCGCCGGACGCGCTCGGCCTCCGGCGCCTCGACCACGAGCACACGGTCCATCTGCTCGTGCTGGCCGGTCTCCACGAGCAGGGGGATGTCGTGGACCACCACCCCTCCCGGTGGCACGTCGGCGAGCAGCCGTGACGTGCGCGCACGCACGAGCGGGTGCATGATCCCGTTGAGCGCCTCGAGCTGAGCCGGGTCCCCGAAGACGATCCTGGCCAGCGCCGCGCGGTCCAGGGCGCCGTCGTCGCGCACCACGGCCGGACCGAAGTGCTCGAGAACCGCCTCGTAACCCACCGCGCCGGGTTCCTGCAGCTCGCGGGCGATCGCGTCCGCGTCCACGACGAGCGCGCCGTGCTCCGCAAGCCGGCGCGAGACCGTGGACTTCCCGGAGGCGATCCCCCCGGTCAGCCCCACGCGCAGCACGTCAGCGCGATCCGGTCTGGTGAACAGTTCCTTCATGGTCGTGGCCTTCTTCCGTGCTCTCGTGGTCCAGGACGGGCTGGATCTGATCCTGCCAGATCTCGCGCACCTGCTCCCGGACGCGCTCGACGTCCCTGTCGTTGACGATCATGCGGTCGGCGACGTCGCGGGTCTCCCCGTCCGACGGGGCCTGGTCGACGAGGTCCCACGCGACGTCGGCCGCCACGCCCTCCGTGCGGCGCAGCCGTTGCACGCGCTCCTCAACGGGCGCCTCCACGGCGACCACGAGGTCGAAGCGGTCCCGCTGCTCCGCCTCCAGGGGATCCCTGACCACCTGGACCATGACGCGATCGGTACCCGCCTCACGCGCCCGACGCCGCGCGCTCTCGCGCATCTCGGGCATGAGCAGCTCATGGGCCCTGGCTCGCGCGGTCTCGTTGCGGGCCATGAGCTCGTCAAGCGCGACGGCGACGTCCGCCGCGGGGGTGTCTGCCGCCGTGGGCAGCTGCTCCCCGAAGATCCGCTCGACCTCCGCGCGCGTGCCGGACCCTGGTTCCAGCAGCTCCTGCCACATCTGGGCACTGTCCAGGACCACAGCGCCGAGCTCCTCGAAAGCCCGGGCCGCGGTCCGCTTGCCCGACGACGCGCCCCCCGTGAGCGCCAGTTGGTAGACCGGGCGCCCCTCCCGCTCACGCTGCCAGTGCCACGTGCGCGGCTGGTGGGTGTCGTGCTCGGGTTCCGTGCCCACCTCGTACTCAGGGCGGATCACGTAGTCCGAGACGGCCGTGCCGTCCTCCTGCGCGCGGCGGTGGTACTCCTCGGCCGGCAGCACGCGCTTCCACTGCCGTGTGCGCATGGGCCGTGCCGTTCCCGCGTCCTGGCGCAGCGCCTGCAGGAGCATGACCGCCTGGAGCACCTCGAGCAGCATCACGGGAGCGCCGATCACGATGATGACCTCCTGCAGCGCGTTGAGCCCGTTCTCCCCCGACGTCGCAATGATCGCCGTGCAGACGGCACCCACCGCGAGCGTCCAGAAGATCCGCTGCCGCCGGGGCCCCTCGTCCTCGTGGCCGTTGGCCATAGCATCCATCACCAGGGCACCGGAGTCGATGGAGGTGATGAAGAAGATGGTGATCACGATCAGCGCCACGAACGCGGTCACCGCGAACCACGGCATGGTCTGCAGGAACTGGAACAGAGCTGCCTCCGGATTGCCCTGTGTGACGATGGTCTCCGTGAGCGTTGCCCGCGTCTCGGGGGCGCGGTCGATCCGGATGGCGTTGTAGCCGTAGATCGCCATCCACACGACCACGAACGCCGAGGGCACTCCAAGCACCCCCACCACGAACTCTCGGATGGTGCGCCCGCGGGAGATCTTGGCGACGAACATGCCGACGAAAGGCGCCCAGGTGACGGTCCAGGCCCAGTAGAACACTGTCCAGTCCCCGGACCACGTGCCACCCCCGTAGGTGTCGTTGAACAACGCGAGGGTGGGCAGCTGCTGCGCGTAACCACCCACTGACTCCACGATCGCGCGCATCGTGTCCATGGACGCGCCCGCCATGAGCACAAAGAGCAGCAGGGCCACGGCCAGCACGATGTTCGCGTAGGACAGCCGCTTGACGCCCTTCTCCATGCCCGCGAGCACGGATGCCAGGCCCACCGCCGTGATCACGGCGATGATCGCCGCCTGGATCCACCCGGCCATGGGGATCCCGTACACGTACGTGAGCCCGCTGTTGATCTGCAGTGCACCCAGGCCCACGGAGACGGCCAGGCCGAACACCGTGGCCACGATGGAGAGGATGTCGATCGCCTTTCCCCACGGCCCGTGGATCCCGTCCCCGAGCAGGGGGTGGAAGGCGGAGGGGACCCGCGGCGGCAGCTTGCGCTTGTACGTGAAGTACCCGAACGCCAGGCCGGGCACCGCGAGGATCGCCCACATGTGCACGCCGAAGTGGAAGTTCGCGATGTTCAGCGCCTCCACCGCAGCGCGGTCGGACTCCGGTTCCGTCCCGTACATGGGCGGGTTCGCGTAGTGGGTGATGGGCTCGGCCACGCCCCAGAACATCAGCACGGCACCCACGCCGGCCGCGAAGAGCATTCCGAACCAGGTGAGGCCCGAGTACGTGGGTTGGGAATCGTCGTCGCCGATCTTCACGCGGCCGTAGCGGCTCACTGCCAGGCCCACCGCGAAGATGACCAGCGCCGTCACGCTGAACGTGTAGAACCACCCGGTGCGGTAGCGCAGCACGTGGGCGATGCTCCCGAAGATGCCCTGCACCGGGCCCGGGAAGAGCCCCATGGCGGCGGTGAACACCACGATGAGCGCCGCGGAGACGAAGAAGATCGAGGGCGTGGTGCGCAGCCCGAGTCGGTCGTGGAGTCGGTGGAGCACGGAGGGGCCCTTCGGCTGGGGGATGGGGTCGGACGGCCCGGTCCCGCGACCGGCCGCACCCACTGTAGCGGCCGACGACGCCGCGGTCGGCGCGGTGCCCAGCACCCGTCCCTACACTGGGAGCGTGTCCCCCGAACTCTTCGCCGAACCTGCCGCCGCCCCGCGCGTGTCGTACACCGTGCCCCGGGCGGGAACCGTCCACTCGGCGGAGCTGGAGATCAAGAAGTCGCGCTTCCTGGCCCTGCTCACCCGCGTGGACACCGAGGACGAGGCCCGGCAGTTCATCGCACGCACCGCCTCCGAGCACCGCGACGCGCGCCACCACTGCTCCGCGTTCCTGGTCGGCCCCCACCGTGAGATCGGCCGCTCCTCCGACGACGGCGAACCGGCCGGCACCGCGGGCGTGCCAATTCTGCAGGCGCTGTCCTCCCACCTCACGGCGAAGCAGCGCGAGGCGGACGGGGCCGGTGACCTCTCGGACGTGTGCGCCGTCGTCGTCCGCTGGTTCGGCGGGATCAAGCTCGGGGCGGGAGGCCTGGTGCGCGCGTACTCCGGCGCCGTCACTGCCGCGCTCCAGGACGCACCCCTCATACGGCGCGTCCGCTGCCGCGAACTCTCCCTGCCCGTGCCGCACGCGGACGCCGGGCGCGTGGAGGCCGAGATCCGGGCGCGCGACCTCGTCGTGCAGCCCACCAGCTACGGGTCCGAGCACGCGATCCTCCACGTCCTCGTGCCGGACACACCCTCCGAGCTCGACGCCGCCCGGGCCGTCCTCGCCACCGTCACCTCGGGACACGGGGAGCCCGTGACCGGGGAACCCACGTGGCAGGACGTCCCTGCTCTCTGACGCACCCGTTCTTTCGGGCACGTGCCCTCACACCGGCCCCTGCCCGCAGAGCCGCCGCCGCGGTCGAACGGGTCCTGTCTGCCCCCGCTCTCCCACCGTGCTGCCCCCGCTCTCCCACCGTGCTGCCCGCACGACGTGGCGCGGCAACGGCCCCGCGCAGGAAAGACACCCCGGACACCTGAGACACCCCGGAAACGCGAGAGGCCCCGCACCCGTGACGGGTGCGGGGCCTCTCGGCGACGGTCAGCGTGCGTCACCCACCGGAACCGGCGGGGTGACGCTCACGCGTGACTCAGTGACCGGTGAGCTTCTCGCGCAGCGCGGCCAGAGCCTCGTCCGAGGCCAGCGTGCCGGAGTCCTCGGCCGACTGCTCGGAGGAGTAGCTCGTGGGACCGGACGCGCGGCTCGGAGCCGGCGAGGAGGACGAAG
Organism: Kocuria sp. UBA5001; assembly: GCF_002398425.1. Lineage (NCBI taxonomy): Bacteria > Bacillati > Actinomycetota > Actinomycetes > Micrococcales > Micrococcaceae > Kocuria > Kocuria sp. UBA5001. The sequence goes on from NZ_DGYR01000010.1 coordinate 115,089, forward strand.
ACGACGAGGAAGAGGAGGACGACGTGGTCGTCGCGGCTTCCAGGTCGTCCTGGATGTGCTTGCGCACCTGCTCCTTGTGGGCCTCCCAGCGGGACTGGGCCTGAGCGTACTGCTCCTCCCACGCCGCGCGCTGGTCCTCGTAGCCCTCGATCCACTCGTTGGTCTCGGGATCGAAGCCCTCGGGGTACTTGTAGTTGCCCTGCTCGTCGTACTCGGCGGCCATGCCGTACTGGGCCGGGTCGAACTCGGTGGACTCGGGGTCCACGCCCTCGTTGGCCTGCTTGAGGGACAGCGAGATGCGGCGACGGTCCAGGTCGATGTCGATGACCTTGACGAAAAGCTCCTCGTTCACGGAGACGACCTGCTCGGCCATGTCCACGTGGCGCTGCGCCAGCTCGGAGATGTGCACCAGGCCCTCGATGCCGTCCTCGACGCGCACGAACGCACCGAAGGGAACCAGCTTGGTGACCTTGCCCGGCACGACCTGGCCCAGGGCGTGGGTGCGGGCGAAGAGCTGCCAGGGATCCTCCTGGGTGGCCTTCAGGGACAGGGAGACGCGCTCGCGGTCCATGTCGACGTCCAGCACCTCGACGGTGACTTCCTGACCGACCTCGACGACCTCGGAGGGGTGGTCGATGTGCTTCCAGGACAGCTCGGAGACGTGCACCAGGCCGTCGACGCCGCCCAGGTCCACGAACGCACCGAAGTTGACGATCGAGGAGACGGTGCCCGTGCGGACCTGGCCCTTTTGCAGCTGCTGCAGGAAGTTGGCGCGCACCTCGGACTGGGTCTGCTCGAGCCAGGCACGGCGGGAGAGGACCACGTTGTTGCGGTTCTTGTCCAGCTCGATGATCTTGGCCTCGAGCTGCTGACCGATGTACGGCGCAAGGTCGCGGACACGGCGCATCTCCACGAGGGAGGCGGGCAGGAAGCCGCGCAGGCCGATGTCCAGGATGAGGCCGCCCTTGACGACCTCGATGACGGTGCCGGTGACGACGCCGTCGTCCTCCTTGACCTTCTCGATGTCGCCCCAGGCGCGCTCGTACTGAGCGCGCTTCTTGGAGAGGATCAGGCGACCTTCCTTGTCCTCCTTGGTGAGGACCAGAGCCTCCACCTCGTCACCCACGGCCACGACATCGTCGGGGTTGATGTCGTGCTTGATGGACAGCTCACGCGAGGGGATGACACCTTCGGTCTTGTACCCGATGTCCAGGAGGACCTCGTCGCGGTCGACCTTGACGACGGTGCCTTCCACGAGGTCGCCGTCGTTGAAGTACTTGATGGTCGCGTCGACAGCGGCGAGGAAGTCCTCTTCCGTTCCGATGTCGTTGACGGCAACCTGCTGGGTGGTGGTGGTCATGTAGTAGGGACTCCGATGGAATTGGTTTGATGGTTTGCCGTTCCCGGTTCCGCCCGATGGGACGTGGGCCGGGAACTCATGTGGTGCTTCGGGCGTGCGAATACACGCACCGCTCCAGTCTAGAGCCCGACCACGTCGGGTTCAAGCCTGGAACGGCGCGTGCATGCGGAGGCGGGGCGTCGCCCGGCAGCGCCGATCGGCTCAGAACGGGGAGATGCAGTACGGGTCGGTGGGCGTGGACATCAGGGCCTGGATGTCCCGCAGCGCGTCCGCGTCCCGCACCTTCAGCAGACCCCCGTGGTACAGCGTGGAGGCCTTCACCGCGCCGAGGTAGAGGGAGCCCAGGCTGTCCACGTTCAGCGCGACGTCCGCGCCCTCCGGCAGATCGACGGCGGGCATCGACTTGCCCTCGAGGTCGTCCTGCGTGCGGGGCCGCTCCCCCACACGCTCGACCCGGGTCTCGGTCCCGGTGGTGTCGATCTCGTAGAGCCCGTCCGCGAAGCCCATCGAGTCCACGATCGAGACCGTGATCCGGCGGTGGGAGGTGTAGTGCCGCGCGGACAGCGCCGCCACGGGATCCAGGACGCGCAGCCACACGCGCTCGAAGCGCTTGCGCACCGTGTACTTGGACATGTCCACCATGCTCCACATCAGCGGGTCCTCCATGGGGGCGCTGCCATAGCGCACCTCCGTGACAAGGTCCAGGTTGCACAGGTATTCCCACAGGGCGATCCGGCCCTGCCAGCTGGGGGAGACGAGGTCCACGACCTTGAGGGCCCCCTCGAAGCCCTGAGTGGGCAGAAACTTGTAGCTCACGTAGCCGTCCGCCTGCCCGGCGTCGTCGTAGTGCACCGCGGTGCGGATCTCGGGATCCGCCTTGCCCGCGTGCCAGTCCCACGCGCCAGAGACCAGGCCCCACCACTTGTCCTGGCGGGTGACTGAACCGGCCGTGCCCTCGTGGAACCGCGCGAAGATCTCCGGGGCGAGCCGGGCCACGGCCTCGTTGTCCGCCATCTCCACCGCGCCCACCGTGGGCGCCTTGAGCTGCAGCCGCGTGTGGGCGTCCACAGTGATCTCGGTGTTGAACGTGCTCGCACCGAAGCCGAAGCGACCGTAGATCGTCGCCTCGGACGCCGTCAGGGCCGCCACGGGGAAGCCCCGCTCGTGGGCCTCGGTGAGGTCGTCCGTCATCAGCCGGCGCAGCAGCCCCCGCCGGGCGTGCGTGGGGCGCACCGTGACCTCGGAGATCAGCCACGCGGGGATGCCGACACCGGGGCACACCGTGAGTTCCGAGTCCCATGAGCAGAAGGTGGCCACCGGGCGGTCCGCGCCCAGGGCGGCGGCCGGGACGGGGTCCGCGGTGTAGGCGGCCCGCAGCCGGACGCCAGAGTTCCGCATGGAGTCCAGGATGTGGCCGGTGGCCTCCCGTGTGGGCTCCGGCCCGTGGAAGCCGTGGTCCACCGCGCGGTTCCACTGCTCGGCCTCGGGGTTGGCATCAACACCGCCCTCCCTCACGAAGAACTTGCGGAGCACGTAGTTGCTCCCGCGCGCGCTGTAGGTCGTCTCACTCGGCTGGTCGGTCGGGGGTGTGGTGGTCATGGTGCTCCTCCTTGTACGGGATCGTCTCGCGGGTGGAGTCCGCGGGACGGCCGGGGGACGTGCGTGGAACGGTGTGCGGACCGCGCTGCAGTGCTCGCGCCGGTCAGCACCGGGCGGGCCGGTGCCGGGGTGTGCGTCAGTGGGCGGCCTGGTGCCAGGTGCGCCCGGTGCCCACATTCACGTCCAGGGGGACGGTGAGGTCCGCAGCGCCGGCCATCTCGGTGCGCAGAATCGCCTCGACGGCCTCGGACTCGCCGGGGGCCACCTCCACGATCAGTTCGTCGTGGACCTGCAGCAGCACGCGGGAGCGCAGCCGGGCCTCGCGCAGTGCGCGGTCCACGCCGATCATGGCCTTCTTGATGATGTCCGCCGCCGAGCCCTGGATGGGCGCGTTCAGTGCCATGCGCTCTGCGGCCTGGCGGGCCTGGCGGTTGTCGCTCGTGAGGTCCGGCAGGTAACGGCGGCGCCCGTCGATGGTCTCGGTATAGCCCTTGGAGCGGGCCTCCTCGACGACGCCGCGCAGGAAGTCCCGCACACCGCCAAAGCGCTCGAAGTACCCGCTCATCATGGTGCGGGCCTCGTCCACGCCGATGTGCAGCTGCTGCGAGAGGCCGTAGGAGCTCAGGCCGTAGACCAGCCCGTAGCTCATGGCCTTGACCTTGGAGCGCATGGCCGGGGTGACCTCCTCCGGCGCCACCTCGAACACACGGGAGCCCACGAAGCGGTGCAGGTCCTCCCCCGCGCGGAACGCCTCGATCAGTCCCTCGTCCCCGGAGAGGTGGGCCATGATCCGCATCTCGATCTGGGAGTAGTCCGCCGTCATGAGGCACTCCAGAGGCCCCTGGGCGTCCTCCCCCACCACGAACACGTCCCGGATGCGCTGGCCCTGTTCGGTGCGCACCGGGATGTTCTGCAGGTTGGGCCCGGTGGAGGACAGCCGCCCGGTGGCGGCAACGGTCTGCTGGTAGGTGGTGTGGATGCGGCCGTCCTCGGCGATCGCGTCCCTCAGTCCGGCCACGATCTGCTTGAGCTTGGAGTACTCGCGCCAGTTCATCAGCGCCACGAGGAAGCGTGAGCCCTGCGTCTCGGGGTCCACCCGGCCCAGCAGGTCAGCCACGGCCGAGGCGTCCGTGGTGTAGCCGGTCTTCGTCTTCTTGGTCTTGGGCAGGCCCAGCTCGTCGAACATCACGGCCTGCAGCTGCTTGGTGGAGCCCAGGTTGATCTCGTGGTCGATCTGCGCCTGGGCGAGCTCGAAGGCCTGGTCGATGGGCTGCTGCAGGTCCTCGTGCAGCCGGTCGATCCCGTGCCGGTCCACGGCGATCCCCGCCGCCTCCATGCGGGCGAGGATCACCGCGAGCGGCATCTCCAGCTCCGTGAGCAGCGGCAGCTGCCCGTCCGCCTCGAGCAGTCCCCGCAGGTGCTCGCTCAGGGAACGGCACGCACCACCCAGGGTAGCCTGGCGCACGAGCTCCGCGTCCGGGGTGCCGTCGAGCTCGTCCTGCTCGCCGGCGGTGTCGAGGTCCAGTGCGGTCTGTCCCTGGTCCTTCGCGCCGGACGTCTCCGCCGCGGCCACCGCTGCCACCTCGACGTCGAGGTGCTGGGCCAGCTGCGCCTCCAGCTCGTAGCTGCGCAGTGCCGGGCGCACCAGGTACCCGGAGAGCTGGACGTCGTCCACCACTCCGGCGAGCTCGATCCCGCGCTGGGCCAGGCCACGGTAGAGGTCCTTGAGACCGTCCACGATCTTGGGCGCCGCCGGGTCTGCGAGCCATTCCTCGACGGCCGTCGAGAGGGACGGGTCCGCGGTGACCAGGTCCACGGCCGCGCCGTCCGCCCCCGTGAGCATGAGCGTCGTGACCTCCCTGCCGGAGGGGGCTTTGGGATCGAGCGCCAGTCGCCGCACGACGGCGGCCGCGCCGTCCGCGAGCCCGTCCCGCCACGCGGTGAACTCCGCGGCGGTGCGCACCCGGGTGACGTCCGTGACCTCGGGGACCGTGGCGACGTCGTCGCCCTCCGAGGCGGTTCCGAAGGCGTCCAGCAGGCGCCCGCGCAGCTGGGAGCCGAACTCGAGCTCGTCGAAGATCTCCGCGACGCGCTCCGGCTCCGCGTGCGGCAGGGCGGCGTCCGCGAGGTCGATCTCCAGCGGCAGGTCCGTGAGCAGCCGGTTGAGCTTGCGGTTGCGGCGCACGAGGTCCTCGTTCTCGCGCAGCGCTTCGCCCTTCTTGCCGGTGATCTTCCCGGCGTGCTCCAGCAGGGATTCCACGGGTCCGTAGGCGGTGATCCACTTGGCGGCGAACCCGGGGCCCACGCCCGGCACACCCGGTAGGTTGTCCGCGGTCTCCCCCGTCAGCGCGGCGAGATCCGGGTAGTTCTGCGGGGCGACCTTGTACTTCTCGAAGACCGCCTGCGCGTCCATGCGGCGCAGGTCCGACGGCGTGCGGCCCGGGTAGACCACCGTCACGTGATCCGTGATCATCTGGAACGCGTCCCGGTCACCCGAGAACACGAGCACCTCGAAGTCCTCGGCTGCGGCCGTGGTGGCGAGCGTGGCCAGGACGTCGTCCGCCTCGTGGCCCTCGCTCGTGACGATCGGAATGCCAACAGCCTCGAGGATGCGGCGGATGTTGGGGACCTGCCCGTGGAACTCCTCCGGGGTCTCGTCCCGGCCGCCCTTGTACTCCCCGTACTCCCGGGAGCGCAGGGTAGGGCCCTCGAGGTCGAAGGAGACGACCAGGTGGGTGGGCTTCTCCTCGCGCACGAGCTTGACCATGGTGTTCACGAATCCGTAGACGCCCTCGGTGTGGACACCCTCGGACGTCACGAAACCGGGGCCCCCGCCGTACTCGGCCGCGCGGGAGAGCGCGAAGAACGCGCGGAACGCCAGGGAGTGCCCGTCGATCAGCAGCAGTCGCTTCTCCGGCCGCGAGACGGGCTCCGGCAGCGGGACCTCCCGCGGGGAGTCGGTCTTCTCGCCGATCACCACGGTGCGGATGGCGGGATCGTCCTGGGCGGCCTGCTGCTTCGTCTCAGTCACGGGTCCATCCTAGGGCCAGCCCCCGACGCGCGCGGGTCGCACCGGCGGTGGACGCCGGTTCAGGCTACCTGGCTGATGATGGCCTCGGCCACTTCGCGCATGGACAGGCGCCGGTCCATCGAGGTCTTCTGGATCCAGCGGAACGCCTCGGGCTCGGACAGGCCCATCTTGGTCTGCAGCAGGGATTTGGCCCGCTCCACGAGCTTGCGAGTGGCGAACTGCTCCTTCATGTCCGAGACCTCGTCCTCGAGCGCCCTGATCTCCTCGAACCGGGAGATGGCGATCTCGATGGCCGGGACCACGTCCTCGACCGTGAACGGCTTGACCACGTACGCCATGGCACCGGCCTCGCGGGCGCGCTCCACCAGTTCCCGCTGACTGAACGCGGTGAGCAGCACGACCGGTGCGATCCGCTGGCCAGCGATCTGCTCCGCGGCCGTGATTCCGTCCATCACAGGCATCTTCACGTCCATGAGCACGAGGTCCGGGCGGTGCTCGGTGGCCAGGGCGACGGCACGCTCACCGTTCTCCGCCTGCGCCAGGACCCGGTAGCCGGCATCCTCGAGCATCTCGACGATGTCCATTCGGATCAGTGCCTCGTCCTCCGCCACCACGACCGTCCTGGCCGCGGTGCTGGCGGCGGCGGGCTCCTCGGCCCCGGCCTCCGGGGCAGTGGGCTCCGGGGTGTTCGGTGCATCCGTCACGGGATCTCCTTGGTTCGGGATGGGGTGGTCTCGGTGGTTCCGGGCCGCTGCACGAGGAGCGAGGCGACCGGCTCCAGCCTAACCCCCATCGTGTATGCTGTGAGCCGCACCGGCGGCGGTCGCCCCATGTCAGGAGCCCCGCGGTCAGGCCCAAGTGGCGGAATTGGCAGACGCGCCGCACTCAAAATGCGGTATGGAAACATGTGTGGGTTCGAGTCCCACCTTGGGCACCACAGAAACCGCTCTGCGGAGCGGTGCGGGAACGGCCTCGTTGACGCGGGGCCGTTTTTTCGTGGGTACGTCCTGTTCCTCGCCTACGCCGCGACGTTGCTGTGGCGCCCCCTGTCCCCCGTTTTGATGGCCACCGGTGTCTCGCGTTCCCCGCTCGCGCCGGGCACGACGACGGCGCGGGGCCCGGATCCTCTCGATCCGGCACTCCGCGCCGTCGGCCCGGTGCTCCCGCCGCGTGTCAGCCGCGGCGGGTCACCACTCGGTCAGCGGCTCACGGCTCACGCCAGGACGCGGAGCCCTGGAGCTTGTCGATCCCCCACGGGCGCACCTTCTCGTGCTCCTCGCGCTGCGGGGCCTCTCCGGCGTCCTGCAGGTCGCCCACGCGGTGGACCTTGACCAGGTTGGTGGACCCGGCGTGTCCGGGAGGCGATCCGGCGCAGATGACGACCATGTCCTCGGTGCTCGCGAGCTCGTGCTCGAGCAGGTAGTGGTCCACCTGGCGGGTCATGTCGTCCGTGTGCTCCACGCGCTCCACCCGGATGGGCTGCACGCCCCACAGCAGCTGCAGCCAGGACTGCACGCTGCGCTCGGGGGTGAAGGCCAGGATCGGGCGGTCCGGGCGCAGCCGGGACAGGCGGCGCGCGGAGTCACCGGACTGGGTGAACGTGCAGATGTAGCTCACATCCAGCTGCCGGGCGATGGTCACCGCCGCACGGGTGATGGCGCCGCCGCGCGTGCGGGGCTCGGTGCCCAGCGGGGGCATGCGGTCCATGCCCTGCGTCTCGGTGGCCACAATGATGTTCGACATGGTCTCGAGCGTCTTGATGGGGTACTTGCCCACCGAGGTCTCGCCCGAGAGCATCACGGCGTCCGCGCCGTCGAGCACGGCGTTCGCGCAGTCGGAGGCCTCGGCGCGCGTGGGGCGCGGGTTGTCGATCATGGACTCGAGCACCTGGGTGGCCACGATCACGGGCTTCGCCCAGCGGCGGGCGAGCTCGATCGCTCGCTTCTGCACGATCGGCACGGCCTCCAGCGGCAGCTCCACGCCGAGGTCGCCGCGGGCGACCATGATGCCGTCGAACGCGTCGATGATCTCGTGCAGCGCGTCCACGGCCTGGGGCTTCTCGATCTTGGCGATCACGGGGAGCGTGACGCCCTCCTCCGCCATGATCTCGTGCACGCGGTCGATGTCCTTGGCGTCGCGCACGAAGGACAGCGCGATGATGTCGACGCCGCGCTTCAGGGCCCAGCGCAGGTCCGCCTCGTCCTTCTCGCTCAGCGCGGGGACGTTGACGGCCACACCCGGCAGGTTGATGCCCTTGTGGTCGGAGACGGGACCGGGGACGACGACCTCGGTGGTCACGTCCGTGTCGGAGACGGCGGTGGCGCGCAGCGCGACCTTGCCGTCGTCGATGAGCAGCGGATCCCCCACGTTCACGTCTCCGGGCAGGCCCTTGTGGGTGGTGGAGCAGATCTCCTTGGTGCCGGGGATGTCCCGGACCGTGATGGTGAACGTGTCGCCAACCGCGAGGTCGTGGGGACCGTCCGCGAAGTTGCCGAGACGGATCTTGGGGCCCTGCAGGTCCGCGAGGATCGCCACGGTGGTGTCGAGCTCCTGGCTCGCGCGGCGCAGGTTCTCGTAGGAGGCGTTGTGGACGTCGTGGTCGCCGTGACTCATGTTCAGGCGAGCCACGTTCATCCCGGCCTCGATCGCCCGGGTGATGTTTTCGTACGAGGAAATGGCGGGGCCGATCGTGGCCACGATCTTCGCTCGACGCATGGGGTGACTCCCTTTCGAATGGCGGATGGTTGGCGCACATGACAAAGCGGCCGGGCCCTGCAACGAAGTGCTGCATGGCCGCGGCCGCTCCGCCGATGACTTCCCCCACTCTAGCAACGCGCGCCGGGAAAGGGTACGACCTCATTCACGGGCCCGTGCACCGTGCGTCACTTCCCCCCCCGGGCGCGCAGCCACTCAGCCGGGCTGCCCGCACACGAGGGCCGGCGTCTCACACGCTGAGGTCGATGGCGCGCTCCGAGGGCTCCACGGGCTCCGGCAGCCGGGTCTGGCCGGTCAGGTGGCGCTCCACGTGGGCTGCGCACGCGCGGCCCTCCGCAATGGCCCACACCACGAGGGACTGCCCCCGCCCGGCGTCACCGCACGAGAACACCCCGTCCACCGCGGTCATGTAGGTCTCGTCCCGGTCCACGTTGCTGCGCCGGTCCAGGGCCACGGGCAGCTGCTCGGTGAGCTCGTCCGACTCGTTGCCGGTGAAGCCCAGCGCAAGGAACACGAGGTCCGCCGGCAGCACCTTCTCCGTGCCGGGCGCGGGCACGCGGGAACCGTCCTCGCGGTACTGGGTCTCGGCGACCTTCAGGCCGGTGAGCCTGCCCTGCTCGTCGCCCACGAACTCGACGGTCGAGGCCAGGTACGTGCGCTCACCGCCCTCCTCGTGGGACGTGGAGACCTCGAAGACGCGCGGCATCATGGGCCAGGGCTCCTCGTCCGCCCGGTCCACCGGGGGCTTGCGCCCGATCGCAAGCGACGTCACGGACGCCGCACCCTGGCGCAGGGCCGTACCGATGCAGTCGGAACCCGTGTCTCCGCCGCCCAGGACGATCACGTTCTTGCCCCTCGCATCGATCAGGTCCGGGACCTCCCGGCCCGCCACGTGCTTGTTCGAGCGCACGAGGTAGTCCATGGCGAAGTGCACGCCGTCCAGCTCGCGGCCGGGGATCTCGAGGTCGCGGGGCCGCGTGGCACCGGTGGCGACGATCACGGCGTCGTAGCGACGGCGCAGCACGTCCCACGTGATGTCCCTGCCGATCTCCACGCCGGCGCGGAACTTGGTGCCCTCCTGGCGCATGATCTCCAGGCGGCGCTCCAGGACCGACTTCTCGAGCTTGAAGTCCGGGATGCCGTAGCGCAGCAGACCTCCGATGGCGTCGTCGCGCTCGTAGACCGCAACGGTGAACCCGGCCTGGGTGAGCTGCTGCGCGGCGGCGAGGCCTGCCGGCCCGGAGCCCACCACGGCCACCGTCTTGCCCACGAGACGCTGCGGGATGTACGGGGTGATGAGGTCGTCGTCGAACGCCTTCTCGCCGATCGCGTACTCGACCTGTTTGATGGTCACGGCCGGCTGGTTGATGCCCAGCACGCACGAGGACTCGCACGGCGCGGGACACACGCGGCCCGTGAACTCCGGGAAATTGTTTGTCGCGTGCATGCGCTCGGAGGCCTCGGCCCACTGCTCGCGCCACACGAGGTCGTTCCACTCCGGGATCAGGTTGCCCAGCGGACAGCCCTGGTGGCAGAACGGCACGCCGCAGTCCATGCAGCGCCCGGCCTGCTCGTGCATGGTGCCCGCCTCCTGTCGCTGCTGCACCTCTTTCCAGTCCATGAGCCGGACGGGGACCGGCCGCTTGGGGCGGTCCTCACGCGTGCGGACCTTGAGAAAACCACGGGGATCAGCCACGGCTGGTCACCTCCAGAATCTTGTGCCAGGTGCCGTCGCCGTCCGGGTCGTCCCCAGCGGCTTCGGCCTCGTTGCGCAGCGCGAGCACCGCGGAGTAGTCGCGCGGCAGCACCTTGGTGAAGCGCTCCGCGATCGCCCGCGGATCGGCGAGCAGCTCGCGGGCGAACTCCGAGCCGGTCTCCTCCCCGTGGCGCTTGACCAGCGCGGTCAGCAGCTCGCGGTCCTGCGCGTCCAGGTGCTCGAGCTGCAGGTCACCGCTCTCCCGCGCCTGCTTGTTGACGTCCAGCTCGTCCAGGTCCAGGACGTAGGCCACGCCACCGGACATGCCCGCGCCGAAGTTGCGCCCGGTCTCGCCCAGAACAACTGCGACGCCACCGGTCATGTACTCGCAGCCGTGGTCCCCGATGCCCTCGACGACCGCCGTGGCACCGGAGTTGCGGACCAGGAAGCGCTCACCGACCACGCCGTTGAAGAACATCTCGCCGCTCGTCGCGCCGTAGCCGATCACGTTGCCGGCAATCACGTTCTCGTGGGCAACGAACCCGGCGTCCCGCGGCGGGCGGACGACGATCCGCCCGCCGGACAGGCCCTTGCCCGTGTAGTCATTCGCGTCGCCCTCCAACCGGAGCGTGATCCCGCGCGGGATGAACGCCCCGAGGGACTGCCCGGCCTCACCGGTCAGGGTCACATCGATCGTGTCGTCCGGCAGCTCCTGCAGGCCGAGCGCATTCGTGACCGTGTAACCGAGCATGGTGCCCACCGCACGGTCCGTGTTGATGACCCGCTCCTGGATCCGCACGGGCTCCGCGGACTCGATCGCCGGTCCCGCCAGCGGGATGAGCCGGTTGTCGAAGTGCTTGTCGAGTTCGTGGTCCTGGGTGGTCGTGTTGCGCAGCCCGTCCTTGACGCCCTCGGCGCGGAAGGAGTCCAGCACCGGGCTGAGGTCCAGGCCCTTGGCCTTCCAGTGCGCCACGGCCTCCTGGGTGCGCAGCACCTCGGCGTGGCCCACGGCCTCCTCGATGCTGCGGAAGCCGAGCTCCGCGAGCAGCTCACGAACCTCCTGGGCGATGAACTCGAAGAAGTTCACCACGTGCTCGGCCTTGCCGGTGAAGCGCTGGCGCAGCTCCGGGTTCTGGGTGGCCACGCCCACGGGGCACGTGTCCAGGTGGCACTTGCGCATCATGATGCAGCCCTCCACCACGAGCGGCGCGGTGGCGAAGCCGAACTCCTCCGCGCCGAGCAGCGCGGCCACGACGACGTCGCGCCCCGTCTTCAGCTGCCCGTCCGCCTGCACGACCACGCGCTCCCGCAGCCCGTTGAGCCGCAGCGTCTGCTGGGCCTCGGCAAGGCCCAGCTCCCAGGGCATCCCCGCGTGCTTGAGGGAGTTCAGGGGTGCCGCGCCGGTGCCGCCGTCGTGGCCGGAGACCAGCACGACGTCGGCCTTGGCCTTGGTCACGCCCGCCGCGACCGTGCCGATCCCCCGCTCTGAGACGAGCTTGACGTGCACGCGCGCACGGGGGTTCGAACGCTTGAGGTCGTAGATCAGCTGCGCGAGGTCCTCGATCGAGTAGATGTCGTGGTGCGGGGGCGGAGAGATCAGTGACACACCCGGGGTGGAGTGGCGCGTGCGCGCGATCCACGGGTAGACCTTCTGTGCCATCAGCTGACCGCCCTCACCGGGCTTCGCGCCCTGGGCCATCTTGATCTGGAGGTCGTCCGCGGAGGCGAGGTAGAGGCTCGTGACACCGAAGCGCCCGGAGGCCACCTGCTTGACCGCCGAGCGGCGCTCGGGGTCCACGAGCCGTTCGGGGTCCTCACCGCCCTCGCCCGTGTTGGACTTGCCGCCCAGCCGGTTCATGGCGATCGCGAGCGTCTCGTGGGCCTCCATGGAGATGGAGCCGTAGCTCATGGCACCGGTGGAGAACCGCTTGACGATCTCGCTCACGGGCTCGACCTCGTCGATGTCCACGGGCTCGCGCGTGGAGGCGAAGCTCATGAGCCCGCGCAGGGTCGCGATCTCCTTCGCCTGACTGTTCACGCGGGACGTGTAGGACTTGAAGATGTCGTAGCGCCCGGTGCGCGTGGCGTGCTGCAGCCGGAAGACGGTGTGCGGGTCGAAGAGGTGGCGCGGCCCCTCGCGGCGCCAGTCGTACTCGCCGCCGGTTGCCAGGTCACGGTGGGGCTCGGTGACCCCGTCCTCCGGGTAGGCCAGCCGGTGGCGGGACTGGGTCTCTGCGGCGATCACGTCCAGGCCGACGCCCTCGATCTGGGTGCGGGTGCCCGCGAAGTAGTCCTCCACAAGCTCGCTGGAGAGTCCCAGCGCCTCGAAGGTCTGCGCGCCGCAGTAGGACTGCACCGTGGAGATGCCCATCTTGGACATGATCTTCTGCACGCCCTTGCCCAGGGCCTTGAGGAGATTGGCCACGGCCTGCTCCTCGGTGACGCCCTTGACCTGACCGCGCCGCACGAGCTCCTCGGCGGACTCCATGGCCAGGTAGGGGTTCACCGCAGAGGCCCCGTAGCCGAGCAGCAGGGCCACGTGGTGGACCTCGCGGACGTCGCCGGACTCCACGATCAGCGCGACCTTCGTGCGGGTCGCCGAGCGCAGCAGGTGGTGGTGCACGGCGGAGGTCAGCAGCAGGGACGGGATCGGGGCCCAGACGGCGTTGGAGTCACGGTCGGAGATGATCACGAACTGAACGCCGCGGTTGACCGCCGCGGAGACCTTCTCGCAGATCTCAGCGATCCGGCTCCGCAGGGACTCCGCCCCGTCCATGGGCCGGTAGAGCCCCCGCACGCGCAGGCTCAGCGGCACGCCGTCCTCGTCGTCCAGGTGCACGAACTGGTCCAGCTGGTCGTTGTCGATCACCGGGAAGGTCAGGTGGATCTGACGGGTCCGCGTCTGCTGCGTGGAGAGCATGTTGGCCATGGGCCCCACGGACCCGGCCATGGAGGTGACCAGCTCCTCGCGGATGGCGTCCAGCGGCGGGTTGGTGACCTGCGCGAAGGACTGCACGAAGTAGTCGTAGAGCAGCCGGGAGCGGTTGGAGAGCACGGCCACGGGGGTGTCGGTGCCCATGGCGTAGATCGGCTCGGCCCCGGCCAGCGCCATGGGGCCGATGATCATCTTCAGCTCCTCCTCCGTGTAGCCGAAGGTCTTCTGGCGCAGCCGCACCGAGTGCGCCGGGTGGGTCATGTGCTCGCGCTCGGGCAGCTCGGCGATCGGCAGCACGGACTCGCGGACCCAGTCCTGCCAGGGCTTCGCGGCAGCGAGCTCGGCCTTGATCTCGCTGTCCTCGATGATCCGGCCCTCGTCCGTGTCCACGAGGAACATCGTTCCCGGCGAGACGCGGCCCTTCCGCACGATCCGGCGGTCCCCCACGTCCACCACGCCCACCTCGGACGCGAAGATCACCAGACCGTCCTCGGTCTGCCAGAACCGCCCGGGGCGCAGCCCGTTGCGGTCCAGCACGGAGCCCACGCGCACGCCGTCCGTGAAGGACACGCACGCCGGGCCGTCCCACGGCTCCATGAGCGTGGAGTGGTACTGGTAGAACGCCTTGAGCTGCGGGTCCATGGTGTCGTGGTTCTGCCACGCCTCCGGGATGAGCATCAGCATGGTCTCGGTCACGGGACGGCCCGAGAGCTGCAGCAGCTCCGCGACCTCGTCCAGTGACTGCGAGTCGGAGGCGCCCTCCGAGCAGATGGGGAACAGGTCCTCGGGCTGGCGGCCCAGCACCGCCCCGGACATCGACGACTGCCGGGCGCGCATCCAGTTTCGGTTTCCCACCACGGTGTTGATCTCGCCGTTGTGGGCCAGCGTGCGCATGGGCTGCGCGAGCGGCCAGGACGGGAACGTGTTGGTGGAGAACCGTGAGTGCACCACAGCCAGCTTGGTCGTGTAGCGCGGGTCCGAGAGGTCCGGGTAGAACGGCTCGAGCTGCGCGGTGGTCAGCATGCCCTTGTAGACGAGGGTGCGCGAGGAGAAGGACGGGAAGTACACGCCGAACTTGTTCTGTGCGCGCTTGCGCACGCGGAACGCCTTCTGGTCCAGCTCCCGCTGCGCGGCCACGGGGTCGTACGACGTCGCGTCGCGGGCGAACAGGGATGCGGCGCGCTCGTTGTGGCTGCGGTCCGAGACGAAGAGCTGCACGAACGTGGGCATCACGGCGCGCGCGGAGGCGCCGATGGCGTCGTCGACGATGGGGACGTCGCGCCAGCCGAGCACCGTGAGCTGCTCCATGCGCGCGAGCTCCTCGAGGGAGCGCTTGAGGTCCTCCAGGTGCTTGCCCCCGGCAGGCATGAAGGCTGTGCCGACCACGTAGGCACCCTGCGGCGGCAGGGGGAAGTCGACCTCCTGGCGCAGGAACTCGTCCGGGATCTGCGTGAGCATCCCGGCGCCGTCGCCCGTGCCCTCGTCACCGCCCACAGCACCGCGGTGCTCGAGGTTGCGCAGGGCCGTCAGGGCGGCGTCGACGATCTCGTGCGAGGCCACGCCGTCGAGGGTCGCGACCACAGCGAGGCCGCACGCGTCCTTCTCGTCCTCGCGGTGGTACAGGCCGCTGTCCTGGGGGACGGCGGAGAAGCGCTCGAACGGGGAGACGACCGGCGCGCCGCCGTCCGTGGGCTCTGTGGGCACGTCACGGGACTCGTCCGTGACAGGTGCGCTCTCGGGTCCCGTGGTCCGGGTGTGCTGGCTGCTCATGTGGGAGCTCCTCACCGAGGGGTGGGCAGGTCTGGTGCGTCGACAAAGCCCGGGGAACACTCGGTGGGTGTGCAGCGGACGTCGTGAGATCCGTGTGACGCGCGGTGTCCGCCCCATTGCGGAAGGAGACGGCTCTGCGACGAGCCGAGGATCGTGCCGGGGAACCATGCGGGTGAGCGGTTCCGGCGGGCGCGTGGGTAATTTACCACGTTAACCGGGTCACTCTGTGCGCCCGCGGGCCGCCCCCGGCCACGGCAGGAAGACCCCGGGCCGGGTCCCGGGGTCTTCCTCGGCGCGTGCTGCCAAGCGGTGGTGCGCCGTCGGCGCCTTGTCTCAGGCGGCCGCCCCGACGGCGGGGACTTCCCGCTCCCGCCGTGTGTGACGTCCCGCGACCACGAAGATCGCGATCCCAGCCAGCACGATGAGCAGCGAGGTCCACACGTGCACGCGCACCCCCGCGACCATCAGTGCGGGGTCCACTCGCAGGAACAGCTCGATCATGAGCCGCCCGAAGCCGTAGAAGACCATGTACAGCGCGAACAGCTGACCGTGGCGCAGCTGGAACCGGCGGTCCAGGGCGAGCAGCAGCACCACGCCCAGCAGGTTCCACAGGCTCTCATAGAGAAATGTGGGGTGGAAGAGGGTGTCCGCGGGCAGCCCCGCCGGGAAGTTGGGCGAGGACGGGGAGATCTCCAGGCCCCACGGCAGGGTGGTGGGCCTGCCGAAGAGCTCCTGGTTGAACCAGTTCCCCCAGCGGCCAACGGCCTGGGCCAGCAGCAGGGCCGGGGCCACGCAGTCAGCGAAGACGGACAGGGACAGCCCGTTGCGGCGGGAGACGAACCACGCCGCGCCCGCCCCGAAGAGCACCGCGCCCATGATGCCGAGGCCGCCCTCCCAGATCCGGAACACCGCGAGCGGGTCCGCCCCGACGCCGAAGTACCCCGCGGGGTCGGTGATCAGCACGTGGTAGGCCCGCGCGCCCACAATCCCGGCGACGACCGCCCAGAAGATGATGTCCCACAGCACGTCCGGGTCCTGGCCCCGCGCACGCCAGCGGCGGGACGTCAGCCAGATGGCCAGGGCGATGCCCAGCAAGATGCACAGTGCGTAGAAGTGCAGGGTGAAGAGGCCCAGGTGGATGCTGCTGACGCTCGGGGACGGGATGGACGCGGGGACCACGAGCGCGGTCACTCGCGTCCAGCCAGGTGCGCGGCCAGGCGGCCGACGGCGTCGGGCCCGCCCTCGCCCAGGGCGCGAACGAGGGCCGTGCCCACGATCACGCCGTCCGCGTAGGCCCCGATCTCCAGCACGTGCTCCCGGGAGGAGACTCCCAGGCCCACGCACACGCGCTCGGCACCAGCCTCGCGCGCCCGCCGCACGACGTCCTCGGCGGCGGAGGAGACCTGGTCGCGGGTGCCCGTGACGCCCATGACCGAGACGGCGTACACGAAGCCCGATGCCGCGCCGACCGTCATGTTCATGCGCTCGCGCGTGGTGGAGGGCGCCACCAGGAAGATCCGGTCCAGGCCGTGCGCCTCGGATGCGGCAAACCACTCGGAGGCCTCGTCCGGGATGAGGTCCGGGGTGATGATCCCCGCTCCCCCGGCCTCCGCCAGCCGGCGGGCGAACTCGTCCACGCCGGTCTGCAGCACGGGGTTCCAGTAGGTCATCACCACGGGCACGGCGTCCGTCTGCTCGGCGACGGCACGCACCACGGTGAACACGTCTGCCACACGGAAGCCGTTGGCCAGCGCCTTCGTGGTGGCGGCCTGGATCACGGGACCGTCCATCACCGGGTCCGAGTACGGGATGCCGATCTCGATGATGTCTGCGCCGTTCTGCCCGAGCGCGACGGCGGCCGCGACCGACTCCTCGACGGTCGGGAAGCCGGCCGGCAGGTAGCCCACGAGGGCGGGCCGCCCCTGCGCACGGCAGTCCTCGATGCGGCGCGAGAGTGCGGAGTCACCGTTGCGGGAGAGCCCGGCGGGGACGATGCGCTCGGTCAGCGTGGCGGGCGTGGTGGCGTTCGTTCCGGTGGTGCTCACAGTTGTTCGCCTTTCTGGGCCACGCGTTCCTCGTGGCTGTCCTGCGGGAGCATGTCGAACCACTCGGCGGCGGCGGCGACGTCCTTGTCGCCGCGCCCGGAGAGAGAGACCATGATGATCTTCTGGGCGGCGACCTCCGGACCGAGCTCGCGCACCCAGTTCGCGGCGACCTCGCGGGCCCCCGCCAGCGCGTGGGAGGACTCGATCGCGGGGATGATCCCCTCGGTGCGGCACAGCAGCTGGAAGGCGTCCATGGCCTGGGCGTCCGTGACGGCCTCGTACTTCACCCGCCCAATCGAGTGCAGATAGGAGTGCTCCGGGCCCACAGCGGGGTAGTCCAAGCCGGCGGAGATCGAGTGGGACTCCACCGTCTGCCCGTCCGTGTCCTGCATCAGGAACGTCCTGGAGCCGTGCATCACGCCCGGACGCCCGAGCGTGATGGTCGCCGCGTGGCGGCCGGTCTCCACGCCGTCGCCGCCTGCCTCGTTGCCGTAGAGCTCCACCGAGGCGTCATCCAGGAAACCGTGGAAGATGCCGATGGCGTTGGAGCCACCGCCCACGCACGCCGTCACGGCGTCCGGCAGGCGCCCGGCCTTCTCGAGGATCTGGGCGCGCGCCTCCTCGCCGATCTGCTCGTGGAAGTAGCGGACCATCGCCGGGAACGGGTGCGGGCCGGCCGCTGTGCCAAGCAGGTAGTGGGTGGTGTCCACGGAGGCCACCCAGTCCCGCAGCGCCTCGTTGATCGCGTCCTTCAAGGTGCGCGAGCCGTTGGTCACGGCCACCACCTCGGCGCCGAGCAGCCGCATCCGCGCGACGTTCAGCGCCTGGCGGCGGGTGTCCTCCTCGCCCATGTAGACGCAGCACTTCATGCCGAACAGCGCGGCGGCGGTGGCGGTGGCCACGCCGTGCTGGCCCGCGCCCGTCTCCGCGATCAGGCGCGTCTTGCCCATGCGACGGGCGAGCAGCGCCTGGCCGAGCACGTTGTTGATCTTGTGGGAGCCCGTGTGGTTGAGGTCCTCGCGCTTGAGAAACACTCGCACACCGAGCTCGGCGCCGAAGCGTTCGGCCTCGGTGAGCATGGAGGGCCGGCCCGCGTAGTCGCGGGAGAGCCGCGCGAACTCCTCGAGGAACTCCTCGTCCGTGCGGGCCTTGTCGAAGGTCTCGGTGAGCTCGTCCAGTGCGGCCACGAGGGACTCGGGCATCCAGCGCCCGCCGAAGTCCCCGAAGTACGGCCCCGGGGCCTCGCGCAGCGACGACGCCGTGCCCTGGGCGGTCTCCCCCGCCACCTGGGCGGCGGCGAACGCGGCCTGAGCGGCCGGCGGGGTGGCGCCATCCAGGTGCTCGGCCCGCGCGAGGGCGCCGACCTCACGGAAGCGGGAGATGCTCTGTGCGGGATCGTCGGAGGTCACGAGGACCTCCCCGGCGAGGACGGCGTTCGCACCGTGACCGGCGTAGAGCCGAATCTGCTCCTCGCCCAGCACACCGGACTCCGCCACGACCACGACGTCCTGCGGCATGGCTCCGGCGAGCCGGCCGAAGGTGTGGACATCCACCTCCAGGGTCTTGAGGTTGCGCGTGTTCACGCCGATGATCCGCGCGCCGGCGGCCACCGCTCGCTCGACCTCCTCCGCCGTGTGCGTCTCCACGAGGGCGTGCATGCCGAGCTCGTGGGTGAGCTCGAGCAGGTGGCGCAGTGCGGCGTCGTCGAGCGCGGCGACGATGAGCAGAACGAGGTCCGCTCCGTGCGCGCGGGCCTCCCACACCTGGTAGTCCTCGACCACGAAGTCCTTGCGAAGCACGGGGATGCCCACCGCGGCGCGGACGGCGTCGAGGTCAGCGAGCGAGCCGCCGAATCGGCGCTGCTCCGTGAGCACGGAGATCGCCGAGGCACCTCCGCGCTCGTAGCTCGCGGCCAGCTCCGCCGGGTCCGTGATCTCGGCGAGCGCCCCCTTGGAGGGGCTCGAGCGCTTGACCTCCGCGATCACCTGCACGCTCGCGGGCTCCGAGCCGCGCAGGGCGGCCTCGGCATCGAGCGCGGGACCGCGCTGGGCCACGGCACGCTGCAGCTCCTCGAGGCTCACCGCGGCCCGGCGGGTCTCGAGGTCCTCACGCACCCCCTCGATGATCTGGTCCAGCACCGTAGCGCTGTGCTGCTGCGTCATGCGTCTCCTCATTCGTCGGTCCGCAGGCCGGTGCCGCAGCACCCGGCGTGCGGAAGACGATGACCAGTTCCGCGGTGCGTGGAACTGGTCATCGTCGATGGTTGTGCGTGCTGGTCCCGGACTCGGGGATCAGTGGGACGCGGTCTTTGAACCGCCCTTGCCGTAGCCCATGGCCTTCAGGACGATCCCCACGATCACGCCCACCACGATCAGGCCGACACCCACCACGGTGACCGGGGTGGAGGCCATCACGAAGCCGGTGCAGCCGACGATGACGCCCACGGTCATCACGGCCACGCAGGCCCACCCGGCCACGGTGTTGCCGTGGCCCACCGCGGCGGTGTGGTCCAGGATGATCTGATCGGTGTTCGACATTCGTGTCCACTCTCCCGTGCCGGTTGAGCCTGTGGCCCATAGTGTGCTGCGCCCGCGTGGTGTGCGGGTCGGATTCTCTGGCTCCATTGTGCCACTATCCGGCGTCTGCCCCGGGCAGCCACGCGACTCAGTCTCCGGTGGGATCCTCGCCGCGGGTCAGGGCGTCCCAGGTGTCGATGTCGTCCGCGTGCTCCGCGGCCTGAGCCTGCCCCACCGTGGTCGGGGTGCCGACGTCGCCCGGCGCGGGGGTGCCCGACGTCGCCGTTGCCGACGCCTCGCCGTTGCCACCCTGGGCCCCCGCGCCCGTGACCGCCGCGCGGTCGTAGCGCTGAGAGGCCTGGCGGCGCACGCGCTGGGCGACCAGGACGAGCCACACCCCGCACAGCCCCAGCAGCACCGCGGCGGCCACTGCGCCCCAGGGCCACCCGGTGAGGGCGTAGTCGCCGCCCTCGTTGATCACGCCGGTGCGCGTGCCCACGGTGGGCTGCGCCGCGGCGCGGGCGTCGGTGGTGACGGCCAGGACCGCCACCACCGCCCCCGCACCCGCCAGTGCCACGACGACACCGACGACGCTGCGCAGCCACCGGCCGCCGAGCACGGACGCCACCGCCGCGACGGCGGCCACGAGGCCCAGGGCGGTCACGGCCGGAGCGGCGTCGGAACCCGTCACATCCACCGTGACCGGCTGCAGGGACGTGGTGACCCCGGCGTGGATCCAGGTCTGTGTGGTGGTGCCGAACAGGGCCAGGGCACACAGCAGCGTGACCAGGACGGCGGGTGCGGTACGGCGCAGCAATCTCAGCTCCTCGCGGGATGCGGTGGGGGTTCTCAGCGCTGCAGGGAGCGCAGGGACTCGGCGATCAGCGCCGCGCGCAGCGGTGCCGTGGCCTTGTTGAGGGACTCGAGGGCTTCCGTCTCCGGATCCGAGTCCGCCACGATACCCCCGCCCGCCTGGACGTACGCCGTGCCCTCGAGAAGCAGCGCGGTGCGGATGGCGATGGCCATGTCCATGTTGCCCGCGAAGTCCATGTACCCGACCACGCCGCCGTACACCGCCCGGCGCAGCGGCTCGTACTCGTCGAGCAGCCGCAGGGCGCGCGGCTTGGGCGCACCCGAGAGGGTCCCGGCAGGGAAGGTTGCGGCGAGCACGTCGTACGCGCTGACGTCCTCGCGCATGCGGGCCACCACGGTGGAGCACAGGTGCATGATGTGGCTGAAGCGCTCGATCTCCATGAACTCGCTGACGTCCACGCTGCCGGGCTCGGCGATCCGCGAGAGGTCGTTGCGCGCGAGGTCCACGAGCATGAGGTGCTCCGCGCGCTCCTTCTGGTCCGCGAGCAGCTCCTGGCCCAGGGCCACGTCCTCGTCCACCGTGGCGCCCCGCGGCCGTGAACCGGCAATGGGGTGGGTCACGGCCTCCCTGCCGGTGACCGTCACGAGCGCCTCGGGCGAGGACCCCACGATCGAGTAGGGCCGCCCGTCCGCGTCCTGGAACGAGTACAGGTACATGTACGGGCTCGGGTTGATCCGCCGCAGCGTGCGGTAGACGTCCAGGGAGCTCGCACCGCACTCGGCCTCGAAGCGGCGGGAGACGACCACCTGGAAGATGTCCCCGTCCACGATCGCCCGCTTGCCGCGCTCGATGGCGGACATGAACAGCTCGCGGTCCCACGACTGACGCACGGCGGACTCCACGTCCCCGGAGTCGAGGTCCTCCCGGTCCGTGACCGAGACGGTGGTGTGCCCGAGCGGGGTGGCCAGCCGGTCCACCATGGAGCGCAGCCGGCGGACGGCGTCGTGGTAGGCGGCGTCGGCGTTCTCGTCGGTGCCGTTGACGTTCACGGCGTTGGCGACGAGCATCACGGTGCCGTCCTTGCTGTCGTGCACCGCCATGTCCGAGACGAGGTTCATGGCGAGCTCGGGCATGTGCAGGTCATCCTCGGGCGGGTCCGGCAGCTTCTCCCAGTGCCGCACGGCCTCCCAGCCCACGAAGCCGACCATCCCGCTCGTCAGGGGAGGCACGCCCTCGAAGGGCTCGGTGTGCAGCAGCTCCATGGTGGCACGCAGGGCCTCCATGGGGTCGCCGTCCGTGGGAGCGCCCGCCGGCGCCTCGCCAAGCCAGTGGGCCTGGCCGTCCTTCGACGTCAGCGTGGCCACGGAGCCGGCACCCACGAACGAGTAGCGCGACCACACGCCGCCCTCGGCCGCGGACTCCAGCAGGAACGTGCCGGCTGCGGGGTCACCGTCGCGGGTGACCAGGCACCGGTACAGGCCCACGGGCGTCAGGGCGTCCGCGAGGACGGTGGTGCGCACCGGGATCACACGGCGCGTGCGCGCGTACTCCCGGAACTCCTCGAGGGTGGGTGTGATGGTGCCGAGGTCCCGCATTCAAACCGCCTTTTCCGCGTGGAGGTCCCGCTCGTCGAAACATGTGCGCGCGCCCGTGTGGCACGCCGCGCCGGTCTGGTCGACGCGCACCAGCAGGGCGTCCCCGTCGCAGTCCAGGTGGACGGAGTGCACCGTCTGGACGTGCCCTGAGGTGTCCCCCTTGCGCCAGTACTCCTGGCGGGAGCGGGACCAGAAGGTCACCCGGCCCTCCGTGAGGGTGCGCCGCAGCGCCTCGTCGTCCATCCAGCCCAGCATGAGCACCTCGAGGGTGTCGTACTGCTGCACCACGGCCGCCACGAGCCCCGCCGGGTCCCGTTTGAGCAGCTCGGCGATCCGGGGGTCCAGTGCACCCGTGACGCCGGGTTCCTGCGCCCCGTTCATCAGCGCACCTCGCAGCCGGCCGCCCGCAGGGCGTCCTTGACCTGGGCGATTGCCTCGTGCGGGCCGAAGTGGAAGATCGAGGCCGCCAGCACGGCGTCGGCACCGGCGGCGACGGCGGGCGGGAAGTGCTCGGGCGCCCCGGCGCCCCCGGAGGCAATCAGGGGCACGCCCACACGCTCGCGCACCGCGGAGATCATCTCCAGGTCGAAGCCGTTGCGCGTGCCGTCCGCGTCCATGGAGTTCAGCAGGATCTCCCCCACGCCGCGGTCCTCGGCCTCGCGGGCCCACTCCAGCGCGTCGAGGCCCGTGAGGGTGCGACCGCCGTGCGTGGTGACCTCGAAACCGGACGGGGTGTTGCCCGTGCGCCTGGCGTCCAGGGAGAGCACGAGCACCTGGTTGCCGAAACGGTCCGTGATCTCGTCGATCACCCCCGGGCGCGCGACCGCCGCGGTGTTGATCGAGGCCTTGTCCGCCCCGCAGCGCAGCAGCCGGTCCACGTCCTGGGGCGCGCGGACCCCGCCGCCGACGGTGAGGGGGATGAAGACCTCCTCCGCGGCACGGGAGACGACGTCGAACATCGTGTCCCGCTCGCTCGAGGACGCGGTGACGTCCAGGAACGTCAGTTCGTCCGCCCCGGCCAGGTTGTACCTGGCGGCGAGCTCCACCGGGTCCCCCGCGTCGCGCAGATTCTCGAAGTTCACGCCCTTGACCACGCGCCCGGCGTCCACGTCCAGGCACGGTATGACCCGTACGGCCACTCCCATCACGCCACCGTCCTCACTGTTGCGATCAATGCTTCCTGCCCGCGTGGATGCTCAGATCCGCGCGGCCTGGATGGGTGAGACGAGGATCGCCCGCGCACCCACCTCGTAGAGGGCGTCCATGACGTTGTTCGTGTCGCTCTTGCGGACCATGGCGCGCACGGCCACAGCGCCGTCGCGGCCCAGCGGGGAGATAGTGGGCCCCTCCATGCCGGGGGTGATCTCGGTGGCCGCGGGCAGCAGGTCCTCGCTGATGTCGTAGTCCATCATCACGTACTGGCGCGCCACGAGGACGCCCTTCAGACGGCGTCGCAGCACCTGCAGCCCCTCGGGCTCCGGCTCGTCCCCGCGGCGGATGAGCAGGGCCTCCGAGTGCATGACGGGCTCGTCGAAGATCTCGAGGCCTGCGGCGCGCAGCGTGTTGCCGGTCTCCACGACGTCCGCGATGGCGTCCGCGACCCCCAGGCGGATGGAGGACTCCACGGCACCGTCCAGGCGGACCACCTCGGCGTCCACGCCCTTCTCCGCAAGGTAGCGTCCGAGCAGCAGCTGGTAGCTCGTGGCGATCCGCTTGCCCTCCAGCTCTCGCAGGTCCTGGAACTGGCCGCGGGGACCGGCCAAACGGAACGTGGAGCGGGCGAAGTCGAGACCGAGCTCCTCGTGGGCCTCGGCTCCGGAGTCCAGGAGCAGGTCCCGCCCGGTGATACCGAGGTCCAGGGTGCCGCTCCCCACGTAGATCGCGATGTCACGGGGGCGCAGGTAGAAGAACTCCACGTGGTTCTCGTTGTCCACGAGCACGAGTTCACGGCTGCTGCGCCGCTGCCGGTACCCGGCCTCGGTGAGCATGGTGATGGCGGCTTCCGACAGCGCACCCTTGTTGGGCACGGCTACTCGCAGCATGGTGTTCCTTTCCGCGACGCGGACTCTGTGATGAGAACTCGGTGACGTGGTCTCCGTGGGGAGGCCTTGGTGACGTGGTGGGGGCTTCGCGCGGGCGGCGCGCGGCTCACAGGTGCTTGTAGACGTCCTCGAGGCTCATGCCCTTGGCGATCATCATGACCTGCAGGTGGTAGAGCAGCTGGGAGATCTCCTCCGCGGCCTCGGCCTCGGTCTCGTACTCGCACGCCATCCAGACCTCGGCAGCCTCCTCGACGACCTTCTTGCCGATGCCGTGGATTCCCGAGTCCAGCTCCGTGACGGTCTTGGAGCCCTCCGGGCGCCGCGCGGCCTTGTCGCTGAGTTCGGTGAAGAGGTCTTCGAAGGTTTTCACCGTTCCAGGGTAATGGGTGCGCACGCCTCCCCCGAACCGCCGGCCGCGCTCACACGCCCAGTCCCTGCAGGGTCAGGGCGGTGCTCACGGCGGCGTGGGCGGCCTCGTAGCCCTTGTCCTCGGTGGAGCCCTCCAGCCCGGCGCGGTCCAGGCCCTGCTGCTCGGTGTCGCACGTGAGCACGCCGAAACCCACCGGTGTGCCCGTGGCCACGCTGACGTCCGTCAGCCCCGTGGTCGCCGCGCTGCACACGTAGTCGAAGTGCGGTGTGCCGCCGCGCACGACGACGCCCAGGGCCACGACGGCGTCCGCGGACTCCGCGAGCCGGCGCGCCGCCACGGGCAGCTCGAAGCTTCCGGGGACGCGCACCTCGAGGACCTTCCCCGTGTGCGCCTCCTCCAGGGCACGGCGGGCCCCGGCCACCAGCCCGTCCATGATGGTGGTGTGCCAGCTCGCCGCCACGACGGCAATCGTCAGCTGCGAGGCGTCGAGGTCCGAGGCCTGGATGGTGGGGGCGCCGTGTCCGCTCATGAGTTCTCTCCTGGGATGAGGTGGGTCAGGTGGTGGTGCATGCGATCGCGCTTGGTGCGCAGGTAGTCGATGTTCTCGTGCCGGGCGTGGACCTCGTGGGGCACCATCTGCGTGACCGTGATCCCCAGGGCCTCCAGCTTGGCGACCTTGTCCGGGTTGTTGGACAGAAGCCGGATCTCGGTGAGTCCCATGGCCGTGAGGATCCGCCCGGCAGCGGTGTAGTCGCGGGCCTCCGCTGGCAGCCCCAGCAGGGTGTTGGCGTCCACGGTGTCCGCGCCGCCGTCCTGGAGCTTGTAGGCCCGCAGCTTGTTGATCAGCCCGATGCCCCGGCCCTCGTGGTTGCGCAGGTAGAGGACCGCCCCGCCGTGACGGGCCACCCGCTCCATGGCCAGGTGCAGCTGGGGACCGCAGTCGCAGCGCCACGAGCCGAGGACGTCCCCGGTGAGGCACTCCGAGTGCAGCCGCACGAGGGGTGGCAGGTGCGCCTCCTCCGGGGGCGGCGGTGCCGTGAGCGAGAGGTGCTCGGCCGCGGGAACGCCGGAGGGCACGGGCACGCGCCACCCGATGGTCGAGAACGTGCCGTGCTCGGTGGGCACGACCACGGGCTCGCTGTGCTCGAGCTCCCCCACGGAGGACGCCGCCGCGGTGTCCGTCCCGGGGCCCGCCCGGTCCTCCGGGGCCGCGGTGCTCGCCGCTGGACCTGTGCCGTACCCGTGCACCGGTACGGCGTCGACGGCGTTCGTGCCGCGCTCGGGGCCGACGTCGTCGGCCCCGGTTGACGTGCCGTCGCCTCGTTCGCGTGCGCTCATGCGGGCAGCCCTCCCTTCCGCTGCCCGGTGGGAGCGTCCGGCGTGGCCGCGGCCGTGCCGTCCAGGTGCTCCACCAGGTCTGCGATGCTGATCATCACCAGACCGTGCTGGTCCGCGAAACGGCGCAGGGCGGGCGCGCGCAGGGGCTGGCCGTCGTCGTCCACAACCTCCGCTATCGCTCCCACCGGTTCGCACCCCGCCAGGCGGGCGAGCTCCACCGCGGCCTCGGTGTGCCCCGCGCGTTCGCGGACTCCCCCGGCCGCGGCGCGCAGCGGCAGGATGTGGCCAGGTCGGGTCAGGTCCGCGGCGGACGTGGTGGGCAGGGCGAGCAAACGGGCGGTCAGGGCGCGGTCGCGGGCGCTGATGCCGGTGCTCACGCCCACCCGGGCGTCGCACGTGAGGGTGTAGGCGGTGCCCTTCGCGTCCTCGTTGTGGGAGGTCATGGGCGGCAGCCCCAGCCGGTCCGCGGTCTCCTGCGGCATGGGAACGCACACCACCCCGGAACTGTGACGCACGGTGAAGCCCATGAGCGGCTGGGTGGCGTGCTGCGCGGCGAATACCAGGTCCCCCTCGTTCTCGCGGTCCTCGTCGTCCACGACCAGCACCGCGGCGCCGGAGGCGATGGCGGCCACGGCGTCCAGCACCACGCCCCGGTCGGTGGAAGCCGCCTGCGGGGCGGTGAAGACCCCGAGCCGCTCCGCGTACTTGGCCATTACGTCCACCTCCAGGTTCACGCGCGCACCGGGCCCGCGCACACCCAGCGTCGTGGTGCGCAGGGTCTCGGGGATCAGCCCCACCTCGAACCACGCCGCGGCCTCGTCCACCCCGGAGACGGCGGTGACCGTGAGGGACACGCCGTCCACGGCCACAGAGCCCTTGACGGCCACGTAGCGTGCGAGCTCGCGTGGCAGGCCCACGCGCACCGTCTCCCAGCCCGTGTGCGCGGTGCGCTGCAGCACGGTGCCGACACCGTCCACGTGGCCCTGCACCACGTGTCCGTCCAGC
The DNA here is from genome assembly GCF_002398425.1 of Kocuria sp. UBA5001. Taxonomy (NCBI): domain Bacteria; kingdom Bacillati; phylum Actinomycetota; class Actinomycetes; order Micrococcales; family Micrococcaceae; genus Kocuria; species Kocuria sp. UBA5001. Next base: position 141,920 of record NZ_DGYR01000010.1, read on the forward strand.
CGCTGCCCGACGGCCGTGCAGCGTTCCACGTTGACCGTCTCCCCGCCGCTGAGCTCGCCCAGCGTCGTCAGGCGCAGTGTCTCCCCCATGACGTCCGCGGTGAAGTCCCCCGGCACGGACGCCGGGGCGGGCACTGCTGTGAGGCACACGCCGTTGACGGCCAGGGACCCGCCCTCCGGCAGGTCCGCGACGAGCGCTCCGGCGGACACGTGCAGGCGGGCGGCGTCCTCCGCGAGCCGTTCGACGCGCTCGACGGTGGCCTGGGATTCGACAATTCCGGTGAACAACGGGTCTCCTCAGTGACGGGGGTGCAGGTCAGGCGCCGCGCGGCGCGCACGGGTGGGCGTACGGTTGCTGAGCAACGGCGGATGCTGGGCGGGGCGGGGCGGCACAGTGCTGTGCCGCACCGGGCAAGTCCGCGTGGGATGGGCCAGGGTCGTGAGGCGCCGGATCAGGCGTGGTCAAATCCTGCGGCGCCGGGGTGCCGGTCACCGTCCTGTCGAACGTCGCTGCGTGCAGGCCTCGGTACTGGGACACCGTCTCCCGGGGTGCGGGCCGCAGGTGCCAGCGGACATCCTCGCCGAGCCCCGCCACGGGGCGCTCCCCCTCTGGAAGCCCCACCGGATCGCTCCGCCAGCGCGAGGCGTCCGTGAGCGTGCCGATCCCGAGCGGGGCCACGGATGCGGAGCCCTCCCCCAGCAGCAGGGGCGCCTGGTAGAGCCACAGCTCGTCCACGAGGTCCGCGGCGAGGAACGCTGCGCTCACGGTGGGCCCGCCCTCCACGAGCACGTGGGCGGCGCTGAGCTCGCGAAGAGTCTGCAGCGCCTCGGCGGGGTCGTGGGTCGGCAGGTGGGCGAACCTCCCGTCGTCACCGGAGGCCCCGGGCCGGGCTGCGCTCTGCCCCGCCGCGACGCCGCGACGTACGCGCGCCTGCTCCGGTACCGGCCCCGTGGACATCACTGCGCGCAACGGCTGACTCTCGACCGGAGTCCCGTGGGCGTCCCGGGCCGTGAGGGACGGGTCGTCCGCACGCAGCGTGCCACCGCCCACCAGGATCGCGTCCGCCCGCGCGCGCAGGGCGTGGCCCTCGGCGCGGGCGGGGGCGCCGGTGATCCACTGGCTCGTGCCGTCCGCGGCAGCCGCCCTGCCGTCGAGGCTCTGGGCGAGCTTGAGGGTCACGAACGGCCGACGACGCCGCTGCGCCAGGAACCAGCGGTCGTTGAGGTCACGCGCCGGGTCCGCGAGCAGCCCGTGGCGCACGTCCACCCCGTGCGCCGCGAGGTGGGCCCCGCCGCCGCGTGCGGTGTCCGTGGCGTCCGGCACCGCGAAGACCACCCGGGGAATCCCGGCCGCAAGGATCGCGGCGGAGCACGGGCCCGTGCGCCCGGTGTGGTGGCACGGTTCCAGGGTGACCAGCAGAGTGGTGTCGCCCAGCGGCGTCCCCGCTGCGCGGGCCTGCCGCAGCACGTCCACCTCGGCGTGGTCCGTGCCTGCGCCGCGGTGGTGGCCCACGTGCAGCGGGGTTCCGGCGGCGTCGATGAGGGCCGCACCAACCACGGGGTTCGCGCCGCGCACGCCCCGCTGCGCCGCGGCGAGGGCCGCCCGCATGGCAGCTTCCTCCGCGGGGGTGAAGGCCTCGCCGACCACCGCTCGGTGACCGTCGTGGGGACGCGGCCGCGCGGCGTCGTCGGGCGTCACCGCTCCTCCTCGCCCACGGAGAGGTGGAGGTCCGGGAAGCCCGTCCCGATAGTGGCGCTCCTGCGCTGCTTCGTGTTCACCCGCCACCACACGAAGAATCCCGCAAGGGTGAATGCGCCGTAGAAGATGTACATGAGCCCGGAGGCGTAGTAGCCCGCGGAGAAGAGCAGCGGGACGCCCACGAGGTCCACCGCGACCCAGAACAGCCAGAACTCAACCCACCCCTTGGCCATGCCGAGGGTGGCCAGCAGGGAGCCCATGAAGATCCACGCGTCCGCCCACACCGGCTCGTAGGAGCCCAGCATGCGGAACACGGGCGTCAGCACCGCGGTGCCTGCCACCAGCGCGACGACCAGGAGGACGCGCTGCCGCAGACCCGCCCACTGCGGCGAGACGGCCTCCTGCTCCGCGCCCCGCGACCGGCGCCACTGCACCCAGCCGTAGACCGAGACGGCGATGAACATGACCTGGCGCCCCGCCTGGCCCAGCAGGTTTACGGGATTGGGGGTGTCGAACACGGCGCCCAGGAAGACGGTCAGGAGGATCGCGTTGCCCACGATGCCCACGGGCCACGCCCAGACCTTCCGGCGCATCCCGCCCAGGGCGGAGAGCAGGCCGAACACGTTGCCGAGCACCTCGCGCCACAGGATGAACCCGTCACCCACGCGGATCTGTGCATCGAACAACCACCGCAGGACATCCATGGAGTCTCCTCTCACCCGCCACGACCAGTGGTTCCGGGGAGAAGGACGCACGCCGACCGGTCAGGGTCGTGCGGCGGAAGGCGTCACGACGGGACCGGGTGCTCCCCCGTCAGCGGATGAGCACGGCGGAACGCCGGAACGCGCACGTGTGCCTACCATCCAGACTGTACTGTCGGCACCGGAATTCCACCGGTTCGGCCGTGGTTCCGTGCACTGCCCGGCCGGCCACAGGGGCCGGGGCGAGGTGGCGCACGGTGTTCACGGTTCGCGGACTGTCACCGCCGGTTCGGAATTGCACCGACCCCGGAACACGTTGCTGCGCTCATTATGCCACGCGGCCGCACCATGCCCGTGATCGGGGGCACCGGGCGGTTACGTCCTGGTTTTCCGGCCGTTCTCACGGCCCTGCAGATCCGAGAGCAGTCCGGTGACGCGGGCCTTGATGTCGTCGCGGATCCTGCGCACGTCCGCGAGGGGCTGACCGGCCGGGTCGTCGAGGTCCCAGGCCTCGTAGCGCTTGCCCGGAAACACGGGGCAGGTGTCCCCACAGCCCATGGTGATGACGACGTCGGAGGCCCTGACCTGCTCCGTCCGCAGGATCGTGGGCACGGCTGCGGTGATATCGATGCCCTCCTCAGCCATTGCCTCCACGGCCACCGGGTTCAGGCTCTCTGCCGGTTCGGACCCGGCCGAGCGGACATCGATGCTCCCGCCTGACATCGAGGCCAGGTAGCCCGCCGCCATCTGGGAGCGGCCCGCGTTGTGGACGCAGACGAAGAGCACGGTCGGTTTCGTGGGTGATGGTGCGCTCATGATGCGGTCTCCCGGGTTCGGTCGGTGGGGACAGAAGGATCGTTCGGGAACACGCGCTGGCCGGCCCACAGGGCCACGTAGACCAGGCCAATCAGGACGGGCACTTCGATCAACGGCCCCACGACGCCGGCCAGTGCCTGCCCGGAGGTGACGCCGAAGGTGCTGATGGCCACGGCGATCGCCAGTTCGAAGTTGTTGCCCGACGCGGTGAAGGCCACCGTGGCCGACTTGCCGTAGTCGAGCCCCACTGCTTTCGAGGCGAAGAGGCCGATGACGAACATCAGAGCGAAGTACACGAGCAACGGCAGCGCGATCCTGACCACGTCGAGGGGCTGTGAGGTGATGGCGTCCCCCTGGAGCGCGAAGAGCATCACGATGGTGAACAGGAGGCCGTACAGGGCCCACGGGCCGATCGCGGGGAGGAACTTCTCCTCGTACCAGTCCCGGCCCTTCGCCCGTTCACCCAGGACGCGAGTGAGGAAGCCTGCGAGCAGCGGGATGCCGAGGAACACCAGGACGGATCCTACGATCGCCCCCGCGGAGAATTCGGCCGTGGTGGTGGGCAACCCCAGCCACGACGGCAGGACCTGGAGGTAGAACCACCCCAGAGCGCCGAAGGCTACGACCTGGAAGACGGAGTTGATGGCCACGAGCACGGCCGCACTCTCCCGGTCACCGCATGCGAGATCGTTCCAGATCAGGACCATGGCGATGCACCGGGCCAGGCCCACGATGATCAACCCGGTGCGGTACTCGGGCAGATCGGGCAGGAACACCCAGGCGAGCACGAACATCAACGCCGGTCCCACGACCCAGTTGAGCACGAGCGACAGGCCAAGCAATCGCTTGTCGCCGGTCACGCGGCGGGTCTCGTCGTAGCGCACCTTCGCCAGGACGGGATACATCATCACCAGCAGACCGACTGCGATCGGCAGCGACACCTGTCCGATCGTCATGGCTTCCAAGGCCGTGTTCAGCCCCGGCACCAGCCGGCCCAGCAGCAGGCCCACGCCCATGGCCAGCAGGATCCAGGCCGGCAGCCACCGGTCCAGGAACGACATGCTCTGCCTCACCGGTGCGGGGGCGATGGTGGTACTCACGGGCGGCGAGCTCCTCGTATCGACGGTCATCTATGGGACATACGCTACGAGGTCATATAGATTTCCGTCAATGTAAAATGTCGGTATGAAAGCACCCGCGCAACGACCCGAGCTGATCGATGAGAAAGCAACCGAGTGCTGCTCGCTCGCCTCCTCGCCGCTCGGGGCCGGCGAGGCCGAGCGCATGACCGCGAAGCTCAAGGCGCTCTCCGACCCGACGCGCCTGCGGTTGCTCTCCCACATCGCCGCGCAGGGCTGCGACGCAGTGTGCGCCTGCGACCTGCTGGACGTCCTCGACATCAGCCAGCCCACCGTGAGTCATCACCTCAAGAAGCTGGTGGACGCCGGACTGCTCACACGCGAGCAGCGCGGCAAGTGGGCGCACTACACCGTGGTGCGGGGCGCCTTCACGGAACTGCGTGAACTCCTGGACCTGCGCTGACAGGCAGGGCGTTCTCCGCTGACCCGTCATCGGGGCCCGCATAAATTCAGGCCCGGTGCTCCCGCGCGGTCCTGCGGAGCGCCTCAATCGCGACGGCGGGGTCGTCCTGGCCGTAGACCGCGGAACCGGCGACGAACGTGTCCGCGCCGGCCTCCGCGGCACGGGCAATGGTCTCCTCCGTGATCCCGCCGTCCACCTGCAGGGCCACCGTTCCACCGTGGTCCTTCACGGCGGCGGCGGCCCGGCGCAACTTGGGCAGCGTCACGTCCAGGAACTTCTGACCACCAAAGCCGGGCTCCACAGTCATGATCAGGAGCATGTCCAGCTCGGCCAGCAGGTCCAGGTAGGGCTCGACCGGGGTGGCGGGTCGCACTGCGAGACCCGCCTTGGCCCCGGCGGCCCGCAGCTCCCGGGCCAGCTTGACGGGCGCTGCGGCGGCCTCGGCGTGGAACGTAACGGACGCGCAGCCGGCCTCCGCGTACGCGGGAGCCCACCGGTCCGGGTCATCGATCATCAGGTGCAGGTCCAGGGGAATGGGCGAGACCGCCTGGAGTCTCTCCACCGCCGGCAGACCCAGGGTCAGGTTGGGGACGAAGTGGTTGTCCATCACGTCCACGTGCGCGGCGTCCGCACCGGAGATGCGCTGGAGCTCCTCCGCCAGGTGCGAGAAGTCTGCGGAGAGGATGGACGGGTGGATGTCGCAGCGTGACATGGGTTCCTCCTGGGAGCCGGTGGGCGGCCGGTGTGGCCGGGATGTACGTGCCGGGGGTCTGTCTGCACATTCCCGTACGTGAGGGGCGGGCGGCGGCGCCCGCCGGGCGTCTGACTCGCGCACGGACGCCGGGTTTCCGCCCGACGTCGGCGCGAGTCTCAGGACCGCCGGCGCAGAGCGACCATGAACATGGCGTCCGTACCGTGCACGTGCGGCCACAGCTGGACGCTCGTGCCACCGCCGGGCACCTCGTGGCCCACGGCGCGCTCCCCGTCCAGCGCACCGGGCAGGGCCGCGGAACGGGCAAGTTCCGCCGTGTCCAGGACCTCGACGTCCCCGCGGGCGTCCAGCACCTCCTGGAGCACGTCGTGCGTTTCCGCGGTGTGCGGCGAGCACGTGGCGTAGAGCGCCACCCCTCCCGGGCGGGTCACGTCCAGTGCGGCGTCGAGAAGCTGCCGCTGGATGCTGGCGAGATTCCCCACGTCCGACGGCGTGCGCCGCCACCGCGCCTCGGGCCGGCGCCGCAGCGCCCCCAGGCCGGTGCACGGAACATCCACGAGGACACGGTCGAACCGGGCGGGCTCCGCACCGGGGACGTCCCGTGCATCTCCGACCCGCACCTGCCACGCGTCCTCCGGGACGGGGGCGAGGGCATTGCGGACGAGGTCGGCGCGGTGCTCGCCGACCTCGTTGGCCAGCAGCGTGGCCCCGCGCTCGTTCGCGAGCGCCGCCAGCAGGGCCGCCTTGCCACCGGGACCGGCGCAGAGGTCCGCCCACCGGCCGGCGTCATCCTGCACGGGGGCCTTGGCGAGGACCCGCGCTACGAGCTGGGACCCGGCGTCCTGCACCCTTACCACACCCTCGCGGGTGCCGGGGATCCGGTGGACGTCCCCGCCCGCGCTCACGGCGCTGTCCGGCACGAGGTCGCCCGGGCGTGCGCCGTCGTCGATCGCGGCGTCGAGGGAGCCCAGACCCGGCAGCGCGACGAGGTGGACGCTCGGCGGTTCGTTGTCCGCCTCGAGCAGCGCCTCGATCTCCCCCGTGTCCCGGCCGTTCACGCGCAGGGCACGCCGCATGGCACGGATCTCCCACGCGGGGTGCGCGTGCCGGACGGCCATCCGCCGCAGCTCGTCCGACTGCTCGGCGGCGAGCTGGTCCAGCCACTCCTCCCCGCTCTGGCGCGCGACCTTGCGCAGCACCGCGTTGACGAGCCCTGCCGGGCCCTGCCCCACCTCGCCGCGCACGAGGCCCACGGTGGCGTCGAGGGCCGCGTGGTCGGGCACGCGCATGGCGAGCAGCTGGTGGGTACCCAGTCTCAGGGCATCCAGCACGGCGGGATCGAGCTGGTCGAGCGGGCGGTCCACGCATGTCTCGAGCACGGCGTCCCACGTTCCCTGCCAGCGCATGGTCCCGTAGGCGAGTTCCGTGGCGAAGGCGGCGTCCCTCCTGTCCAGGCGGTTCTCACGCACCAGGCGGGGCAGCACCAGGTTGCCGTAGGCGTCCTCGGAGTTCACCGCCCGCAGCGCCTGGAAGGCAGTCAACCGTGCGGGGTCGGAGTTCCGACGCCGCTGGGCCGGGGCCTGCGCGGAGTAGGAGCGCTCCTGCTGGGACCGGCGGTTGCGCTCGTGCCCACGGGCGTTGCGGCGGGAGCCGTCACGCGACGCGCCGCGGCTGTTTCCGGGACCCCGTCGGTCTCCCGGCCCCTGACTGCGGCGCTCGTTGCGCCCGTCGGACGCGCCACCCAGCTCGTGCTGATCCCGGCTCATGCGAACGCCACCTGCTCCCTGTTCTGCTGGCCGCGCGCCCAGTCGAGCGCCGCCATTGCTTTCTTGCCGGAGGGCTGCACACGGGTCAGCTCCACCGCTGAGGACCCGGTCCCCACGTACACGTGCTTCTCGCGGATCTCCACGTGACCGGGTGCGATCCCCGTGACCTCCGGGGCGGGGACCACGCGCTCGAGCTTGAAGCGCTGGCCCTGGTACTCGGTCCACGCTCCCGGTTCGGGCGTGACACCGCGGACCCGGTGGGACACCGCGGGGGCGGGATCCTCCCACCGCACGCGGGCCTCGGCGCCGCTCAGCTTGGGGGCCGGGCTCGGTTCACCGCGCTGCGGTTCGGGCCTCACCCGGCCGGAGGCGACGTCGAGCAGCGAGTCCGCGAGCAGCGGCGAGCCCTCGTGGGCGAGCCGCTCCAGCACGGAGCCGGAGGTGTCCTCGGCGCGCACCTCGTCCATGACCGTGGCGACCACGGGCCCGGTGTCCATGCCCTCGTCCAGGACGAACGTGGTGGCACCGATCGTGGTGTCCCCGGCCATGAGGGCGCGCTGGACGGGTGCGGCTCCGCGCCAGCGCGGCAGCAGAGAGAAGTGGAGGTTGATCCAGCCGTGCTCGAAGACCTCGAGCGCCGGCGCAGGCAGCAGGGCGCCGTAGGCCACGACAGCCGCGATGGACGCGCCCGTGGCACGGAGATCGTCCAGCAGGTCATCGGTGACGCGGTTGGCGGTGAGCAGGGGCAGTCCGAGCTCCTCGGCGCGGCGTCCGACGGCCGACGGCGTGAGAACCTTCCTGCGTCCCACGGGTGCGGGTTCCCGGGTCAGCACGGCCACCACGGTGATGCGGGGATCGGCGTGCAGCGCCTCGAGCGGGGGGACGGCCGTCTCGGGCGTGCCCGCGTAGAGGACCTTCAAGGGTTCGCTGGGAGCGTTCGTCGTCATCGTGCACCTCCGTGCCCGAACGCGGAACCTCCCGCACCGCGCGAGGACCCGGCGTGAGCCGCGCGGTCGGCGTCGTCCTCGGACGGTGCGGACCCGGTGCCCGGGCCGCCGCCGATGCGCTGCTCCTCCCGCTCACGGGTGATGCGCGCGGCCGTCTCCTGGAAGGTGGCCCGCCGCAGCTGCCGCATGGCGTCCTTGCGCTCCTCCCCCACGAGCCGGTCCACGTAGAGCTTTCCGGACAGGTGGTCGGTCTCGTGCTGGAAACACCTCGCGAGCAGTCCCGTGGCCTCGCGCCGCACGGGCTTCCCGTGCTGGTCCACGCCCGTGAGCACCACGGAGTTCCGGCGCGGCGTCTCGTAGGACAGACCGGGGACGGAAAGGCAGCCCTCGCCGCCCTCCTGCGGGTCCTCACCGAGGCTCACCTCGGGATTGACCACGTGCCCCTCGTCTCCCTGGACGCCCCACGTGAAGACGCGCAGGCCCACGCCCACCTGGGGCGCGGCGAGGCCCACTCCACCCACGGCGTACATGGTCTCGAACATGTCACGGATCAACGTCTCCAAGGACTCGTCGAACTGCGTGACCTCCTGGGCGGGGGTCCGCAGCACGGGGTCCCCGATCGTGCGGATGCGCAGAATACTCACCGGGCGATGCACTCCTCTAGCTGGGTGTCGTGGGACGTGGGACGTGGGGCGGGCGGGTCTCAGTCTACGGCCGGGCCCTCGACCGTCCGGGCCGTGGCGCTCTGCGGAACACCGCCCGCGCGCCCGGTGGGGTTGTCCTCGAGGGGCGGCGGCGCGAGGGGCCGCAGCTGGGCGCCGGCGGCCTCGAGGTCCGCGGAGCGCACCCACACCTTGGCAAGGGCGCAGAACTTGAACCAGTGCACGGGCAGGTGGTCCGGCACCGCCTGCACGGTCAGGGCCTCCGTCTCCCCGATGGCCACGGCCATGAGGACCTCGGCATCCCCGTAGGCCCACGGTTCCCACCGGCCGGTGGCGGCGTCCACGAGGGACTCCTCCGCCTTGAGCCCGGCCACGAGCTGCGTGACGACCTTCGGGTCCGGGGCCTTAACACGCCCCGAACGGTCCGTGCCGCGGGTCTTGTAGTCGATCAGGCACACCTTGCCCCCGATACGGGCCACGAGGTCCAGCGTGCCCGCGTAGCCGACAGTGGTGTTCCACACGGTGATCTCTGCGGCCAGTGGCTCGGGGCGGTAGAGCTCCCACCACTGGTCCGCGCTGTCCGCAAACCGGGACTCGTGGTGCTCGGCAAGGTCCCGCCGTGCCTCCTCCGCCCGGTGCTCCCGGCCCATGGCGCGCAGCGCGAGCTGCTCGCAGTAGTCGTGGACGCGGTCACCGCGCCGGGCCGCCTGATCCCGGTGGCGCTCGGCGGCCTTCGCCGCGTGGTTCACCAGGGCACGACGACGTCGCGAGTCCCGCAGCGCATCCGGCAGCTGGGGGTCGGAGGCCAGCGCCTGGGCCGCGCTGTAGCCGTACCAGCCACCGAGGTCGTTCGCCTCGCAGCCGATGATCGTGGTAATGGACGGAACCTGCAGGTCACCGCCCTCCTCGCGCGCATACATGCGACCGGTGGCGGTTTGGCGGGCCAGGCGAGGTTGGGTCATGGGCTCAGCGTAGGAAAGGGCTCAGACACGGACAGTGGAGCGCGTGGGCGTCGATGCCAGTGCCTGTGCCGCATGGTTGGTGGCGTTCGGCAAGCCGACCGAAAAGGTCTCGGACGCAAAGGAACCCGGCCCCTCCCGGGACCGGGTTCCTCGTTACAGTGCGCGATACTGGGATCGAACCAGTGACCTCTTCGGTGTGAACGAAGCGCGCTACCGCTGCGCCAATCGCGCTTGCAACGTTGAAAACTCTAGAGCACGTCCCCGGGGATCGGCAAATTGAGCTCACCCCCCGCCCCCACGGGCCCGACCACCCGATTTGCCCCCGCCGGATCGTGTCGGTAATGTTTCTGCTCGTTGGCAACGCCCCGATGCAACGCACCGAAGGAACTCAGGTTCCCAAGGCACAGCGGAGGACAGCGCGAGAACCTGTGATAAAGTTTCCGCTCGGAAGAACGGAGCACTGCAGAAACAGGGTCCCGATCGGCCAACAATGCGGACGTAGCTCAGCTGGTAGAGCATCACCTTGCCATGGTGAGGGTCGCGGGTTCGACTCCCGTCGTCCGCTCGCAGTTTTCGACCCTGGTCGAGACCTGAGACCTTGTCCTCCAAGGATCTGGTCCCCGGTGGGGTGGCCGAGTGGTTAGGCAGCGGCCTGCAAAGCCGTCTACGCGGGTTCGAATCCCGTCTCCACCTCGGTGCAACCACCTCGTTCAAGAGATTGAGCGCGATTGGCGCAGCGGTAGCGCGCTTCCCTGACACGGAAGAGGTCACTGGTTCGATCCCAGTATCGCGCACCAGACAAGGCCCCGGAACACTACGTTCTGGGGCCTTCCGCGTGCCACCGCTGACCTACGACCCGGCGCTGCGCACCGAGTGGGAGACATGGCCCAGGGCCCGCAGCACCCGGGTCAGCCGATCGCAGGAGACCATTCCCCAAACCGCGCGGGCCACGATGACGTCCCGGGACGGTGTCTCCCCCGCTCCACCGGTGTCGCCGGAGAGGGAATCCACCGGAGGCTGCGCGGGCTCGAGCATACCCGCGATGTCCACGCGAGTGAGCTCATCGAGCGCGCGGCCGTATCGCAGCAGGACGCCCCTGTCCACGGGTGAACCAGCGGCCCGCATGCCCTCCAACAACTCACCGAGCGCCCGGCGCGGCCCGCTGGCCACGTCCGGCCACCCCAGCTGCGTGAGCAGGTCCCGGATCATCGGATCCTCCCGGTGCTCCGGGGGCCCGCCTGCCTCGGAAGGTGACAGGCCCTCGGCGAGCGACTGGGCGATCTCGAGGGCATTCACGAGGGGCCGCCGTGGATCGTCGATCACGGTGACCAGCGCACGGATGTCGGGGATCGTGGCACCGGCCTCCTCCCTCAGTACCCGGATGAGCTGCAGGCGTTCCACGTGACCCTGACCGTAGTCCTGCCGCGTCGCGGTGAGCCTGGTACCGGCCGGCAACAGTCCCTCCCGGCGGTAGAACTTGATGCTGGCCGTGGTGGTGTTGCTGACCTCGGCCAGGGCATTGAGCAGCATGACGCAGCCCCCTCGGATAGTCGTCCGCGCGCCAGTTGTCCTGATGGCGCGCGCTGGATACCGCAACTATCTTAGCGGTATGGAGCACTTCACACCGATCATCGCCGTTCACGCGTCGTGCGCGTTCTCTGTTCTGCTGCTGGGACCGGTGCAATTGCTGCACGGACTCGCCGCATTCACCCTCTTCTCGGTGGGGTCGGCCATGTGGGGGATCCTGCACGGCGACGTCCGAATGCACCGGCGGAACATGCTCGGTTGCTACCTGGGCACCCTGGCCGCCTTCGGTTTCGCCGTGGGTGTGCCCACACGGGCCATTTCCCAGACCTTCGCCTCGAGCCCGGTGACCCTCCTGGGCGCGGCGCTGGGGATCACCCTCCTGGTGGCCGCGTGGAGCGGGACCATCATCCGTACGCAGCGCACGCCGTCGCCCTGATGTGGCCGTTGACGAAGCAAGACGACGGCGCCCTCTCCCCTCTCACGCGTTCGGATCGACCACCCCTACGGCCACGACCAGGTCCTGCCGGCTCATGCCCACGCACTTGAACACGCGGGGCCGCGCCGTATCAGGGGCCACCCCGCCCGTGACGACGTCCGCGAGGTCCACGAGTGAGTCCTCGTGCAAGGAACTGTCGGCGACGGCCTGGATCACGTCCCCGGCTTCACGCATGGCGGTGGCCCGGTCCTCCACGACCACCTGGGCGCGACCCGTGAGCGCGGAATCGAGCTCGCGGAACTGTGGCTCGTGGGATCCCTTGGCGACGACGCACGCAGCGTCCGGCCGCACACCACCACCTCCGTGAACGAGCGGATCTCGGCGAATGCCGCGCCGTGGGCGAGCGCCTGCGGCCCCGTGCCGAACACCACGAGCTTGGTTGTCTCCTTCGGGGCCAGGTAGTCGGTGGCCACGGCCGAGAAGGCGGGGGTCCGCAGGGTGGTGAGGACGTTGCCTTCCAGCAGAGCTCGAAGACTCAGGGTGGCCGAGTCCATGAGCATGTAGGTGGGTGGAAAACTCCCGCCCCGCCCGGGTAAGAGACCCGGGCGGGGCGGGAGCTGCGTCGGCCGACGCGGTGCCGTCAGGAGACGGCGGAGGTCACAGCATGCAGGAGACGCAGCCCTCGACCTCGGTGCCCTCGAGCGCCAGCTGGCGGATGCGCGAGTAGTACATGGTCTTGATGCCCTTGCGCCACGCGTAGATCTGCGCGCGGTTGATCTCCCGCGTGGTGGCGGTGTCCTTGAAGAACAGCGTCAGGGACAGGCCCTGGTCCACGTGCTGCGTGGCCGCGGCGTACGTGTCGATGATCTTCTCGTAGCCGATCTCGTACGCGTCCTGGAAGTACTCCAGGTTCTCGTCATCCATGAAGGGCGCCGGGTAGTACACGCGCCCCAGCTTGCCCTCCTTGCGGATCTCGATGCGCGAGGCGATCGGGTGGATCGAGGAGGTGGAGTTGTTGATGTACGAGATGGAACCCGTGGGCGGCACGGCCTGCAGGTTCTGGTTGTACATCCCGTCCGCCATGACCTTCTCGCGCAGCTCACGCCAGTCCTGCGCGGTGGGCAGCGCCACACCGGCGCGCGCGAAAAGCTCGCGGACGCGGGCGGTCGCCGGCTCCCACGTGCCGTCGATGTACTTGTCGAAGTACGTGCCCTTCGCATAGTCGGACTTCTCGAAGCCCACGAAGGACTCCCCGCGCTCCTTGGCGATCAGGTTCGACGCCCGGATCGCGTGGTACGTCACGGCGTAGAAGTACATGTTCGTGAAGTCCACGCCCTCCTCGGAACCGTAGAACACGTGCTCCTTGGCCAGGTACCCGTGCAGGTTCATCTGGCCCAGGCCCACCGCGTGGGACATCTGGTTGCCGCGGCGGATCGAGGGCACGGAGTCGATGTTGGACATGTCCGACACGGCGGTGAGGCCGCGAATCGCGGTCTCGATGCTCGCCCCGAAGTCCGGGGACTCCATGGCCATGGCGATGTTCATGGACCCCAGGTTGCACGAGATGTCCTTGCCCACCTCCGCATAGGTGAGGTCCTCGTTGTAGACCGAGGGCTCGGAGACCTGCAGGATCTCGGAGCACAGGTTGGACATGATGATCTTGCCGTCGATCGGGTTGGCGCGGTTCACCGTGTCCTCGAACATGATGTACGGGTAGCCGGACTCGAACTGCACCTCAGCGACGGTCTGGAAGAACTCGCGGGCGTTGATCTTGGTCTTCGTGATCCGAGAGTCGTCCACCATCTCGTGGTACTTCTCGCTCACGTTCACGTCCGCGAAGGGCATTCCGTAGATGCGCTCCACGTCGTACGGCGAGAACAGGTACATGTCCTGGTTCTTCTTCGCCAGCTCGAACGTGATGTCCGGGATGACGACGCCGAGCGAGAGGGTCTTGATGCGGATCTTCTCGTCCGCGTTCTCGCGCTTGGTGTCCAGGAAATTGAGGATGTCCGGGTGGTGGGCGTGCAGGTACACAGCACCCGCGCCCTGACGGGCCCCCAGCTGGTTCGCGTAGGAGAACGAGTCCTCCAGCAGCTTCATGACCGGGATGACGCCCGAGGACTGGTTCTCGATCATCTTGATCGGCGCACCGGACTCGCGCAGGTTCGTCAGCGCGAACGCCACACCGCCGCCGCGCTTGGACAGCTGCAGCGCCGAGTTGATGTTGCGCCCGATGGACTCCATGTTGTCCTCGAAGCGCACCAGGAAGCACGAGACCAGCTCGCCGCGCTGCTTCTTGCCCGCGTTGAGGAACGTGGGAGTGGCCGGCTGGAAGCGACCGGAGATGATCTCGCCCACCAGACGCTTCGCCAGGGTCTCGTCCCCGTCCGCGAGGTAGAGGGAGACCATGACCACGCGGTCCTCGAAGCGCTCCAGGTAGCGCTGTCCGTCGAACGTCTTCAGCGTGTAGGACGTGTAGAACTTGAACGCGCCCAGGAAGGTCTGGAAGCGGAACTTGTAGCCGTACGCCTGCTTGGATAGCTCCTTGATGAACTCCATGCTGTACTTCTCGAGCACCTCGGCCTCGTAGTACTGGTGGTCCACCAGGTACTGCAGCTTCTCCTCGAGGTCGTGGAAGAACACCGTGTTCTTGTTGACGTGCTGCAGGAAGTACTGCCGTGCCGCCTGGCGGTCCGCCTCGAACTGGATGTTGCCATCGGCATCGTAGAGGTTCAGCAGGGCATTGAGCTCGTGGTAGCCCAGGCCCCGGTACTTCTCGGGGCAGGTGGGGTCCTCGTGGCCGGGCTCAATGCTCACTCCCGGGGTTGCGTGAATGCTTGCCAAAACTCTTCCAATCCTTGGGTGACTTTTTCGACGTCCTCGTCCGTGCCCATCAGCTCGAACTTGTAGAGCAGGGGCACCTGGCACTTGGCGGCCACCTTCTCCGCCGCCACGCAGAACAGGGGGCCGAAGTTGGTGTTGCCCGCGCCGAGCACACCCTTGAGCTGCTGCCGTGAGGGGGCGTCGTTGAGGAACTTGACGACTTGCGGGGGAACGGATCCCGCTCCCCCGGGCCTGCCGTAGCTGGGCACGGCCAGCACGTACGGTTCCGTGAGGCGGGGAACGGGATCAGAGGTCTTCAGGGGCAGCCGAAGGGACCGCACGGGAAGTTTGGCGACGAACCGGTCCGTGTTGCGGGTGACGGAGGAGAAGTACACCACCAGGGGTGCTTCCTCCCCCACGACGACGGGGGTGTTGCGTTCTTCCCATTCCTTCGCCTGGGCGAGAACGGAGGCCAGGGCACTCATGCCGGGTCACTTCGATTCTGGGGGAACGTTGGTGGGTGGCGAGAACCGGTGGCCGCCGGGACGCTCGCGCTCCCAGGACCACCGAGTGCGGGCTGCGTCCGCCGTGGCACCCTCGGGTGCCACGGCGTGGGGCTCATGCCGAGCGCAGCAGCGCCAGGCTGTTGATCTTGTCCGGGCGGAACCCGGACCAGTGCTCGCCGCCGGCCTCGACGACCGGGACCTGCTGGTAGCCCAGGCCCACCACGTGGTCGTACGCGGCGGTGTCCTCGGTGACGTCCACGACGGTGTAGTCGATGCCCTTCTTGGTGAGGGCGCGGTAGGTGGCGTTGCACTGGACGCACGACGGCTTGGAATACACGGTGACTGACATAGCCCATCTCTCCTTGCGGGAAGTACCGATTCTCCGGCGCCTCCGGGGCTTTTCAGCTCGTGGTCCGGGTGGTGCGCCAGGTGGTTGAAGATCTGGATCAATACTACATCTTGTGGCGCGTACCGGGACATAGCCCTAGATGATGTGGTTGCCCGATCCACAGGGCCTCGGAGGTTATCCCCCGGTTTGTCCACAGGACCCCCGGTGGCCGGTGCCCGGCAGCACGCGGTTTTTCGCCGCCGGGGTGTGGATAAGCGGCGTTCCCGACGTCACGGAAAAACTTTTCGCACCGCGTGTCCCGACCACTGCCGAGCCGTGTCGCCCGGGCGGGAGGGCACGGGTCACCGCTGGCGCAGGACTCGCGTGCGGCCTCGACCGTCTCCGTCTCGTAGCGGTACTGCTCCCCGGTCATGCAGGTGAGGACCTGGGCGACCTCGGTCATCGTGAGCGACTCGGGACCCGTGAGGGTTTAGGCGCCGCGCGTGTGCGGCTACGGGTCCAGCAGGACCGCCACGACGGCGTCGGCGACGTCGGCCCGGGCCACCGCGGCCACGCGGCCGTCCCCGGCGGGTCCGCGCAGCACACGGTCCCCACCCGCAAACAGGGGCAGGACGTCCAGGTAGAAGTTGTCCCGCAGGAAGGTGTGCTCCAGTCCGGCGCGCTCGATCGCCTGCCCCGTGGCGTCCGAGGGTTGCGCACCAGCAGCCGGTGCTGAGGAGAGGGGGCAAAGATGGCCGGGGAAGGTCAGGGAGGGTCGGAGCTCGTGTCAGGGCACGTCAGAGCAGTCCTGCGGCCCGCAGCTGGTCCGAGATGGAGGCGCCGTCGTTGGCCTCGATCCACAGCACGCCCTCCGGGGCGATCACCCGGTGACCGTCCGGCACACGCGCACCGTTGGCGAGGACGGCCTCGGTGGGTGAGAGGTTGCGGATGACGACCGCCGCCACAGAGTCTGGGTAGCGCTCGGCGAAGCCCGCGTAGATCTGCGGGTCGTGCTGGCCGTCGTCTCCGATCAGGATCCACTTCACGTGCGGGAAGTTGGTGGCCAGTCGCTGCAGGTTCTGGACCTTGTGCTGGGCGCCCGAGCGGAACCAGCGCTCCGTGGTGGGACCCCAGTCGGTCAGCAGCAGCGCACCAGAGGGGTAGGCGTTGCGGGTGAGGAAGCGGCGCAGCGTGGGTGCCACGTTCCACGCCCCGGTGGAGAGATAGAGGAACGGTGCATTCGGGTGCTTGCGCCGCAGCCGGTCCATCATGGTGGACATCCCCGGCGTGGGGATGCGGGCGTGCTCGTTGGCCACGAAGGAGTTCCAGGCGGCGAGCATCGGCCGGGGCAGCGCGGTGACCATCACGGTGTCGTCCACGTCGCACACGACCCCCAGGTACTGCTGGTCCGAGACCACGGTGACTTTGGCCTCCGTGACCTCCGAGCCCTCGGCCTGCATGTAGATGGAGTGCACCCCCGGGGCCATGGACACGTTGAGGTCCGCGTCGATCACGCCGCCCTTGTCCGCGACGAGGTGGAACTCGTGATCCCCCAACCAGATGTTCACGTGGGCGAACGCGAAGGGCACGGACGAGAAGGAGCGCCAGCCGCGGATCGACTCGTCGGCGTCGTCCGTGTCCTGGATCAGCGAGCGCGTCTTGAGCAGCACGCGGCCCAGTGCCCGGACGTAGCGGGGGCTGCCGTAGCCGTCGAAGGCGAGCATGGTGGGGATGTCCCCGCGCTGGGTTGCCCTGCCCTGCCGCCAGCGCTGTAGCTTCTGGTCGAAGCGGTAGCCGATGTTGATCGCTTCCTCGGTGACCTGGTCCACGGTCGGCAGCAGATCCCCTCCGCCACTGTCTTTCGCCATGGTCCTCAGTCTCCCACAGGCGGGGGTGGGC